>JAJSZB010000005.1:0-66793 GCA_050613715.1 Streptomyces sp. IBSBF 3018
GCCCCGGCCCCGCTCCCGGCGCCGGAAGCCGCGCCCGCACCCGCCGCCGCACCCGCCGCCGCTTCCGCCCCCGCGTCCGCGCCGAAGTCGATCCGCAGCAGCTCGGTGCGGCGGCGCAGCGTGCGCCAGCCGGCCCACGCCATACCGTCCTGGCGCAGCCGGGCGTAGCCCAGCCGCTCCAGAGTTGCGGCCGTGGCGGGGCCGAGGACCGCGGTGCGCGCACGCCGCGTCCCCTCGGAGCCGGAACTGTCGGGCGTCTCCGCCTCGTCCAGCACAATGACGGGGACGTCGCGGCGGCCCAGCCCCAGAGCGAGGGCGAGGCCCGTCGGGCCCGCCCCCGCGACGATCACCGGGTCCACGCAGCGGCCCCCGGAAGAAGTGCGGTCACAAAACGTATGCAACTCACTGCGACTGCCCACGTCAAGCGACCGACCTCCCTCGGCGCGGTGTTCCGACGGCACGTCAGAGGCGCATCGGAGCACGCGGGCGGCGCCGGTGACGCGTACCGGGTCGGTAACGGTCGGGGGCGTGAGCCGGTACACCCTTGACGCACCCCGCCCCGATCGGCGTGGATTCGGTCGGGACGGTCCGAAGAACGACCGGAAAACGCCGGTGGAACATCCGTCCCGTGAGACGGCCGGCACCGCGCCGCCGGCCGGCCGGGCACAGGAAAGGGGTGAGGTGGGACGTGCGACTGCTGCTCGTGGAGGACGACGACCGCGTGGCCGCCGCCCTCTCCGCGGTCCTCGGCCGGCACGGCTTCGACGTCCACCACGCGCGCAGCGGCGAGGAGGCCATCCAGGCCATCCTGCCCGGCCAGGGGCCCGCCTTCGACTGTGTGCTGCTCGATCTCGGGCTCCCGGACCAGGACGGTTTCGAGGTGTGCAGCCGGATCAGGCGCCGCACCGCCACCCCGGTGATCATGGTAACCGCCCGCGCCGACGTCCGTTCCCGTATCCACGGGCTGAACCTCGGCGCCGACGACTACGTCGTCAAGCCGTACGACACCGGCGAGCTGCTGGCCCGCATCCACGCCGTCAGCCGCCGCCCGCCGCTGCGCCCGCCCGGCGACGTGCTGCCGGACGCCGACGGCTCGCCCGCCGACGACGGGGGCCAGGGCGCGCCGGCCGCCGGGCCCGGCGGTCCCGCGCTGCGTCTCGGGCCGGTCGCCATCGACCTGCCGACCCGCCAGGTCACCGTGGACGGCGCGCCGGTCGCGCTGACCCGCAAGGAGTTCGACCTGCTGGCACTGCTGGCTCAGCGCCCCGGAGTGGTCTTCCGCCGCGAGCAGATCATCAGCCAGGTGTGGCGCACCGCGTGGGAGGGCACCGGCCGCACCCTGGAGGTGCACGTCGCCTCGCTGCGCTCCAAGCTGCGCACCCCGGAGATGATCGAGACGGTGCGCGGCGTCGGCTACCGGTTCGTCGTACCGGCCCGCTGACGGACGGCGAGGAACGCCCGCGTGCGCTCACGACTGCTCCCGCTGCTCATCGTGCTGATGGCCGGCGTCCTGCTCGCCCTGGGGTTCCCGCTCGCCGCCAGCCAGGCCGCCGCCCAGCAGCAGCGGGTGGTCGTCGACCGGATCGACGACACCACCCGCTTCGCCGCGCTGGCCCAGTTCGTCACCGCGAGCGACGAGCAGACCTCGGTGGGCCCGGACGACGACGAGCGGCTGCACACCCTGCGCACCGAACTCGCCCGCTACCAGGAGCTGTACGGCATCAGCGCGGGCGTCTTCTACCGCGACCGCGCCGCGATGGCCACCGCCCCGGTGAACTGGCGGCTGCCGGCCCGCGGCGAGCTGTTCGACGCGTACTACTCCGCGCTGCTCGGTCGGCGCGCCCACAACCCGGAGCAGGTGTGGCCCTGGCAGCGCCGCAGGCTCGCCATCGCCTCGCCCATCGTGCGGGACGGCGACGTGGTCGCGGTGGTCGTCACCGACTCGCCCACCGGGGCGCTGCGCTCGCGCATCCTGCACGGCTGGCTGCTGCTGATCGCCGGCGAGCTGGCCGCGATGGCGCTCGCGGTGCTCTTCGCGGTCCGGCTGACGGCGTGGGTGCTGCGGCCGGTCGCGACCCTGGACCGGGTCACCCACGACATCGCGACCGGCAGGATGACCTCCCGTGTGGAGGAATCCGGCGGCCCCCCGGAACTCAGACGCCTGGGCCGGTCGTTCAACGAGATGGCCGACCACGTCGAACAGGTGCTGGAGCAGCAGCGCGCGTTCGTCGCCGACGCCTCCCACCAGCTGCGCAACCCGCTGTCCGCGCTGCTGCTGCGCATCGAGCTGCTCGGGCTCGAACTGCCGGACGGCCACACCGAGGCGGAGTCGGTCAAGGAGGAGGGCCAGCGCCTCGCCCAGGTGCTGGACGACCTGCTGGGCCTGGCGGTCGCCGAGAGCTCGGGCAGCCGCCGGGTCGCCACCGACGTCGCGGAGCTGGTCCGCGTCCGGGTCGCGGCCTGGGAGCCGGCCGCGCGCCACGCCCAGGTGCGCGTCCGTCTCGACGAGCCCGCGGGCGCGGGCGCCGGGGTGACCGGGTGGGCGGACCCGGTCGCGCTGTCCAGCGCGCTGGACGCGGTGCTGGACAACGCGATCAAGTTCACGCCGGCGGACGAGTCGGTGACGGTGACGGTGGGGGTGGGCGCGGCCGGCGGGCACGCCGCGATCACCGTCGCCGACGGCGGCCCCGGCCTGGCCGAGGAGGAGCTGTCCCGGGTCGGCGACCGGTTCTGGCGCAGCGCCCGCCACCAGAACGTGCACGGCTCGGGGCTCGGCCTGTCCATCGCCCGCGCCCTGCTCGCGCAGAGCGGCGGCGCCCTCGTGTTCGCCAACCGCGAGCCGCACGGCCTGGAGGTCACGCTCACCGTGCCGCGCACCGCCCCGGTGGAGGCGCCGCCCGGCTGAGCCGCCCGCCTGCGGTCCGGGCCGCCGCCCGAGTGGGACGCGCCCGCCTGGGGTCCGGGCCGCCGCTCGCCCGGCGCTACGGCTTGACGGACCGGTAGTACCGCTCCGCGCCCGTGTGCAGCGGCAGCGGATCGGTGAAGACGGCGGTGCGCAGGTCCACCAGCTGCGCCGCGTGCACCTCCTTGCCGATCGCGTCCCGGCTGTCGATCACCGCGCGGGTCAGCCGCTGCACCAGCCCCGCGTTCGCCTGGTCCGTGGTGACCAGCAGGTTCGCCACCGCGATCGTGGAGACCGGCCGGCCCTCCTGCGCCTTGGGGTAGGCGTCCGCCGGCATGACCGCCTGACGGTAGTACTGCATCTGCGGACCCATCGCGTGCAGCTTGCCGACCAGGTCGCCGAGCTGCACCAGCCTGATCCGGTCCACCGGCGTCGCCATCGACGTGATCGCCGCGGTCGGCAGCCCGCCGGACCAGAAGAACGCGTCGAGCCGCCCGCCCAGCAGCATGCCCGGGGCCTCGTCGATCCCGACCGGGACCGCCTTGATGTCGGTGCGGACGTCGAGGCCCGCCGCGGCCAGCAGCCGGCGCGCGATCAGGTTCACCCCGGAGGCGCTCTGCCCGATGCCCACGGTCAGGCCGCGCAGGTCGCGGGCGGACCGCACGGGCGAGTCACGCGGCACGACGAGCTGCATGTAGTCGTCGTACAGCCGCGCACAGGCGCGCAGCCGGGACTTTCCAGGGCCGTCGTACGCCGCCACCGCGTCCGCGGCGGCGATGGTGAAGTCGGCGTGCCCGGCGACCACCCGTTCGATGTTGTCGACCGACCCCTCGGTGTTCACCAGGTCGACCCGCACCCCCGGCAGCGCCGTCCGCAGGTCGGTCTTCAGCAGCTTCCCGTACGTCTCGTAGACGCCGTCGCGCACGCCGGTCGCCAGCGAGATCGGCCGGTGCGGGTACGAGGGGCCTCCCGACGGCAGCAGCCACCACAGCAGCAGCGCCAGCACCGACGCGGCCGCCAGCACCGCCTGCAGCGGCCCCGGCAGGCGTCCGCGGAGGCGGGAGAGGTCCATACCGGGCGATCCTGCCAGCACCGGGACGATCCGCGGAAGGGGCGGGCGGGCCGCCCCCGGGACCACGTACCCTGGTTGATTGTTATGAGCGCGCGCACTTACGAGGTCCGCACCTACGGGTGCCAGATGAACGTCCACGACTCCGAACGGCTGTCCGGCCTCCTGGAGGACGCGGGCTACGTCCGCGCGCCCGAGGGCGCCGACGGCGCGGACGTCGTCGTCTTCAACACCTGCGCGGTGCGGGAGAACGCGGACAACCGCCTTTACGGCAACCTGGGCCAGCTCGTCCCCAAGAAGGCCGCGCGCCCGGGGATGCAGATCGCCGTGGGCGGTTGCCTGGCGCAGAAGGACCGCGACACCATCGTCAAGCGCGCCCCTTGGGTCGACGTGGTCTTCGGCACCCACAACATCGGCCGGCTGCCGGTGCTCCTGGAGCGCTCCAGGATCGCCCAGGAGGCGCAGGTCGAGATCGCCGAGTCGCTGGAGACGTTCCCCTCCACGCTGCCCTCGCGCCGTGAGTCCGCGTACGCCGCCTGGGTCGCGATCTCCGTGGGGTGCAACAACACCTGCACGTTCTGCATCGTGCCCGCGCTGCGCGGCAAGGAGAAGGACCGCCGCCCCGGCGACGTGCTCGCCGAGGTCGAGGCGCTGGTCGCCGAGGGCGTCATCGAGGTCACCCTGCTCGGGCAGAACGTCAACGCCTACGGCTCCGACATCGGCGACCGTGAGGCGTTCGGCAAGCTGCTGCGCGCCACCGGCGGCGTCGAGGGACTGGAGCGCATCCGCTTCACCTCGCCGCACCCGCGCGACTTCACCGACGACGTGATCGCCGCCATGGCCGAGACGCCCACCGTGATGCACCAGCTGCACATGCCGCTGCAGTCGGGCTCCGACCGGGTGCTGAAGGCGATGCGCCGGTCGTACCGGCAGGACCGCTACCTGGGCATCATCGAGAAGGTGCGCGCGGCGATGCCCGACGCGGCCGTCACCACCGACATCATCGTGGGCTTCCCCGGCGAGACCGAGGAGGACTTCGAGCAGACCCTGCACGTGGTGCGCGAGGCCCGCTTCGCCCAGGCGTTCACCTTCCAGTACAGCAAGCGGCCCGGCACCCCCGCGGCCGAGATGGACGGCCAGATCCCCAAGGCGGTCGTCCAGGAGCGCTACGAGCGGCTGGTCGCCCTCCAGGAGGAGATCTCCTGGGCGGAGAACAGGAAGCAGGTCGGGCGGACCCTGGAGGTGCTGGTCGCCGAGGGCGAGGGCCGCAAGGACGACGCCACCCGGCGGATGTCAGGACGCGCCCCCGACAACCGGCTGGTGCACTTCGAGCCGCCCGCCGAGCCGGTCAGGCCCGGCGACATGGTGACCGTCGAGGTCACGTACGCGGCGCCGCACCACCTGCTCGCCGAGAAGCCCGCGCTGGGCATCCGGCGGACCCGCGCGGGCGACGCCTGGGAGCGCCGCAGCGCCGCGCCCGCCAAGCCGGCCGGCGTGATGCTGGGCCTGCCGACGATCGGCGCCCCGGCGCCGTCCGCGCAGCCCGTGATGACCGGCGGCTGCGCGGTCGACTGAGCCGTCGCAGGCGCGGTCGACCGAGCGGCCGGCGGTCGATCGAGCACGCCCGGCAGGGCGCTGGCGCGCGCCGAGACTGCCCGGCGCATGCCGAGGGTGCCCCGGCGCGCGCCGGGGGCGGGCGCGGCACGCGTTGTCGGTGGGCGCGGGTAGGGTTCCGCACATGCTCGTCGCCGCCGCTGTCTGCCCCTGCCCGCCGCTGCTGGTCCCGGAGGTCGCGGCGGGCGCCGCGTCCGAGCTGGACGCCCTGCGCCGGGCGTGCGCCGACGCCGTCGGCGTGCTCGCGGCCTCGCGCCCGGAGCGGCTGGTCGTGATCGGTCCCGCGGAACGCCCCAGCCGCGGCGTCTTCCCGCCGGGCGCCGCCGGGTCCTTCCGGGCGTTCGGCGTCGACCTCGACGTGACGCTGGGAGATGCGGACGCCGGGGAGGCGCACGGGACGAAAGCCGAGACAGAAGCCGATGCCGGGGACGACTCGGGCGCCGGCATCGGGCCCGGGGAGCAGGGCGGCCCCCCGGCGCAGGTCCCGCCCCTGCCGTCCTCGCTGGCCGTCGCCGCCTGGCTGCTGCGCGGCTGGAAGGCGGCCCCGGTCGAGGGGCTGGGCGTGGGGGAGCAGTTGGAGCCGGACCGTTGCGCCGCCGCCGGCCGGGCCGTCGCGGGCTCCGCCGAACGGGTGGCCCTGCTGGTGATGGGCGACGGCAGCGCGTGCCGTACGGTCAAGGCGCCCGGCTACCTGGACGAGCGCGCCGAGTCGTTCGACGCCGACGTGGCCCGGGCGCTGGGGTCCGCCGACGTCGGCGCGCTGGCCGCCCTCGACCCGGAGCTGGCCCAGGAGCTAAAGGCGGTCGGCCGGGCTCCCTGGCAGGTGCTCGCGGGCGCCGCGGAGGAGGCCCACCTCGGCGGACAGCTGCTGCACGAGTCCGCGCCCTACGGCGTCGGGTACTTCGTGGCGTCCTGGACCTGAGGAACGTTCCGGACCTGACGATAGTCCCGCACGTGAGAGCGTCCCGGACGCGAGGAACACGTCCCGGACGTGAGGACGGGCCGCGGATGGTGGAGGTCCGCGGCCGTCCGGCAAAGGGGTGAACCCTCTCCCGCGCCCCGGGTGGGACCCGGCCGGTCGGAAGGGGCCGGGGCGACCGGACGGGTCGTCGAGGCGGCCGGGAGGAGGCCGTGGAGCCCGACGAGGGGCTCAGGGAGACGACGGGAGGTCAGGCGGTGCCGCCGCCACCCTGGTCGCCGTAGTCACGCGCGGCGTTCTTCGCCTTGTCCACGCCGGAGTCGATCTGGCTGCTGTACTTGCCACCGGTCTTGGAGTCGACGGCGTCGCCCGCCTTGTCGAGGCCCTGGTCGACCTTGTCCCCGTGCTGGCGCATCATGTCGGAGGCCTTCCCCTTCGACATGCCGAGCTTTTCCTTGAGCGTGTCCATGAAGCTCATCTCGCACCTTCCCTCGAAGATGACGGCCAAGGAAGGGGCGGGGTGCGCCGTCGCACCCTCCGGGCCGGGCCCATGAAGGCTCAGACCATGACAAAACGCCCTTCACTTCTTCCGACCATACCCGCGACCCCGGCTTTTCGCTCCGGGGGCTTTGGGACACTGGGGGAGTGAAGAACCGTGTCATCGCCGTCGTCGGCCCCACCGCGGCCGGGAAGTCCGACCTGGGGGTCGCGCTCGCCCGGCGGCTCGGCGGCGAAGTGGTCAACGCCGACTCCATGCAGCTCTACCGCGGCATGGACATCGGCACCGCCAAACTCACCCCCGACGAGCGCGGCGGCGTCCCGCACCACCTGCTGGACGTCTGGGACGTCACCGAGACCGCGAGCGTCGCCGACTACCAGCGGATGGCCAGGGCCGAGATCGACCGGCTGCACGCCGAGGGCCGGGTCCCGGTCCTGGTGGGCGGCTCCGGGCTGTACGTGCGGGCCGCGCTCGACGTGATGGAGTTCCCGGGCACCGACCCCGCCGTACGGGCCCGCCTGGAGGCCGAACTGGAGACGCTCGGGTCCGGCGCGCTGCACGCCAGGCTCGCCGCCGTCGACCCCGAGGCCGCGCGCGCGATCCTGCCGGGGAACGGCCGGCGGATCGTCCGCGCGCTGGAGGTGGTCGAGATCACCGGACGGCCCTTCACCGCCAACCTGCCCGGCCACGAGTCCTTCTACGACACCGTCACGATCGGCGTGGACGTGCCGCGGCCCGAACTGGACGAGCGGATCACCGTGCGGGTGGACCGGATGTGGCAGGCCGGGCTGGTGGACGAGGTGCGCGCCCTCGAAGCCGCCGGGCTGCGCGAGGGCCTCACCGCCTCCCGCGCCCTGGGCTACCAGCAGGTGCTGGCCGCCCTCGCCGGGGAGTGCGGGCAGGAGGAGGCGCGCGCCGAGACCGTACGCGCCACCAAGCGCTTCGCGCGCCGCCAGGACTCGTGGTTCCGGCGCGACCCACGGGTGCACTGGCTCTCCGCGCGCGGCGGGGAACTCACCGAACAGGCCCTGGCGTTGGTCGGACAAGCTCCAAGAAGCGGTCACAGCCTGATCACGTGATGGCATCGGGACGCCCCGGCGTCCCGGAGCACGCCCGCGACCGTGCCATCATCGAGCATCGAGCTACGGTGTCGGAGACTTGGGAGGGCGCGTGGCAATGGCAGCCGGCCCGCGCGACACACCCCACGGACGCGACACCGCCGCGGACTCGGGCGCCGCGCGCGAACCGCGGGAGGGCCGCGTCCCGGAGTCCCGCAGCCCGCGCGAGTCCATGGACGCGATGGAGTCCGAGGACCCCGGCGATCGACTCGAACCCCTGGAACCGGGGGAGCCCCTGGGCTCGTTGGAGTCCCTGGAGTCACTCGACTCCCTCGGGCGACTCGAACCGCTCGGGTCCGCCGAGGAGCTGCCGCCGATCGAGGACGGCGAGTCCTTCAGGGAACTGCGCCCCGCCCGGCGGCTGCGGATCTGGCAGCTCGCGCCGATCACCGCGCTGACCGTCGGCGGCTCGCTGATGTTCGCCTTCCCGCTGGCCTTCGAGTCCGGCGACGCCGGTCCGGTGGTGGCCATGCTCGGGCTGCTGCTGTGCTGCTGCGCCGCCGGATGGGGCCTGATGGCCTCCCGCCGACTCGGCCAGACGTGGCCGGGGCTGCCCTCCCGCGGCTCCGGCGCACGCCCGGACTGGCGCTTCGTGGCGGGCTACGCGGTGCTGATCGCGCTCGTCGCGGTGCTCGCGGTGTGGCGGGTCGCGCGGCTGCGCTGAGCCGGCGACGCTGGGTGGTACGGCTGCGCCGAAGGACACAGGGTCGCGCGGCCGCGCTGAGCCGTTGTCGCAGGCACCGCGTACGATCGGACACGTGACCGACACGCACCACGGCTCCGCGCCCCTGGGCTCCCTCGCCTTCCTCAAGGGGCACGGCACCGAGAACGACTTCGTGATCGTCCCCGACCCGGACGGCCTGATCGAGCTGTCCGCGGCCGACGTGGCCCGCCTGTGCGACCGCAGGGCCGGCATCGGGGGCGACGGCGTGCTGCGCGTCGTCCGCTCCGCCGCCCACCCGGAGGCCGCGGCGATGGCCGCGGAGGCCGAGTGGTTCATGGACTACCGCAACAGCGACGGCAGCATCGCCGAGATGTGCGGGAACGGCGTCCGGGTCTTCGCCCGCTACCTCCAGCGGGCCGGTCACACCGGGCCGGGCGACCTCGCGGTGGCCACCCGTGCGGGAGTCCGCCGGGTGCACATCGCCAAGGACGCCGAGGGCGGCGCCCCGGGCGACGTCACCGTGCACATGGGCCGCGCCGCGCTGCCCGGCGGCCCGGTGACCGTGGCCGTCGGCGACCGGAGCTGGCCCGCGGTCCACGTCGACATGGGCAACCCCCACGCGGTCGCCTTCGTCGCCGGCCTGGACGACGCGGGCGACCTGCTGCGCCCGCCCGTGGTCAGCCCCGCCTCGTCCTACCCGCGCGGCACCAACGTGGAGTTCGTCGTCGACCGCGGCCCGGGCCACGTCGCGCTGCGCGTGCACGAGCGCGGCTCCGGCGAGACCCGATCCTGCGGCACCGGCGCCTGCGCGGTGATGGTCGCCGCCGCGCGCCGCGACGGCCTGGACCCGGCGGTCGCCGGCCGGCCCGTCACGTACACCGTCGACGTGCCCGGCGGACGCCTGGTCATCACCGAACGCCCCGACGGCGGCGTGGAGATGACCGGCCCCGCGGTGATCCTGGCCGAGGGCGCCGTGGACCGCGAGTGGCTCGCCGCCGGACGCTGAGGCAGCGGAGGGCCGGGGCCGCCGGACACCGCGGCGCCCATCGCCCACTCGTCCATCCGCTCATTCACCCATCACCCGTCGCCACAGCGGAATCAGACCCTCCGTCACCCCCGCGGCCTACCCCCGTTCGCGGGTGGCCGGAATCGGGCGTATGGGGGCAGGTCGTTCCCTCTGGCATCCCTCGAACGGGTGACGGGAATCACTCTCGGCGAGAGCACGACAGCCGCTCGTGGTGGGCTCGGTAGCATCAAGCACCGGCGCGGCCCCACGGGGCGTGGAGGGCTCCCGCAGCCGGTCCACGCTGCCGGAGGACCGATGAGCGCACAGGACGCGGTGCGGGCGGCAGGCGCCGCGGACGACCGCAGGCGGGGTCTGCGCCGGATCGACCTGCGCAGGCTGAGCCGGGTCGCCCTGCTCGGATCGGGCGGCGGCAACCGGCATCACGACGCCATCGAGCACCTGATCAAGGTGCACCACTCCCGTCACCCGCAGGCCGGGCCGGCCGCGATCGAGCGGCTGCGCAAGGCGTATCTGCTCGCCGAGTCCTCGCACCGCGGCCAGATGCGCAAGAGCGGCGAGCCCTACATCACGCACCCGCTCGCCGTCACCCTGATCCTGGCCGAACTCGGCGCGGAGACCACCACCCTGACCGCCTCGCTGCTCCACGACACCGTCGAGGACACCGACGTGACGCTGGATCAGGTGCAGCGGGAGTTCGGCGCGGAAGTCGCCCACCTCGTCGACGGCGTCACCAAGCTGGAGAAGGTCGACTACGGCGCCGCCGCCGAGCCGGAGACCTTCCGCAAGATGCTGGTCGCCGCGGGCAGCGACGTGCGGGTGATGTCGATCAAACTCGCCGACCGGCTGCACAACGTGCGCACCCTCGGCGTCATGCGCCCGGAGAAGCAGGTCAGGATCGCCAAGGTCACCCGCGACGTGCTGATCCCGCTGGCCGAGCGGCTCGGCGTCCAGGCGCTCAAGAGCGAGCTGGAGGACCTGGTCTTCGCGATCCTCCACCCCGACGAGTACGCCGGCACCCGCGCCATGATCGAGGCGCACGCCGCCCGCCCCGACCCGCTGGCGGCCGTCGCCGACGACGTGCGTACGGTCCTGCGGGACGCCGGGATCGCCGCCGAGGTGGCCATCAGGCCGCGGCACGCGGTCTCGGTGCACCGCCTGATGCTCAAACGCGGCGCCGAGCCCGGGGGCTGCGACTTCGGCCGGCTGCTGGTGCTGGTGGCCGAGGACGCCGACTGCTACGCCGTGCTCGGGGAGCTGCACACCTGTTTCGTGCCGGTGATCGCCGAGTTCAAGGACTTCATCGCGGCCCCCAAGTTCAACCTGTACCAGTCGCTGCACACGGCGGTCGCCGACTCCGAGGGCCGCATCGCGGAGGTGCTGGTGCGCACCCGGCGGATGCACAAGGTCGCCGAGGCCGGCGTCATCGCCCTGGGCGACCCACACGCGGCGGGGGAGGCGTCCCGGGGGGGGGGGGGGGGGGGGGGGGGGGGGGGGGGGGGGGGGGGGGGGGGNGGCGGGGGGGGGGGTGGGGCGGGGGGGCGCCCCCCCGGGGGGGGGGGGGGGGCCCGGGGCCGCGGCGCCCGCCGCGGCGGCCGAGGGCGAGCGCCTGGACCCCACGCAGCCGGGCTGGCTGGCCCGGCTGCTGGAGTGGCAGCGGGCCGCGCCCGACACCGACACCTTCTGGACCGCGCTGCGCGACGACCTCGCTCAGGACCGCGAGATCACCGTCTTCACCGACCAGGACGGCGACAGCTCCGGCACCATCCGGCTGCCCGCCGGCGCCAGCTGCATCGACGCCGCCTACGCGGTGCACGGCGAGGCCGCGCACGCCTGCGTCGGGGTGCGCGTCAACGGCCGGCTCGCGCCCCTGGGCACCCGGCTGCGCGACGGCGACACCCTGCACCTGCTGATGGACGACACCGGAGTCACCGGCGACGCGGGCGACCGCGAGGGCGCAGGGGACGGCGGGGACGCCGAGGACGCGACCGTCTCGGGTCCCGACCCTGCGTGGCTGGAGCACGCCGCCACGCCGGCCGCGCGCATCGCGATCAGCCGCTGGCTGGCCCAGCACCCGGCCTCCGCGGCGCAGGGCGACGCCGACGCGGCGGAGGGCCGGTCCGCGCGGCCCGGGGGACGCCGGGGCCACGGCCTCGCCGCCGCCGCGCAGGCGCGAGGGGAGCGGCCCGCCGGTGCCGCCGGGACCGGTGACCACGAGGGCGTGGGCCACGACGGCCACGGGAGCCACCCGAGCCACGAGGGCGCGGACTCCGAGCCGGTGGCGCTCACCGACCTGCCCGGCGCCGCGGTGCGCCTGGCCCGCTGTTGCACGCCGGTGCCGCCGGACGGCGTCACCGGCTTCGTCATCCGCGGCGGCACCGTCGCCGTCCACCGCACCGAGTGTCCGACCGCCGCGCACATGGCCGCGACCGGGCGCACCCCGGTGCCGGTCCGCTGGCGCGACGGCGCCGCGCCCGGCGGCTACCGCGCCACCGTGCTCGCCGAGGCGCTCAGCCGCCCCCGGCTGCTCGCCGACCTCACCGAGGTGATCGCCTCCCAGGGCCTCGGCATCGTCTCCGCCGCCGTCGAGCCGCCGCAGGAGCACCGGGTCCGGCACACGTACACCGTCGAGCTGCCCGATCCGCGGGCGCTGTCCGCGCTGATGCGGGCGATGCGTGCGGTGCCGGGCGTCTACGACGTGTACCGGGCGCAGCCGGCCGTCACGGGCGCGGGCCGCGACTGAGGCCGGTCGTTACGGAGCCCGCGCCATCGAGCGGCGTCGAGCGGCATCGACCCGCTGCGGCCGCCCGAGAGGCTCTTCGCCGGGCTCCCGCTCCCGCGCAGGTCAGGGGTGGTGCGGAATTCCGAGGCGGCTCCGGCCGTTGAAGAGCGTGAAAGTCGCGTGACCCGCACCGCCCGGCGTGCGACCATCGTCGGTGTCGGCGCGGATGCGTTCCGTGCACCGCGCGAGCGCTCGCCGAGCCCGCGATTTCCTGACCGTACGACCAAAGGATCCAATGACCTCCTTCACTTCATCCTCTTCCGAGAGCCGCCAGCGCCTCCCCGAGAGCCTTCGGGCCGACGCCCTGATGGAAGAGGACGTCGCCTGGAGTCATGAGATCGACGGGGAGCGGGACGGCGAGCAGCTGGACCGCGACGACCGCGCCTCGCTGCGCCGGGTCGTCGGCCTCTCCACCGAACTCGAGGACGTCACCGAGGTCGAGTACCGCCAGCTGCGACTGGAGCGCGTGGTGCTCGTCGGCGTCTGGACCTCCGGCACCGTGGAAGACGCGGAGAACTCCCTGGCCGAGCTCGCCGCCCTCGCCGAGACGGCCGGCGCGCTGGTGCTCGACGGCGTGACGCAGCGCCGCGACAAGCCGGACCC
Source organism: Streptomyces sp. IBSBF 3018 (assembly GCA_050613715.1). GTDB lineage: Bacteria > Actinomycetota > Actinomycetes > Streptomycetales > Streptomycetaceae > Actinacidiphila. The sequence goes on from JAJSZB010000005.1 coordinate 13,195, forward strand.
GGCCACGTACATCGGTTCGGGCAAGGCGCACGAGCTGCGGGACATCGTCGTGGAGACCGGCGCGGACACCGTGGTCTGCGACGGTGAGCTGAGCCCCGGCCAGCTCATCCACCTGGAGGACGTCGTCAAGGTCAAGGTGGTCGACAGGACCGCCTTGATCCTCGACATCTTTGCCCAGCACGCCAAGTCCCGCGAGGGCAAGGCGCAGGTGTCCCTGGCGCAGATGCAGTACATGCTGCCCAGGCTGCGCGGCTGGGGCCAGTCGCTCTCCCGGCAGATGGGCGGTGGCGGTTCCGGTTCCTCGGGCGGCGGCATGGCCACCCGCGGTCCCGGTGAGACCAAGATCGAGACCGACCGGCGGCGCATCCGCGAGAAGATGGCCAAGATGCGCCGGGAGATCGCGGAGATGAAGACCAGCCGCGACCTGAAGCGCCAGGAGCGCAAGCGCCACAAGGTGCCGTCGGTGGCGATCGCCGGTTACACCAACGCGGGCAAGTCCTCGCTGCTCAACCGGCTCACCGGCGCCGGCGTCCTGGTGGAGAACGCACTGTTCGCCACCCTGGACCCGACCGTGCGCCGGGCCGAGACGCCGACCGGCCGGCTCTACACGCTGGCCGACACCGTGGGGTTCGTCCGCCACCTGCCGCACCACCTGGTCGAGGCGTTCCGCTCGACCATGGAGGAGGTGGCCGACGCCGACCTGATCCTGCACGTGGTGGACGGTTCGCACCCGGTGCCGGAGGAGCAGCTGGCGGCGGTCCGCGAGGTGTTCCGCGACGTCGGCGCGCTCGACGTACCGGAGATCGTGGTGGTCAACAAGGCCGACGCCGCCGATCCGCTGGTGCTGCAGCGGCTGCTGCGCAACGAGAAGCACGCCATCGCCGTGTCCGCCCGCAGCGGCCTGGGCATCGACGAGCTGCTGGAGCTGATCGACGACGAACTGCCGCGTCCGGACGTCGAGGTGGAGGCCCTGGTGCCGTACACCCACGGCGGCCTGGTGTCCCGAGTGCACGCGGGCGGCGAGGTGCTGACCGAGGAGCACACCGGCGAGGGCACGCTGCTGCGGGTGCGCGTCCACGAGGAACTGGCGGCGGAACTCGCGCCGTTCACCCTGGTGGCCCGGCACTGACGGTGACGACGGAGTAGTGACGACGGAGTAGTGACGACGGAGTAGTGACGACGGAGTAGTAAGGACCGGCCTCCATGGAGGCCGGTCCTTACGCGTATCGGAGGCGGGCCCGCTGCCGGCGCCTCCGGCCGCCCGTCCGCGGGATCAGCGGAAGCGGTTGCTCACCCCGTCGAACACCCGCTGCGCCTGCGTGCCGAGCCGCGGGCCGGCCACCCAGATGTTGGTCTGCGGGCCGATCGAGGTGTTGCTGACCAGCGCGGTCGTGCCGTCCGGCCGTGAGGCGAACCAGCCGCCGCCGGACGCGCCGCCGGTCATGGTGCAGCCGATGCGGTACTCCCCTGGGGCGTCCGCGTCCAGGGACAGTCGGCCGGGCCGGCCGACGCACGCGTACATCCGCTGTCCGTCGTACGGCTTCGTGGCCGGGTACCCCCACGCGCCCATGGTGTCGATCCGGGTGACGGACGGAGCGTCGAACCACACCGGCATCGCCGCGCCGACCGTCTCCTGAAGGGACCTGCCGCCCTTCTCCGGCACCACGTGCAGCACCGCGAAGTCGTACGCGGAGCCGTTGCCCCCCTCGGTCGAGCCGCCGGCGATCCACTGGTCGGAGGTGCTCGCCCAGTCCGCCCAGAACACCCCGTAGGGCGCGAGCCGGTCCCGGGAGGCGCCCTTGAGCCGGTCGGCGCTCAGCCCGGCGTCGTTGTAGTCGGGCACGAAGGCGATGTTGCGGTACCAGCCGCCGTCCTTGCCCGCGTGCACGCAGTGCCCGGCCGTCCACACCAGATCGGACTTCCCCGGATGCACCGGGTCCTCGACGATCGTCGCCGAGCAGACCAGCGACCCCTGGGGGCCGTCGAAGAACAGCTTCCCCACCGCGGCGGCGTTGGTGTGGTACGGCGGCGTCACCGGGCGCGCCGCCACGGGCGCCGGCTGCGGGTCGGTCCTGCCGCGGTCGGCCGGCACGTCGGCGGCCACCTGCTTGTCGCTCTGGTCCGCCGTGCGCATCCGGTCGTCGCTCCACAGCCCGTCGATCACCGGGTTGACGAAGTCCTTCGCCTTGCGCAGCCAGGTGGCCCGGTCCCAGTCGCGCCAGCCGCCGTCCCGGTACGCCTGCTCCCACTTCTTCAGGTCCCCGGCGCCGGTCGGGAAGGAGGTCGGCAGCTTCGGCAGCTTCGGCAGCTTCGGCGGCCCGGAGCGGCCGCCGTACGAGGTGCTCGCCGGCGGAGCGTCCGCGGCCGAGTGGCCCGCAGAGGAGCCGCACCCGGTGAGCGCGCCCGCGAGGAGCAGGACGGCGGCGGTCGCGGCGGCCGCCGCCGCGCGGGAGACGGTTCGGGTGCCGGCCCCGGCGGCGGCCCGGGCGCCGTTTCGCGCGGCGGACGTCGTGGCGCCCCCTGCCGCGGCTCCTGTGGCAGCCCCGCCCGGTCGCGTCGGACGTCTGCGGATGGATGGCGTGGCCCGCATGGTCGTGTCCCCCCTGGCTGCGTGCTCGACCGTCGGTTCCAGGGACGGCGGGCGGGCCGCGTCCGGTTCCGTACGGAAAGTCTGGCGACCGACCGTGATCGGTTCGTCACACCGTCGTTAGTACGGACGGGGGACGAGGCGACGGGACGCGAGCGCAAGGGAGAACACGTGGCGGCGAATTCCGGGACGCCGGGCGGACCGGCGGCAGCGGTCGGCGACACCGCCGCGGGCGAGGCGATCCTGCGCCGCCAGGCGCAGCGGGAGTCCGCGGCCCGCACCTACGCCAGATCGCTGCCGGTGGTGCCGGTACGGGCCCGGGGGATGACGGTGGAGGGCGCCGACGGCCGCCGCTACCTGGACTGCCTGTCGGGCGCCGGCACGCTCGCGCTCGGCCACAACCACCCGGTGGTGCTTGAGGCGATCAGAGGCGTCCTGGACTCCGGCGCGCCGCTGCACGTGCTCGATCTCGCCACGCCGCTGAAGGACGAGTTCACCACCGCGCTGTTCGAGACGCTGCCGCCCGAACTCGCCGCGCACGGCCGCGTCCAGTTCTGCGGGCCGGCCGGCACGGACGCGGTCGAGGCGGCGGTGAAGCTGGCCAGGACCGCCACCGGCCGCGGCGGACTGCTCGCGTTCTCCGGCGCCTACCACGGCATGACCGCCGGCGCACTCGCCGCAACGGGTGACACATCGCTGCGCGCCACGGTCGGGGAGGCCGACGCCCGCGTCACCCGCCTGCCGTACCCGTACGACTACCGCTGCCCGTTCGGCGTCGGCGGCGAGCGCGGCGCCCGGCTGGCGGCGCGCTGGACCGAGCACCTGCTGGACGACCCCAAGGGCGGCGTCCAGCCGCCCGCCGCGATGCTGCTGGAACCGGTGCAGGGCGAGGGCGGGGTGATCCCGGCGCCCGACGCCTGGATGCGGCGCATGCGGGAGATCACCGCCGAGCGCGGCATCCCGCTGATCGCCGACGAGGTGCAGACCGGCGTCGGCCGCACGGGCACCTTCTGGGCGGTGGAGCGCAGCGGGATCGTGCCCGACGTCATGGTGCTCTCCAAGGCCATCGGCGGCAGCCTGCCGCTGGCGGTGATCGTCTACCGCGAGGAACTCGACGTGTGGCGGCCCGGCGCCCACGCCGGGACCTTCCGCGGCAACCAGCTCGCCATGGCCGCGGGCGCCGCCACCCTGCGGTACGTACTGCGCAACGCGCTGCACGAGCGCGCGGCGGAGGTCGGCGCGCGGATGCTCGGCCGACTGCGCGCGCTGGCCGCGGAACACGCCTGCGTCGGCGATGTGCGCGGGCGCGGTCTGATGATCGGGGTGGAACTCGTCGACCCCGGCGCGGAGCCCGACGACGCGGGTGCGCTGCCGGCCGCGCCGCGCCTGGCGGCCCGCGTCCAGCAGGAGGCGCTCCGCCGCGGCCTGATCGTCGAACTCGGCGGCAGGCACTCCGCGGTGGTCCGGCTGCTGCCGCCGCTGACCATCACCGACGAGCAGGCCGACGCGGTCCTCGACCGGCTCGCGTCGGCGGTCGAGGCGGCGCGGGCGGCCCAGGACGACGGGCTCGCGGGGCCGCCCCCGCCGCGCCCCTCCGTGGTGGTCGCCTCCGGCGGCCCCCGCACCCCGGTGCGGGCCCCGGCCGGGGCCGGGCGGGCGCCTTCGGCCACCACACCAGGCCGTCCGGCCGAACCGACCAGGGGAGCCCCGGCATGACCACACCAGAACCACGGCCGATCCGGCTCGACGCCGACGCGGGACACGATGCCGACCCGCGGGCTCGCCGGGAGCGGGACCGCGGACCGGACGCGCCCGGTGTGCGTGGGGAGCCCGGTGCGCGCGGGGCCTCCGGGGAGCCCGGGGGAGCCGCGCGGGACGGCGGGGTGCCGGACGGGGCGGGCGGCTCGGTGCGCGACGGCGGGGGCGGCGCGGCACGCGACGGCTTCGGCGGCGGAGGCGCGGGCGCCGAGGACGCGGCGCCCGAGGGTGTCGTTCCGCCGCAGCGCACCGTCGAGCGCGCGCTCGACAGCGCGCCCGAGCTGCCGGAGTTCCCGGCCACCGCCGATGCGGCCGCGCCGGCGGACGCCGATGCGGCCTGGCCGATCGCGGAGAGCGCACGCCCGGTCGGCCGCGCGGCGCGCGACGCGGCCTACCGCGTCGCGGACGCCGCGGGGGCCGAGGCGCTGCTGCGCTGCTGGACCCGCGAGACGGGCGCGCCCCGGCCGGCCGACGCCGTGCTGCGCCTCGCCCTCCCCGCGTCCGGCACCCGCGCCTGGGCGCCGGTCCACCACTGGTCGCCCACCGGCCACCACCGCTTCGGCCCGGTCCGCATCGCCGCGCATGCCCCGGCCGCAACGCCGTACCCGGTCGCATCCGCCGCGGACGCGGCCCCGGACGGTACCGCCGGCACCCACACCGCCCCGGCACCGGACGGCGCGCCCGGACCCGTAGCCGGCGCTCCCGGCGCGCCGGCCACCGCCGCTTCCGCTCCCGTGGGGGAGGACGCGGCCGGTCACGCCGGTTCCGTGGGCTTCGGCGCTGTGGGCCTCGCCGGCCATGCCGGCGGACCCGTGCGGGCGTTGAACGCCGTCGAGCTGGCCGCGCTGCTCGCGCGCGAAGCCGGCGGTGACGGCGCGGACGCCGCCGACCTCGTCGCGCGCGTCGCGGACTCGGTGCGGCGCACCGCCGTGTTCGTCGCCGAGCGGCGCGAACGGCCGGGGCCGGCGGAGCCGGACGTGCCGTTCCTGGACTCCGAGCAGGCACTGCTGCTCGGCCACCCGATGCACCCCGCGCCCAAGGGCCGAGAGGGCCTGTCCGACGCCGAGAACGCCGCCTACTCGCCCGAGACGCGCGGCAGCTTCCCCCTGCACTGGCTGGCCGTGGACCCGTCCGTCCTCGCCTCGGACTCGGCGTGGACCGAGCGCGGCCGGCCGATCCAGGCCGCCGCGCTGCTCGCCGGACTCGCCGGGCCCGGGCTGCGGCTGCCGGAAGGCGCGGCGCCACTGCCGTTGCACCCCTGGCAGGCCCGCGACATCCGGCACCGACCCGCCGTGCGCGCACTGTTCGAGGCCGGGCTGCTGCACGACCTCGGCCCGCTCGGCGACCCCTGGCACGCCACGTCCTCCGTGCGCACCGTCTACCGGCCGGGCGCCCCCGCCATGCTGAAGCTCTCGCTCGGCGTGCGGATCACCAACTCCCGGCGCGAGAACCTCCGCAAGGAACTGCGCCGCGGCACCGAGGTGCACCGGCTGCTGCGCAGCGGACTCGCCGCGCAGTGGCACGCGGCCCACCCGGGCTTCGACATCGTGCGCGATCCCGCGTGGCTCGGCGTCGACACCCCCGAGGGCCGACCGGTGCCGGGCCTGGACGTGGTGCTCCGGCACAACCCGTTCGGCCCCGGCGACCAGGCGCACTGCGTGGCGGGGCTCACCGCGCCACGCCCCTGGCCGGGGCGGCCGGCCCGGGAACTGCGCTCGCGGCTGGCCGTGCTGGTCGACCGGCTCGCCGCCCGCACCGGCCGGCGGACCGCCGCCGTGGCCACCGAATGGTTCCTGCGCTACCTCGACACCGTCGTCCGGCCGGTGCTGTGGCTGGACGGCCACGCGGGCGTCGCGCTGGAGGCCCACCAGCAGAACACCCTGGTCCTGCTGGACGCCGACGGTTGGCCCCGCGGCGGCCGCTACCGCGACAACCAGGGCTACTACTTCCGCGAGTCCCGCCGCGCCGACCTGGAACGCCGGCTGCCCGGCATCGGCTCCGCCAGCGACACCTTCGTCCCCGACGAGGTCGCCGACGAGCGCTTCGCCTACTACCTGGGCATCAACAACGTGCTCGGCCTGATCGGCGCCTTCGGCTCCCAGGAACTGGCCGCGGAGGAGGTGCTGCTCGCCGCCTTCCGCCGCTTCCTGGCCACGGCGGACGGGCACGGCTCCCGGCTGCCCGGCCGGCTGCTCGGCGAACCCGAACTGCGCTGCAAGGCCAACCTGCTGACCCGGCTGCACGGCCTGGACGAACTCGTCGGACCCGTGGACACCCAGTCCGTCTACGTCACCCTCCCCAACCCGATCGCCGCCGCCGACGCGCACGCCGTCCGGCCGGGGTCCCCGTCCGCCGAGGAGTCCCGATGACGCCCGAAGACCCCGGCGCCGAGGACACCCTCGACCTGAAGCTGCCCGCCGAGGTCGTCGCCCTGTTCGCGGCGACCCCGGAGCCGTCCGGCGGCGCGGGGCACCGCGACGGGCCCGACCACGGACCGGTGCACGCTCAGGGGCGCGGACCCGGCCGCGGTCCCGGCGAAGGACCGGACCGCGGAGCCTACGACGACGGCCGCGACCTGCTGCTGGACCGGATCGCCGGCTGGCCCGCCGCCGACACCCCGGCCGGGACCTTCCGGCTGGTCCCGGTGCTGGCCGAGCGGGACATCGCGCTGATCAGCCGGTGGATGAACGATCCGGCGGTCGCGGAGTTCTGGGAGCTGGCCGGCGAACAGGACGTCACCGCGCGGCACCTGAAGGACCAGCTCGACGGCGACGGCCGCAGCGTGCCCTGCCTCGGCGTCCTCGACGGCGTCCCGATGAGCTACTGGGAGATCTACCGGGCCGACCTCGACCCGATCGCCCGCCACTACCCCGCCCGGCCGCACGACACCGGCGTCCACCTCCTCATCGGCGCCGTCGCCGACCGGGCCCGCGGCCTGGGCGGCACCCTGCTGCGAGCCGTCTCCGACCTGGTCCTGGACAACCGGCCCGGCTGCACCCGCGTCGTCGCCGAACCGGACCTGCGCAACACCCCCTCCGTCTCCGCCTTCCTCACCGCCGGCTTCCGGCTCAGCCAGGAGCTGGACCTGCCCGGGAAACGCGCGGCCCTGATGATCCGCGACCGCGCCCTGCGCAACCGTCTGTAGAACCGCCCGTCCCAGGAGCCCACCGTGATCGCCTCCGCCCCGACGTCCGACTCCGCCGCCTGGCGGCACGCGGCCCGCCGCCTGCTGGCCAAGATGCTCGCCGAGTTCGCGTACGAGGAGGTGATCGTCCCCGAGCCCGAGCCGTCCGCCGGCCCCGACGCGTACCGGCTCGTGCTCGACGACCGGACGACGTACCGCTTCCGGGCCCGCAGGGGCGCGTACGGGAGCTGGCAGGTCGACGCGGACAGCGTCGAGCCGACCGGCGACCCGCTGCACTTCCTCGCGCACGGCCACGACACCGTGCTCGGCCTCAGCGGCGACACCACCGGTCACCTGATCCGCGAACTGCTCAGCACACTGCGCGCCGACACCAGGCTGGACGCCTCGGCACTGACCGCCGCCGAACTGGCCGACCTGGACTACGCAGACCTCGAAGGGCACCAGACCGGCCACCCCTGGCTGGTGGCGAACAAGGGGCGTATCGGGTTCTCGGACGCCGACGCCGCCCGCTGGGCGCCCGAGGCCCGCAGACCCGTCCGGCTGCCCTGGATCGCCGTCCACCGCGACCTCGCCGAATACCGCGGCACCGGCACCGTGACCACCCCCGAACTCCTCTACGCGCAGGAGCTTCCCCCCGCGACCCTCGACACCTTCCGGCACGCCGTGACCGACCGCGACCGGGACCCGGCCGACTACCTGCTGCTGCCCGTGCACCCCTGGCAGTGGGACCAGGTCGTCGCCCCGCTCTTCGCGCCCGCGATCGCCGACGACCTCATCATCCACCTCACCACTGACAACGACCTCCGGCTGCCCCAGCAGTCGGTCCGCACCTTCCTCAACACCAGCCGCCCGCACCGCAGAACCGTCAAACTCCCGCTGTCGGTGCTCAACACACTGGTGTGGCGCGGGCTGCCGACAGAACGCACGCTGGCCGCGCCCGCCGTCACCGCCTGGGTGCACTCCCTGCGCGACGGCGACCCGTTCCTGCGGGACGAGACACGCGTGATCCTGCTCGGCGAGGTGGCCTCGGTCACCGTCGCCCACCCGCAGTACGACAAGCTGCCCACCGTGCCGTACCAGTACCGCGAACTGCTGGGCTGCATCTGGCGCGAGCCGCTCGGCGCGTACCTCGACCCCGGCGAGCGGGCCAGAACGCTCGCCGCGCTGCTGCACACCGATCCGGCGGGGCGGTCCTTCACCGCCGAACTCGTGGAGCGCTCCGGAATCGACCCCCGCGCATGGCTGCGGCACCTTTTCGCCGCGCTGCTCCCGCCGCTGCTGCACTTCCTCTACCGCTACGGCACCGTCTTCTCCCCGCACGGCGAGAACGCCATCGTCGTCTTCGACGACCACGACATCCCCGTGCGGCTCGCGGTGAAGGACTTCGTGGACGACGTGAACGTCTACGACGAGGTGCTGCCGGAACACCGCACGATGCCGGCCGACGTCCGCGCGGTACTGCTCACCGAGTCCGCCGATTTCCTTCCGCAGTTCATCCATTCGGGCCTGTTCGTCGGCGTGCTGCGCTATCTCGCGCCGCTGTGCGAACAGCGCCTCGGGGTGCCGGAGCAGGAATTCTGGATGATGGTGCGCGAGGAGATCCTCCGCCACCAGAACCGCTTTCCCGAGCTGAAGGAACGGTTCGCGCTCTTCGACCTGCTCACCCCGCGGATCGCCCGGCTGTGCCTCAACCGCAACCGGCTGCACCTCGACGGATACCGCGACCGGGCCGGCCGTCCGCACGCGGCCGTTCACGGCACCGTGCCCAACCCCCTGCACAGCCTCTGATCCCGCGCGCACCGGGTGAGCGGCCGCCCGCCCGGCGGGTCGATACGATTTCCGTACGGCCGGAGGCGTGAGCCCGGCCGTACGGCAGAAGGACGCGAAGGACCGGGGGGACGGCATGCGCGCGGAAGCGGGCGACGGGACCTGCCCGGGGTGCGGCACGACCGGCGCCCGGCCGGGCCAGCTGGTCTGCCGGGGGTGCTTCGCGCCGTTCGCCCTGATGCCCGCCGCGGCGGACCACGACCCGGACGCCACCGACGCGCTGCCGCGGGTCGAGGAGGCCGCCGAGCCCGCGGTCGCCGGCCGGCCCGGTGCCGCCGGCGCCTCAGGAGGGCAGGCCGGCGCCGCTGAGTCCGAGCACACCCGGATCATCAACGTCATCCCCGGCGCACTGCGCGGCGCCGAGCAGACCCGCAGGGACGCCCCGGGGCGCGCGCTGCGGCTGAGCTTCCCGAGCGGCGAGATCGTCGCCGTCGAACTCGGCGAGCACATCAGGCTGGGCCGCGAGCCGCAGCTGTGCCCCGCGGTCAGCTTCCTCGCCGTCCACGACAACCTCTCGCGCCTGCACGCCACCGTGGGCGTCGAACTCGACGGGGCCGCCTGGATCGTCGACGAGGGCTCCACCAACGGCACCTTCGTGCACGGCTACCGGCTCGGCTCCGGCGAGCGGGCGCCGCTGCGCCCCGGCGACAAGATCCGCCTCGCCGCCGACGTCAACATCCGCGTCATGCCCTGAGGCGCCGCATCCACTCAGGCGCTTCAGCCGCTTAGGCCCCTCACGCCGCGGTACGCCTCATGCCGCGGTACGCCTCATGCTGTGAGGCACCTCATGCCGCGGGGCGCGCCGCCGCATAGGACGCCACGCAGCGCGTCAGCGGGTGCCGAGGGCCCAGCGCCGACGCGGTGTCCCGCGCCAGCTCCTGGAGGCGGCGCGCCACCGCGGGCGTGCCGTTGATGCCCTCCAGCGCGCGCACCCGGCCGAACAGCGCGGCGAAGGACGCCGGATCGTCCTCCGCGCCCTGCCGCAGCACCTGTTGCAGCGCCTGCCAGTAACGGCCCTCCGCGTCGGCGTAGCGGCCGGTCGTCAGCAGGCCCTCGCCCTCCTCCAGCAGCGACCACACCAGGTGCCGCGCCCCCTGGTCGAGCGCGGTGGGCGTGCGCGGCGCGGGGGCGGCGCCCCGCGCCAGGGCGCGCAGCCGGGACGCGGCCTCACCCGCGCCCGAAGGCCGGTCCTGAGGGTCCTTGGCGAGCATCTGGTGGATCAGGCGGGCGAGTTCCGGCGGCACGTCGGGGCGGCGCCGCTCGATCCGCTCCGGCGCCTCGTGCACATGGAGGTACGCCAGCCCCAGGGAGGTGCCGGAGGAGAACGGCGGGCTCTCGGCCAGCAGCGCGTACAGCACGCAGCCGACCGCGTAGAGGTCCGAGCGCGCGGTGACGGTCCTGCCCTGCGCCTGCTCGGGGGAGAAGTAGGCGGGAGAGCCCATCACGGTCCTGGGGTCGGTGTAGCGGGTCAGCCCGGAGTCGCGCTGCGAGACCAGGCCGAAGTCGAGGATCTTCACCGTGCCGTCCGGCAGCACCATGAGATTCTCCGGCTTGACGTCCCGGTGCACCAGGCCGTGCTCGTGGGCGTGCTCCAGCCCGGCGCATATCTGCGCGCCGTAGGCGACCACCTCGGAGACCGGCAGCCCGCCGCGGTCCAGCAGCACCCTGCCCAGGTCGGTGCCGCGCAGCAGTTCCATCACCATGAACGGCCGGCCGTCGTGGTCGCCGGTGTCGTGGACCACCGCCACGTTCGGGTGGCTGAGCGCCGCCGCCGCGAGGGCTTCCCGGCGGAACCGCCCCTGCCGCTCGATCCGCTCCCCGTCCGCCCACTCCGCGCGCAGCGTGAGCACCTTGACCGCCACCCGGCGGCCCAGCTGCTCGTCCAGCGCGGCGTACACCCGGCCGAAGCCGCCGCCCCCGAGGGACTCCTCCAGCCGGTAGCGGCCCCTCAGGAGCGTGCCCATACCGATCTCGTCCGCCACCGCATCACCCCCCTTGCCGCATGCGCCGCGGCCGTCCCGTGCGCCTCGGCCGTCGAACCGGAAGTCAGTCCTCGAACCCGTCGAACCGGACGTCCACCATGGTCGGCCCGGCCGCCGCGGGCGCCGGCGGCTCGGACAAGCCCTCGGCGTCGTCCTCCTCGAACACGAAACGACGCCCGCTGGGCAGGAGTTCCAGCCGGTCGTGGAGGACCACGGCGTCGCCGGTGCGCAGGTGCCAGACCACGCCGTGGTACAGCGGGACCAGCTCGTCGCCGGTGGGGCGGACCCGGCGCACGCGGGTGCCGTTGGCGCTGCGCTCGTCCAGGACGGAGAGCACCGAGCCGTCGTAGGACAGCACCACGTGGGTGCGGCTGACCGACTCCACCGCCCGGTCCTCCACCCAGGCGCCGAGCGCCACGCCGCCCTCTCCGGGCGCGCGGCCCACCGCCAGGGGGACGTCCGCCGTCACCATGAAACGGCCCCTGACCGTGCCGTCCATCACCACCTTGACCTGGGCGCGGCGGGGTCTGGGACCCGCGTCCAGGAGGTCCAGGCCGTGCGTCGGGCACAGCACCCGGTCCTTGCGCCGCCGGGGCAGCGCCGTGCCGGGCCGGTCGTCCGCGCCGAACAGCGGGCAGCCCGGCTCCGGGCAGCGTCACTCGCGGCTGAGCACCGCGCGGTGCGCGGTCGGCGCCCAGCGCCGCAGCACCCCCGCCTGAAGCAGCAGCCCTTCCTCCTCCTTGCGCGAGACCTGCCACTCCGGCGGTACCGGCATGATCCTCGGGCGCACCCCGATCACGCCGTCCTCCCCGAGGAAAGGCCGCAGGAAGCGGTCGCGGCTGCCGGGGATCCACGGATAGGCGCGGTGGAAGTCCAGGAAGTTGTCCGCGCTGACCACCCGCACTCCGAGCGCGTCGGCCAGCTCCAGGATGCGGTCGTCGGCCCGCGGCAGCACCTCCAGCAGGCCGGCGGCGTACCACCCCTGCAGCCGCTCCCGCTCCTGCGGCGTCAGCCGCCCGTCGGTGAGCAGCGAGCGGTCGGTGATCGCGTAGACCTGCACCGACGGGTCCCGGGCGAAGTCGGCGAGCGCGTCGAGCAGGCCCTCGAACCGGGCCAGGTCCGCGGCGCGCTCACCGCCCAGCGCGGGTTCGCGGACGACGTTCGCCACGTCGATCACGTACTCGGCGGCGGAAGTGTCCGGCGTCAGGCGGCTTTCGCACTGCATGTGACCAGAAGCTAGCACCGGCGGCCCGGACCGGACGCCTGATCGGTTCTCCGGCCGGAAGCGGACGGCACTGTCGGTGGGCCGCCGTAGGCTGGCCTCCCTATGGACGCCACCACCAGCCCCCTGCCGCCGGCCGCCGAGGCGCAGGGCAAACCACAGCTCACCGACCTGCTGCACGCCGCCGTCACCGCCGTCGGCGGTGTGGAGCGGGACGGGCAGGTCACCATGGCCAAGGCCGTCGAGGCCGCCGTGGCCGACCAGTCCCACCTGCTGGTGCAGGCGGGCACCGGCACCGGCAAGTCGCTGGGCTATCTGGTGCCCGCGCTCGCCCACGGCGAGCGGGTCGTGGTGGCGACCGCGACCCTCGCCCTGCAGCGGCAGCTGGTCGAGCGCGACCTGCCGCGCACCGTGCAGGCGCTCAAGCCGCTGCTGCGCCGCGAACCGCAGTACGCGATGCTCAAGGGCCGGTCCAACTACCTCTGCCTGCACCGGCTGCACGAGGGCGTGCCCCAGGACGAGGAGGACGGCCTCTTCGACCCCTTCGAGGCCGCCGCGCCCACCAGCAAGCTCGGCCAGGACCTGCTGCGGATGCGCGACTGGGCCGACGAGACCGAGACCGGCGACCGGGACGGCCTCACCCCGGGCGTCTCCGACCGTGCCTGGAGCCAGGTCTCGGTCAGCTCCCGCGAGTGCCTGGGCGCCACCAAGTGCGCCTACGGCGCCGAGTGCTTCGCCGAGGCGGCCCGCGAGCGCGCCAAGCTCGCCGACGTCGTGGTCACCAACCACGCGCTGCTGGCCATCGACGCCATCGAGGGCGCGCCGGTGCTGCCGAGCCACGAGGTCCTGATCATCGACGAGGCGCACGAACTCGTCTCCCGCGTCACCGGTGTCGCCACCGGGGAGCTGACCCCGATCGGCGTCAACCGCGCGGTCAAGCGCGCCTCCAAACTGGTGAACGAGAAGGCGGCCGACGCCCTGCTGAGCGCCGCCGAGGGCTTCGAGCGGCTCATGGAGCTCGCCCTGCCCGGCCGCCTGGAGGAGATCCCCGAGGACCTCGGATACACCCTCGCGGCGCTGCGTGACGCCTGCCGTCTGGTGATCACCTCGCTCGGCGAGACCCGGGACCGCTCTGTCCAGGACGAGGACGCGGTGCGCAAACAGGCGCTGGCGTCCGTCGAACACGTCCACGAGGTGGCCGAACGCCTGGTGCAGGGCTCGGAGTACGACGTGGTGTGGTGCGAGCGGCACGACCGCTTCGGGGCGTCGCTGCGGGTGGCCCCGCTGACCGTGTCCGGGCTGCTGCGCGAGAAGCTTTTCACCGAGCGCTCGGTGGTGCTCACCTCCGCCACGCTCAAGCTGGGCGGGGACTTCAACGGGGTCGCGGCGTCGCTGGGCCTGGCGCCCGAGGGCACACAGCCGGCCGACGGCGAGGAGATGCCGCAGTGGAAGGGCGTGGACGTCGGCTCGCCCTTCGACTACCGCAAGCAGGGCATCCTCTACGTCGCCCAGCACCTGGCCCAGCCGGGGCGCGAGGGCAGCCGCGGCGACATGCTGGACGAACTGGCCGAGCTGATCCAGGCGGCCGGCGGCCGCACCCTCGGCCTCTTCTCGTCCATGCGCGGCGCCCAGGCGGCCGCGGAGGCGCTGCGCGAGCGGCTGGACAACCCCATCCTGCTCCAGGGCGAGGAGACCCTCGGCGAGCTGATCAAGACCTTCTCCCAGGACGCCGAGACGTGCTTGTTCGGCACCCTGTCGCTGTGGCAGGGCGTGGACGTGCCCGGGCCGAACTGTCAGCTGGTGGTGATGGACCGGATTCCGTTCCCGCGCCCGGACGACCCGCTGATGAGCGCCCGGCAGAAGTCGGTCGAGGAGCACGGGGGCAACGGCTTCATGGCCGTCGCCGCGACGCACGCCGCGCTGCTGATGGCCCAGGGCGCCGGCCGGCTGGTCCGCGCCGCCTCCGACCGGGGGGTGGTGGCCGTGCTGGACCCGCGGCTGGCCAAAGCCCGCTACGGCAGCTTCCTGCGCGCCTCGATGCCGCAGTTCTGGTACACCACCGACCGCAACCAGGTGCGGAAGTCCCTCGCGGCGATCGACGCGAAGGCGAAGGCGGAGACAGCGGGGGCGTAGCGGTCGTCGTGGCGGCACGAGCAGGGCCCGGCCGGGGCGCCCACCCCGGCCGGGCCCGTACGACGCCGGGGCCGGCGTTCCGCTCGTCCGGCCGGGCCCGCTCGGGGCGGCCGGGTCCGGGCGTCCTGCGCCGGCTCAGACGCGGCGCAGCACCGCCACCACCTTGCCGAGGATGGTCGCCTCGTCGCCCGCGATGGGCTGGTACGCCGCATTGTGCGGGAGCAGCCAGACATGCCCGTTGTCCCGCTTGAAGCGCTTCACGGTGGCCTCGCCGTCGAGCATCGCCGCGACGATGTCGCCGTTCTCCGCGACGGGCTGGCGGCGTACCGTCACCCAGTCCCCGTCGCAGATGGCGGCCTCGATCATCGAGTCGCCGACCACCTTGAGCACGAACAGCTCGCCGTCGCCGACCAGCTGCCGGGGCAGCGGGAAGACGTCCTCGACCGACTCCTCGGCGAGGATCGGGCCGCCTGCCGCGATCCGGCCGACCAGCGGGACGTACGAGGCCGACGGCTTGCCCGTGGTGTCGGTCGGCTGCGGATGGCCCGCGTCCGACGCGCGCACCTCGTACGCGCGCGGCCGGTGCGGGTCCCGGCGCAGGAAACCCTTGCGCTCCAGCGCCATCAGCTGGTGCGCCACCGAGGACGTGCTGGACAGGCCGACGGCCTGGCCGATCTCCCGCATGGACGGCGGATATCCGCGGCGCTGCACCGAGTCCCTGATGACCTCGATCACGCGCCGCTGGCGCTCGGTGAGGCCGGAGCTGTCCGCGCGAATACCCGGGGGCCGTCCGGGAAGCGCGCGAGCCGCCTTGGGGGCGTTGTCGTCGTTCATCACGTCCAAGCTGCCGATTCGGTCCGGGGAGCGGTCATGGGCGTTGAGTGTGGCTGTGGCGCTCTCAGCGGCGGTGGTCACGGCGGCCCCTTTTCACGATGTTCTCCACGTTCTCCCACCGCATGGACTGCGGCTGGCCCGTCTGGCGGCACGGGCAGTTAGTACAACGGTAGTGGGTTTCGAAAGGTTGCGCCAAACACACGTTCGAGTGAATTTGCATAAATCCGCTGACGTGATCAAGGTACCGGGTGTATTGATCGAATGGAAGTTCGATTGCCGAATATCCCCCGCGAGCCCCCACTCCGCCTCCCATGTGGGCGCGTTCCGCGGTCTTCCGCTCTCGCCGCGTCTCGCCCCATCTCGTGGCGTCCCGTCGCGCGGTCCGCGAATCCGCGCCCTTCGAAGTCTGTCACCGCGCGCCCGGCGTGTTCACGGAAGCGGTTCTTCCGGGGTGGCCGCACACGCTCCGCGGCGTCCCGGGTCCGGTGCGTGGCCGCCGTGCCGCGATCGGCCGGGCATCTGCGCGACACGCCGCGAACGTTGGGGGGTGGTTGCACGCCGATCCCACATCTAGTGGTTAGATGGGACCCGGCCACCACAAGTTGTGGTCGCAGACAAGGCTTTGGGAAGCTTGGAAGGAAGTGGAGAACCGTGCACTGCCCCTTCTGCCGGCACCCCGACAGCCGTGTCGTGGACAGTCGGACCACCGACGACGGCGCGTCGATCCGCCGTCGCCGCCAGTGTCCGGACTGCAACCGGCGCTTCACCACGGTCGAGACCGCGACCCTCATGGTGATCAAGCGCAGCGGCGTCACCGAGCCCTTCAGCCGTAACAAGGTGATCGCCGGCGTGCGCAAGGCGTGCCAGGGCCGTCCCGTCACCGAGGACGCGCTCGCCCTGCTCGGGCAGCGCGTCGAGGAGGCGGTCAGGGCCACCGGCAGCGCCGAGCTGTCCACCCATGACGTGGGACTGGCCATACTCGGCCCGCTCCAGGACCTCGACCTGGTCGCGTACCTGCGTTTCGCGTCCGTCTATCGAGCCTTCGACTCGCTCGAGGACTTCGAGACGGCCATCACGGAACTGCGCGAGCAGTTGCCACCCCAAACCCCCGGCGGGCTCGACGAGGATCTCGGGATCCCCGCCCCCGCTGCCGCGGCGGACTGAGCCCGGCGGCACACCGGGCGGCGGAACGAGGCATCGGCCGCCCGACGACTTGGACTTGCCGGAGCGCCACACGGGCGCGACGGCGGCAGACGACACACCGTGCCATGGGGAACAACCGGGCACATCGGGGCGTTTATGCCCATAGGGAGGCGGCATGACAGAGACGACGAGCGGTCCGGCACGCGGTTCACGGACCAAGGGCTCGAAGGCGGCCAAGGGCGTGCGGATCGAGCGCATCCACACCACCCCGGGTGTGCACCCGTACGACGAGGTGGCGTGGGAGCACCGTGACGTCGTCATGACGAACTGGCGCGACGGCTCGATCAACTTCGAGCAGCGCGGCGTGGAGTTCCCCGACTTCTGGTCGGTGAACGCGGTCAACATCGTCACCAGCAAGTACTTCCGCGGCGCGGTCGGCACCCCGCAGCGCGAGAAGAGCCTGAAGCAGCTCATCGACCGCGTCGTGCTCACCTACCGCGCCGCCGGCGAGAAGCACGGCTACTTCGCCGGTCCCGCCGACGCCGAGATCTTCGAGCACGAGCTGACGTACGCCCTGCTCCACCAGGTCTTCAGCTTCAACTCGCCGGTGTGGTTCAACGTGGGCACCGCCCAGCCGCAGCAAGTCTCCGCCTGCTTCATCCTGTCCGTCGACGACTCCATGGAGTCGATCCTCGACTGGTACAAGGAAGAGGGCATGATCTTCAAGGGCGGCTCCGGCGCCGGCCTGAACCTCTCCCGCCTCCGCTCCTCCAAGGAACTGCTCTCCTCCGGCGGCAACGCCTCCGGCCCGGTCTCCTTCATGCGCGGCGCGGACGCCTCGGCCGGCACCATCAAGTCGGGCGGCGCCACCCGCCGCGCCGCCAAGATGGTCGTCCTGGACGTCGACCACCCGGACGTCGAGGCGTTCATCGAGACCAAGGTCAAGGAGGAGGAGAAGATCCGCGCCCTGCGCGACGCGGGCTTCGACATGGACCTCGGCGGTGACGACATCACCTCCGTGCAGTACCAGAACGCCAACAACTCCGTCCGGGTCAACGACGAGTTCATGAAGGCGTACGAGTCCGGCTCCTCCTTCGGGCTGCGCGCCCGCAAGAACCACGAGGTCATCGAAGAGGTCGACGCCAGGGGCCTGTTCCGCAAGCTGGCCGAGGCGGCGTGGGCCTGCGCCGACCCGGGCATCCAGTACGACGACACGATCAACCGCTGGCACACCTCGCCCGAGACGGGCCGGATCACCGCCTCCAACCCCTGCAGCGAGTACATGCACCTGGACAACTCCAGCTGCAACCTCGCCTCCCTGAACCTGCTGAAGTTCCTGCGTGACGACGGCAAGGGCAACCAGACCTTCGAAGCCGAGCGGTTCGCCAAGGTCGTCGAGCTGGTCATCACCGCGATGGACATCTCGATCTGCTTCGCCGACTTCCCGACCGAGAAGATCGGCGAGACCACCCGCGCCTTCCGCCAGCTCGGCATCGGCTACGCCAACCTGGGCGCGCTGCTCATGGCCACCGGCCACGCGTACGACTCCGACGGCGGCCGCGCCCTGGCGGGCGCCATCACCTCGCTGATGACCGGCACGTCGTACAAGCGCTCCGCCGAACTGGCCGCCGTGGTCGGCCCCTACGACGGCTACGCCCGCAACGCCGACGCCCACAAGCGCGTCATGAAGCAGCACTCGGACGCCAACAAGGCGGCCCGGCGGATGGACGACCTGGACACCCCGGTCTGGGCGGCGGCCACCGAGGCCTGGCAGGACGTGCTCCGGCTCGGCGAGAAGAACGGTTTCCGCAACGCCCAGGCGTCCGTGCTCGCACCCACCGGCACCATCGGCCTGATGATGGACTGCGACACCACCGGCGTCGAACCCGACCTGGCCCTGGTCAAGTTCAAGAAGCTGGTCGGCGGCGGCTCGATGCAGATCGTCAACAACACGGTGCCGACGGCGCTGCGCCGGCTCGGCTACCAGGAGGAGCAGATCGAGGCGATCGTCGCCCACATCGCCGAGCACGGCAATGTGATCGACGCGCCGAGCCTGAAGCCCGAGCACTACGAGGTGTTCGACTGCGCGATGGGCGAGCGGGCGATCTCCGCGATGGGCCACGTCCGGATGATGGCGGCCGCTCAGCCGTTCCTGTCCGGCGCCATCTCCAAGACCGTCAACCTGCCCGAGACGGCGACCGTCGAGGAGGTGGAGGAGGTCTACTACGAGGGCTGGAAGCTCGGCCTGAAGGCCCTCGCCATCTACCGCGACAACTGCAAGGTCGGCCAGCCGCTGTCGGCCAAGAAGAAGGACGGCGACAAGGCCGGCGCCGAGGGGAGCGGGGAGTCCGGCACCGCCCGGGCGGCCGCCGAGGCGCCCGCACAGGTCGAGAAGGTCGTCGAGTACCGCCCGGTCCGCAAGCGCCTGCCCAAGGGCCGCCCCGGCATCACCACGTCGTTCACCGTCGGCGGCGCCGAGGGCTACATGACGGCCAACTCCTACCCGGACGACGGTCTCGGCGAGGTCTTCCTGAAGATGTCGAAGCAGGGCTCGACCCTGGCCGGCATGATGGACGCCTTCTCCATCGCCGTCTCGGTCGGCATGCAGTACGGCGTCCCGCTGGAGACGTACGTCTCGAAGTTCACCAACATGCGCTTCGAGCCGGCCGGCCTGACCGACGACCCGGACGTGCGGATGGCGCAGTCGATCGTCGACTACATCTTCCGCCGCCTGGCGCTGGACTTCCTGCCCTTCGAGACCCGCTCGGCCCTCGGCATCCACTCCGCCGAGGAGCGGCAGCGGCACCTGGACACCGGCTCCTACGAGGCCGCCGAGGACGAGGTCGACGTCGAGGGCCTGGCCCAGTCGGCGCCGCGCGAGGTGGAGTCCCGCAAGCCGCTGTCGGTGGCGAAGCCCGCCGCCGACTCGGACGCCGACGCCGATGTCGCGACGGCCGCGCCCGCACCCAAGGAGGCGCACAACTCCACGGAGCTGCTGGAGATCCAGCTCGGGCTGAACGCCGACGCCCCGCTCTGCTTCTCCTGCGGCACCAAGATGCGCCGCGCCGGAAGCTGCTACCTGTGCGAGGGCTGCGGCTCCACCAGCGGCTGCAGCTGACGCATGACGGGACCGCGCCGGGCGCCCTGCCCGGCGCGGTCCCGCGCACGGTCGACCGACGTCGTGGGCGAGGGGACACGGATGGACATCCGGTACGTGGGCGGTCCGACCGCCGTCATCGGCATCGGCGGGCTGCGGCTGCTCACCGACCCGACGTTCGACGAGCCGGGGGAGTACCCCATCGGCTCGCGCGCCCTCACCAAGCTGGCGGGCCCCGCCGTCCGCGCGGACGGGATCGGCCAGGTCGACGCCGTGCTGCTCTCCCACGACCAGCACCCCGACAACCTCGACCGCTCCGGGCGCGCCCTGCTGGCGGACGTACCGCTGGTGCTGTCCACCGTGGCGGCCCGCGACAGGCTGCACGGCGCGGTGCGGGCCCTGCCGAACTGGGAGCACGTCGACCTGCCGCGACCGGGCGGCGGGGCGCTGCGGGTCACCGGCGTGCCCGCGCTGCACGGCCCGGCCGGCAGCGAACGCGTCGTCGGCGAGGTCACCGGCTTCGTCCTCGCCGGACAGGACCTGCCGACCGTCTACGTCAGCGGCGACAACGCCTCGCTCGACCATGTGCGGGCCGTGGCCGAGCGGCTCGGACCCGTCGACGTCGCACTGCTCTTCGCGGGCGCGGCCAGGACGCCGCTGGTGCCCGACGCACCGCTCACCCTGACCAGCGAGGAGGCCGCGCAGGCCGCCGCGCTGCTCGGCGCGGCGCAGGTCGTGCCGCTGCACTTCGAGCACTGGGCGCACTTCACGCAGGACGGCGACAGCCTGGAGGCGGCCTTCGCCGCGGCGGGTCTGGCGGACCGGCTGCACCGCCTGCGGCCGGGGGAGAGCGTCACGCTCTGATCGCCTGCGGCCGGGAGACGCCGTCACGCTCTGATCGCCTGCGCAAGGCGGTCGGTGGACCTCTCCGGCACCACTACGATGGCGCGGTGTTGGTGAAGTGGATACGCTGCGGCGTCGTCGACCGGCCGGGCTTCGACCGCGCGCAGCGCCGGTGGGCCGCCCTGCGGGAGCAGCCCGGGTTCTGCGGTCAGGGCGGCGGCTGGAGCAGGTCGCAGCCGGGGGTGGCGCACCTCTTCGGCTTCTGGGACGGGCGGCGCTCGTACGACGCCTTCATGGCCGGACCGCACGACGGCATCGCCGCGGCGCAGGAGGGCACCTTCGAGATGCTCGGCGCCCGGCTCTTCGAACACCGCCTGGACGTCAAGGTCGGCTTCCAGCCGCTCTTCGCCGACGCCGATCTGCTGCGGGTCGCGCTGTGCAAGGTGCGGCCGGGGCACGCCGACCACTTCACCCTGATGCAGCAGCGGGTGTGGAATCCCGCGATGGCCGGCTCGCCGGGGATGCTGCGCGGTTTCTTCGGGCAGGACACCGGCGACGACTTTTTGGTGCTGTCCCTGTGGGACACGGCCACCGAGCACGGCAAGTACCGCGACACGGCGGTCTCCCGGCTGTCCGAGCGCGCCGAACTGGACGCGGACGTGCTCTCGGTCGCCGGCGACGTCGTCGACGTGGTCGGGGCCTGGACGGTCTGAGCCGGGGCAGCCCGTACCGACCGTGAAACCCGGGCAGCCCGTACGGTCCGTGAAGCCCTGGACGGGCCTGCCGCGTGGAGATCCACGCGGCAGGCCCTAGGCTGGCGGTCATGGGACGTCCCCGCCGTATCGTGCTCATCCGCCACGGCGAGTCCCAGGGCAACGAGGACGACACCATCTACCAGCGGGTGCCGGACCACGCACTGGAACTCACGGCCAAGGGCCTCTCGCAGGCCAGGCACGCCGGGGTGCTCCTGCGCGAGGTCTTCGGCGAGGAGCGGGTGCAGGCGTTCGTCTCCCCCTACCGGCGCACCTGGCGGACCTACCGGGCGCTCGGCCTCGACCCGCGGCTGGTCCAGGCCCGCGAGGAGCCCCGGCTGCGCGAGCAGGACTGGGGCAACTGGCAGGACGTGGACGACATCCACCGCCAGCGCAAGGCCCGCGACGCCTACGGGCACTTCTTCTACCGCTTCGCGATGGGGGAGAGCGGGGCCGACGTCTACGACCGCGTGGGGTCGTTCCTGGAGACGCTGTACCGGGCCTTCGACAAGCCGGACTTCCCGCCGAACGTGCTGCTGGTGACGCACGGTCTGACCATGCGGCTGTTCTGCATGCGCTGGTTCCACTGGACGGTCGAGGAGTTCGAGACGCTGTCGAACCCGTCCAACGCGGAGACGCGGATGCTGCTGCTCACCGACTCCGGGCGGTACGTCCTGGACCGGCCCTTCGAGCGCTGGGGCACTCCCGGCCCGCCCGGCGGCGGCCTCGGCTGAGCACGCCGCGCCGGGGTGACTTCCGGCACTTGTGGATTGACCGGGAACGCGTCGAATGCCAGAGTTCTCCGGGCCATGACCGCTGACACTCCCACCTCTGAAACGTCTGGAGCCTCTGAAACGCCTGGAGTCTCCGAAACTTCGCAAGCTTCTGGGACTTCCGAAACCTCCGGGACTTCCGAAGCCCCCGAGGCCACCGACGCCACCGAGCGTCTCGCCCGCGCCCTGTCCAGCCTGCACGGGCTGGCCGTCGGCGACGCCCTGGGATCGCAGTTCTTCGTCCCCGCCAACTACGCCGCGCTGCTCGACGGCGACCTGCCGCCCGGCCCGTGGCAGTGGACCGACGACACGGAGATGGCCTGCTCGGTCGTCGCCGTCCTCGCCCGGCACGACCGCATCGACCAGGACGCCCTGGCCCTGTCGTTCGCCGAGCACCACGACTTCGACCGCGGCTACGGTCCGGCCGTCAACCGGATGCTCCGGCAGATCCGGCAGGAGGGCGCCGACTGGCGGGAGCTGGCCGCGGCGCTCTTCGACGGCCAGGGCTCCTGGGGAAACGGCGCCGCGATGCGCGTCGCACCCCTCGGCGCCTGGTACGCGGGCGATCCGGTCCAGGCCACCCACCAGGCGGAGATCTCGGCGTACACCACGCACCAGCACCGCGAGGCGGTGGCCGGCGCGATGGCCGTCGCCGCCGCGGCGGCGCTCGCCGCCGATCCGCGCGGCCCGCGCGATCCGGACGCACTGCTGGCAGCCGTGCTCGACCTGGTGCCGCGCAGCGCCGTCCACGCCGGGGTGCGACGGGCCCGGGACATGCTCGACTACGACGACGTCGCCACGGTGGCGGCGGTGCTCGGATGCGGCCGCCGCACCAGCGCCCACGACACCGTCCCCTTCGCCCTGTGGTCCGCGGCCCGCCATCTCGACGACTACGAGCGGGCGTTCTGGGCCACCGCACGCGCCGGCGGGGACGTGGACACCACGTGCGCCATCGTCGGCGGGATCGTCGCGGCACGGCCGGGCGGGCAGCCGCCCGCGACCTGGACGGATCGGACCGAAAGCCTCCCCGAATGGGCCGTGCCGGCCTGAACGCGGGGCCGCGTCCGCCGGTCCCGCGGCCTTCCCGGCGACCCCTTGCGGACGGCCGATTCGCCCGGGGTAGGCTGAGGTTGTCATGCCGTACGAACCACCCACCCACAGCGTCGAACGCTCGATGCGCGCCACCTTGGGCGTCCGCACCGTCGCCGGCGTGGACGAGGTGGGCCGTGGAGCCTGGGCCGGGCCGGTCACCGTGTGCGCCGCGATCACCGGTCTGCGCCGGCCGCCGGAGGGCCTGACCGACTCCAAGCTCATCACGCCCAAGCGCCGCACCCGGCTGGCCGCCGTCCTCACCGACTGGGTCACCTCGTACGCCCTCGGGCACGCCTCCAACGAGGAGATCGACCAGATGGGCATGACGGCCGCGCTCCGGCTGGCCGCGGTACGCGCCCTGGAGGGCCTTCCCGAACGGCCCGACGCGGTGATCCTCGACGGCAAGCACAACTACCTCGGCGGCCCCTGGACCGTCCGCACGGTCATCAAGGGCGACCAGTCCTGCGTGGCGGTCGCCGCCGCGTCGGTCATCGCCAAGGTGCACCGGGACGGCGCGATGGCCGAACTCGGCCAGGAGCACGCCCCGTTCGCCTTCGCGGAGAACGCCGGCTACCCCTCCCCGGTGCACCGGGCCGCGCTGGAGGAGTTCGGCCCCACCGGCCACCACCGCCTGTCGTGGTCGTACCTGGACGCGCTGCCGCGCTGGCAGCACCTGAAGAAGGTGCGCGAGGGCGTGGACACCGGGGAACAACTCGGTTTCGATTTCTGATGCACGACCCACCCCCCGCTGCGTTTTCCCTGCGCGTTTGATAGACATCAACTCATGCCTCTCATCCCCGAGGAGCCTCAGATTCACGAGAGCGTCCCGGGTCCCCGCACTGCTCCGACCGCCGGCCGGAGTGCGTCGACCCCCCGTCCTGTTCCCGGTCCGCCGCGACCCGCGGCGCCCCGACCCACCGCACCCCGCCAGGCAGCGCCACGACCGCTGCCCAAGCAGCGTGCCCAGGAGCGCGCGGGCGCCCAGCTTCAGCTGATCCCCGCTCCCGTCGACGGCGCGGTGGACGCCGCCGACGAGACCGTCGACCTGCTGCTGGACACCGGCCGCGCGCCCGGCGAGATCCTCGTCCTGACCACCGGCGACCAACACCCGTGGGCCGCCCACGAACTCAGCTTCGGCGAGGCGTCCTACTGGGCGCAGCACGACGCCGCGGACGACGTCTTCTACGCCGACATCGACGCCACCCGTGCCACCGGACGTCCGGTGGTGGTCGTGGCGGTCAACGGCGGGACCGACGAGAAGCTGGCGGCGGCGCTGGCCGGCGCCCTCGCCCGTGCCGGGGTGCTGCTCATCGTGTGCGGCGACCCGGCGCGCATCAACGCGATGCTGGGCGCCAGCGCCTGACGGTCAGTTCGCGACCACCCGGCGCACGGGCTCCGGCGCACCGCCCGGAGCCTGACGCGCCGCACCCGCGTCCCGCGAGGATGCCGAACGGGCGTTGGGCGTGCGTCCGCTACGGTTCTCGCCCAGGACGTTCCACCCCTCGTCGGTCAGCGCCACGTAGGAGCCGCAGCGCAGGCCGTGCAGCACGCAGGCGTCCCGCAGGCCCCACATCCACGCACCGTCCTCCGCGGTCCAGGCGGAGGAGCCGTCCCGGCAGACCATGAGCACCGCGGTCCTGACCGGATGGCGCAGCCGCAGGTCGTGCGGGATGACCCGGCGCAGGTGGGACAGCAGCGCGTTGCGGCGCTCCCACCCGTCGAACACGCCCACCCGGCCGGCGAAGGACGCGCTGGCCCGGATGCGTCCGTCCGGGTCGTACACCGCGACGACCGCGACCGACGGCGACGGAAGGTGCCGTGCGTGCAGGTCCTTGATCACGTCACGGGGGTTGGCCAGCAGCGGGACCACGGAGTCCGCCCATTCGGCCGGTTCGAGATTGCGTGTCACGAGAGAGGAAGTGGAGGCGGACGTCCCCGTCAAGAAGCCGGTGGTCACGGTCCTCCCTTCGCGGATGCACCCGCGGACCGGGCACGCGGGCGCGCGCCGGTCGCAAAGGGCTCGGAGAGCCGGTCGGGGAATCCGCTGCCAATTCTTCCTCCCGCACTGCCGTGCGGCAACGGGCAATTCGCTGCGGTCGACCCGGTATGGTGCCGTTCGCCGGTTAGATCCCCCCTTTCCGCACCGCGGTCGCGGCACTATCCCTGAACTGCCAGGACCAGCGGGAACACCGCGGGAACCCCGGCCCGCCGCAACATCCGGGCCACCACCGCGAGCGTCCAGCCGGTGTCCGCCAGGTCGTCCACGAGCAGCACCGGGCCGGGCGTCTCCCGCAGGGCCGTGACCAGGTCCGGCGGCAGCGCGAACGCGCTGTGCAGGGCGCGCACCCGCTGGGCGCTGTTGCTGCGCGGCACACCGCCGGGGTCGCCGCCGGGCGCGTACCCGACCCGGCCGAGCAGCGGTATCCGGCCGATCTCGGCGATGCGGGCGCCGAGCGACCCGATCAGCCGGCCGTGGCGGTGCGAGTCGACGGTGACGACCCCGACCGGACGTCCCGGCGCGTCGGGACCGCCGGAGCCCCAACCGCCCTCACCCCTGGCCCAGTCGGCGAGGACCTTGACCACCGCGTCGGCGGCGTCCGCGGGCACCGGCTCGTCGGCCGCACCCTGCGCGAACAGTGGACGCAGCCTGTTCCCCCACCCGATGTCGGACAGCCGTCCCAGCGCGCGCCCGGTCTCCGCCTGCTCGGCTGCGGGGATGCGGCCCTTCAGCGCCACACCGGCGGCCTCCATGCCGGTGGGCCACATCTTCCGCGGCTCGATCTCGACGCCGGGCCTGCCCAGCGCCGCGCGGGCGGCGTCGAGCGCCGCGGCGGAGACCTCCACCGGGTGGCGCGCGCCGGCGCAGTTGTCGCACCGGCCGCAGGGCGCTGCCTGCTCGTCGTCCAGCTGCCGCCGCAGGAACTCCATCCGGCAGTCGGTGGTCCGCGCGTACTCCCGCATCGCCTCCTGCTCGGCCTCCCGCTGCCGGGCCACCCATGCGTACCGCTCGGTGTCGTAGGTCCACGGCTGCCCGGTGGCCGTCCAGCCCCCGCGCACCCTGCGCACCGCGCCGTCGACGTCCAGCACCTTCAGCATGATCTCCAGCCGGGACCGGCGCAGGTCCACGCGCGCCTCCAGGGCCGGGACCGACAGCGGCCGGTCCGCGGCGGCCAGGACGTCCAGCGTGCGCACGACCTGTTCCTCGGGAGGGAAGCCGAGCGAGGCGAAATACCGCCAGATCGCGGCGTCCTCGCGCCCCGGCAGCAGCAGTACCTCGGCGTGGTCGACGCCGCGCCCGGCCCGGCCCACCTGCTGGTAGTAGGCGATCGGGGAGGACGGGGAGCCGACGTGCACCACGAACCCGAGGTCCGGCTTGTCGAAGCCCATGCCGAGCGCCGAGGTCGCCACGAGCGCCTTGACCCGGTTGGCGAGCAGGTCGGCCTCGGCCGCCTCTCGGTCCGCGTTCTCGGTGCGGCCCGAGTAGGAGGCCACGGTGTGCCCGCGCTGGCGCAGGAAGGCGGTGATCTCCTCGGCGGCGGCCACGGTCAGCGTGTAGATGATGCCCGAGCCCGGGAGGTCGTCCAGATGGTCGGCCAGCCACGCCAACCGGTGTGCGGCGTCCGGGAGATGAAGCACCGCGAGGGAGAGGGACTCGCGTTCCAGCGGGCCGCGCAGCACGAGGGCGCCCGCGCCCTCCCCTTCCTCGGCCCCCCGGCTGCCGGTGCCCAGCTGCTCGGCCACGTCCGCCGTCACGCGGGCGTTGGCGGTCGCGGTGGTGGCCAGGACGGGCACACCCGGCGGCAGGTCGGCGAGCATCGTGCGCAACCTGCGGTAGTCGGGCCGGAAGTCGTGACCCCAGTCGGAGATGCAGTGCGCCTCGTCGACGACGAGCAGCCCGGTGGTGGCGGCGAGCTTGGGAAGGACCTGGTCGCGGAAGTCCGGGTTGTTCAGCCGTTCGGGACTGACCAGCAGCACGTCGACCTCGCCGGCCGCGACCTCGGCCTGGACGCCGTCCCATTCCTCGGTGTTGGACGAATTGATCGTGCGCGCGCGGATGCCCGCGCGTGCGGCGGCCTCGACCTGATTGCGCATGAGGGCCAGCAGCGGCGAGACGATCACCGTCGGCCCCGAGCCCCGCTCGCGCAGCAGCGCCGTCGCGACGAAGTACACGGCCGACTTCCCCCATCCGGTCCGCTGCACCACCAGCGTTCTGCGGCCGTGCGCGACCAGCGCCTCGACGGCGCGCCACTGGTCCTCGCGCAGCCGTGCGGTTCCGGGCTCGGCGCCGACGAGCCGGGCCAGTACGGTGTCGGCTGCGTCACGCAGCGCGGTGGTCGATTCGGTCATGGGTCCATGCAACCGCATCGCGGCGACACTTCGCCAACGCCGATCCCGAACCTGTGGATAACTACGGACCGGAGTTATCCACAGGCTCTCGGATGGGTCTGGCGCACGGTCGGTGGCATGCGCCATCGTCGAGTCATGACACAGAGCAACGAGAATAAGCACGGACAGTCATCGAACCCCGACGAGATCAAAGTCACCCTGCGTAGTGCGGGTGAACTGGCGGACGCCCTGCCGTTCCTGCTCGGCTTCCATCCGACCGACAGCCTCGTCGTCGCGGGCCTGCACGGCGAGCGCGGCCGATTCGGCGGCCGGGTGCGCCTCGGCCTGCCCGACGATCCGGCGCAGTGGGCCGACGCGGCCGCCCAACTCGCGGACTGCCTGGTCGAGAACAGCACGCGGCGCGGACAACGGCCGGACGCGGTCGTCGCGTTCCTCTGCCAGGATCCGCGCGAGGGCGAGCGGTCCATCGATGTCATGCGGCGGCTCGAACCACTCGCACAGAGCCTGCGGCTGGCCTTCGGACGGCTGGAGGTCCCGGTCGTGGAGGCGCTGTGCATCGCGGCCGGCCGATGGTGGTCCTACTGCGCGCCGCACCCGGACGACGGACCGCCGGAAAGCGGCGCCCTGCCACCACCCGGCAGTACGGCCATGGCCGCCACCGCCGCCTACGCCGGTCTGCCGGCGCCCGTTTCCCTGCGGGATCTGGAGAGCAGGCTCAGGCCCGCCGCCGGGCGCCACCGGGGCCACGAGATCGCGCTGGACATGGCCTCCGCCGAACTCGTGCCACGCATGCTCGCCGACGCCTCGGCCGGCGAGGCGGTCAAGGAACGGACTCTCATGCTGGCGCGCACGGCGCTCGAGCGGTTCCGCGCATCGCCCGCGATCAGCGATCCGGCGCGCTGCGACCGGCGCGACGACCGCCTGCTCGCCGACGACGAAGCGGCCTCGCTCATTCTCGGCCTGCAGGACAAGGAGGCCCGCGACCGGGCCGCCGAGTGGATGGAGCCCGAGCAGGCCGACGCCGCGCTGCGGCTCTGGCGGGCGCTGGCCCGCCGCTGCGCGGGCCCCTACCAGGAGCACGCCGCCGCGCCGCTCGCACTGGCCGGATGGGTGGCGTGGTCGTCCGGCGACGAGGCCGAGGCGCGTGCGGCACTGGGCCTCGCGCTCGACCTCGACGGCCAGTACACCTTCGCCCGGCTGCTCCATCAGGCGGTCAACGCCGGCCTGGACCCGGAACTGCTCCGCCGCTCGCTGCGCCGGGACCGCCGCAGGCGGGTGATCGCCGCGACTACGACTCGCCGCGGGCCAGCCGGAGCAGCCGGTCGAGGACCCGGCCGTCACTCACCCGGAGGCCGTCGTGCTCGTACTCGTCGGTGACCCAGGTCCTCAGCCCGCGGATCGCGGCAGCGGTGGCAAGCGAGTCGGCGGTGTCGACATACATGTCGTCGTGGTAGACCGCCGCCGCGACCGGCACCTCGTTGCGGGCGAGGCGGTCCGCATCGTAGAGATCCGGCCAATCGGCCTTCTGCGCCAACAGCTCCGCCGTCTCGCGCAGTGGTGCGAGCGACGGGTCGGTGGTGAACATCCACGGATGGATGGTCTCGCCGGTGAAGAGCACGGGAGCGTCACCGTCGAGTGCCGCCGCCGCGTCGAACTGCGGGAAGTCGGCGCGGACCCGCTCGGCGGCCCATCCGGTGCCCGCCGCGGACACCGACCGCTGGCCGTAGGTCGCCTCGTGCAGCAGTGCGTAGAGGGGGTTGCCGGCATGGGACAGGTGGCCTTGCGCCTGTTCCAGGAAGGAGTCGGAGAGGACCGGACCGGCAGACGTCCGGACGAAGGCGTCCTCGATCAGGTAGTGCAGGACATGGGAGCCGTTGCCGGAGCCGAGCATGAGGCCGAGCGACTGGAAGGCCTCCGGGGTGAGGGTGCCGCCGCCCGGCAGCGCCACCCGGTGCTCGCCGAGGTGCCGCACGATCGTGCGCACCGCCGCGACGTCCTGCGGGTAACGCGCGTAGTGGGCCCGGTTCTTGCGCTCGATCCGCGGATAGGCGGCGCGGTAGACGTCCTCGGCGGTAGAGCGCAGCCCAGGCAGTCCGCCGGTGATCAGCACTTCGCGCAGGCTCTGCGGGGCCAGCGACAGATAGGTGACCGCGCAGAAACCGCCGAAGCTCTGGCCGAGCACGCTCCAGCGCCCGTGCCGGCCGAGCAGCTCCTGCCGGATGCTCTCGCAGTCACGGACGATCGAGTCGGCGCGGAAGTGCGAGAGATAGCGGGCCTGGGCGTCGGCGCCGCCGCGCGCGGGCAGCGTCTGGCGGGTGGCGGGGGTGGACCGGCCTGTGCCGCGCTGGTCGAGCAGCAGCACCCGGTAGTCGTCCAGCGCCCGCTTCAGCCACGAGTCCCGGCCCAGCGGACGGGGGGAGCGGCTGCCCGGCCCGCCCTGCAGATAGACCAGCCAGGGCAGGTCGTCCCGTTCCCGGCCCGTCGCCACGACCTCACGGGCGTACACCTCGATCTGCTCGCCCTCGGGCGCGCCGTGGTCGAGGGGGACGGTGAAGACGTGGTCGGTGAGCACGGTGCCGGGCTGGCGGTGTACGGCCATGGAACGGATCTCCGAGAGGTGCGGACGGCAGTGCGGGAAGGCAGTGCGCGAACGAGGTGCGGGAAGGGGGCGAGGACGGTACGGAAGGTGACTCCCGACCAGGAACGGTAGACCGGCCGTGACCGGGGCGCTCGACCGGGCGTTCATCCGGTGTGCAGCAGTCAGCGAGGGAGCGCTCCCGCCCGGTCGGCGCGATCCCGGTGCAGCAGGCCGGGCCGTCCCCGGAGCCGCTCCACGACGCGTTCGTCTGTGTCGCCGCCCCCGCGTTCGTGGTCTCGCCCCGGCACGGCCGACTGGACGGGTCGTCGGTGACCGGCTTCTACCGCGACGGACGCCGGCTGCTCGCCCGGTGCGAGCTGACCGTGGCCGGCGCCGAGCCGGTGGTGGTCCAGGCACGGATGCAGGGCGCGGACCGCGTGCGGTTCCTGGCCACCGTGCGCACCGGCGTGGAGCGGGGGCCCGACCCGTCCGTGACGGTGGAGCGGATCAGGACCGCCGCGGGCACGGAGTGGATCACCCTGACCAACTCCGGGCGCGCGGCGGTGAGGCTGCCCGTCGACCTGGTCCTGGCCACCGACCTGGCACCGTTCGCGGCCGTGGCCGCAGGACGGGCGGGCCCGGAGGCGCGCGCCGCGGTCAGCGGGCCGGGACTGCGCTGGTCCAGGGGGCCGGTGGCCGTCCGGGTCGTCGCGCGTCCCGCACCGGACACGGTCGTGGCGGCGCGCGGACTGCTGCGATGGGAGGTCGTGCTGCCCGCGGGCGGCAGCTGGACGGCCGAGCTGACGGTGGAGGCTGTCGTCCCGGCCGGTAGGGAGCAGGGGCCGGGCGCGGGCGCCCGGCGCCGCCCCGAGCTGTGGCAGGACGCGGACGTGGACGCGGACGACCGGCGGGTGGGCGCGCTGTTCGGCGCGTGCCTGGACGACCTGCGGGCGTTGCTGGTGCGTGATCCGGAGCACCGGGCGGATCTGCGGCTCGTCTCCGGGGCACCCTGGCGGCTGGGCCTGGTCCCGGCGGACGCGCTGTGGGCCGCGCGGATGCTGCTGCCGCTGGGTACCCGCCTGGCGACCGGCACGCTGCGCAGCCTGGCGCGTCTGCAGGACCCGGTGACCGGCCGGATTCCCGGCGTGCTGCGGGACTGCGGCCCGCACCTGCCGCCGCTGGACTCGGCCGCTGAGGCGACGCTGCTGTTCGTCACCGTCCTGGCCGAGGCCCGGCTGTGGGGTCTGCCGGAGCGGGAGACGCGGTCGCTGCTGCCCGCGGCGGAGCGGTGCCTGGACTGGTTGCGCTCGGCGGCGGCGTCGTCGTCGGTCGGGCGCGGCGGGGAAGGGCCGGGGCCCGGGTTCGTGCCCGAAGGCAGCGGGGCCGCGCGGGTCGTCAGGGCCGAGACGCAGGCGCATGCGCACCGGGCGGCGCTCCAGGGCGCCGAACTGCTCGACGCGCACGGGCGGCCCGGCGCCCAGGAGTGGCGCGCGTACGCGGCGCGGCTGCGCGACGGCTTCGCGGCGGCGTTCTGGACCGATGGTCCGGGCGGCGGCCGCCCGGTCCTGGCGCTGACGGGCGCAGGGGAGGCCCTGCACGTCCTGTCGTCCTCGCTGGCCCATGTGCTGGACACGGGCTCCGCCGCGGCGGGCGGGCGCGCGGCCGGCCTGCTGGACGCGGCGCGGACCGAGCGGCTGGCCGGGCTGCTGACCATGCCGGTGCTGGACAGTGGGTGGGGCCTGCGGACGGTGGCGGCGCGGACACCGGGGTTCAACCCGTTCGGGCACCGCGGCGGGGCGGTGCGGGTGCACGAGACGGCGGTGGCGGTCGCGGGGCTGGCCGACGCGGGGTTCGAGTCGCAGGCTTCGGCATTGGTGAAGGGGGTGATGGACGCGGCGGAGGAGTTCGGGTTCCGGCTGCCGGAGATATACGCGGGGGAGCAGCGCACGCCGGGGGCCGCGCCGAGCCCGCATCCGATGGCCTGTCGTCCGTCGGCGGTGGCGGCCGCCGCAGGGGTGCATCTGCTCGCCGGGCTGGCCGGGGTGCGCCCCGACGCGCCCGGTGGCACTGTGGCGGTCCGGCCGCGGGGCGGCGCGCCGCTCGGCGCGGTGCGGTTGTCGGGGCTGCGGGTGGCGGGGCAGCCGTTCTCGGTGCGCGTGAACCGGCTGGGGATGGCCGTGGTGGAGGAGGCGGCGCCGGGGCTGCAGCTCGGCGGCTGAGCCGCACGGCATCGGCGACCTGATCGCGAAGAGACCGGTTCCTGCTGTTTATCGTCAGGCAGACGCCTAAGATCGTCGGCATGTCGCCCTACGACCCGTCGGCTTTCCCGCCCTTCGCCGTCACCGTCGACCTGGTCGTGCTCACGGTGCGGCAGCACTCGCTGTGCGCGCTGTCGGTGCGGCGCGGAGAGCCTCCCTTCCAGGGGCGGTGGGCGCTGCCCGGCGGATTCGTGCGCGCGGACGAGGATCTGTCGCAGGCCGCAGCGCGCGAGTTGGCCGAGGAGACCGGGCTGCACGCGCAGAACGGCGCCCACCTGGAGCAGCTCGCGACCTACGGCGATCCGCAGCGCGACCCCCGGATGCGGGTGGTCAGCGTCGCGCACCTGGTGCTCGCGCCGGACCTGCCCGCGCCGCGCGCCGGGGGCGACGCGCACAGCGCCCGGTGGGCGCCGGTCGAGACGGTCCTCGGCGAGGGGATGTCCCCGGAGGGGCCCGACGAGGCGCCGCCGCTGGCCTTCGACCACAGCAAGATCCTCGCCGACGGCGTCGAGCGCGCCCGCTCCAAGATCGAGTACTCCTCGCTCGCGACCGCCTTCTGCCCGGCCGAGTTCACCGTGGGCGAGCTGCGCCGGGTCTACGAGGCGGTCTGGGGCGTCGCGCTCGATCCGCGCAACTTCCACCGCAAGGTGACCGGCACGGTCGGTTTCCTGGTGCCCACCGGCGGCACGACGACGCGTCAGGGAGGCCGCCCGGCGCAGCTGTTCCGGGCCGGCGGCGCCACCCTGCTGAATCCGCCGATGCTGCGACCGGAGATCTGAGCGCGGGCCGATCTGTCCGTTTTGCGGTGATTCGAGAGTTATGGTGCTGGGGTGATCCAGGCCATCGGTTTGACCAGCACGCCACGCCGCAACGCCGGGCCCGCCGTCGCCGACCTCACCTTCGACATCCGCGCGGGCGAGGTGACCGGCCTGCTCGGCCCCGCCGGAGCGGGCAAGACCGCGGCCGTGCGCCTGCTGCTCGGCGTCGACGACGGCCTCGGCGCCACCCTCGTGCACGGCCGCCCGCTGAGCGAACTGCCCCACCCCGAGCGGGAGATCGGCGCCCTGATCGGGGACGTTCCCGCCCACCCCCGCCGCTCCGCCCACGGCCACCTGCGGATGCTCTGCGCCGCGTTCGGCCTCCCCGCGTCCCGGGCCGACGACCTGCTGGACCTCGTCGGACTCGACGCGGTCGCCGACGAGCCGATCGGCTCGTACTCGCTCGGCATGGACCGCAGGCTCGGGTTCGCCGTGGCGCTGCTGGCCAGACCCCGCGTCCTCGTCCTCGACGACCCCGTCCGCGGGCTGCCGCCGCCCGAGGCCGCGTGGGTGCACGAACTCGTCCGCAGGCACGCCGCGGCCGGCGGCGCCGTGCTGCTGACCGGCAGAGACCCGCGGGCCCTGGCCCGTACCGCGGACCGGATGCTCGTACTCGCCGACGGCCGGCTGGTCGCCGACGTGTCCGCGGCGCACTTCGCGAAGACCAGGCTGCGGCCGTACGTGGCGGTCCGCTCCCCGTACGCCTCGCGTCTGGGGAGCGTGCTGGCGGAAGGCGGCGCGGAGGTGGTGCCCGCCGGCGGCAGCCGTATCGCCGTCTACGGCGCCAGCTCGGCGGCGGTCGGAGAGGCCGCGTACCGGCACGGCATCCTCCTGCACCAGCTCGCCGACCGCGTCCCCGGCGACGAACCGATGGCCGCCCCGGCCGCCCGCGCCGCCTCCGCCGCTCACACGGCTCCCACCGGACCACACGGCCCGACTCCCACCCGGCCGCAGAGCCCGACCGCCGCAGCCGGTCCCGGGACTGCCGTCACCCCTGACTCCCCGTCCCGCGCGGGCCTCCCAGGTGGGCTCGCCCGGGCCACCGAGACGACCGGCGCCGACGCTGCCCACGGGACCGGTGCGCAGCCCCCTGATGCCCGTACGTCAGTCGCGCGCCCCCCGCAGGGCGGCCGGCTGCGCACCGGCCCCGCCCGACCCCTCGGCTACGAGCTGCGGCGCGCCCTCGGCGTCCGCACCCCCTGGCTGGGTGCTGCCGCCACGCTGCTCGGATCGGCCGCCGGAACCGTCCTGATGGCCAGGTACGGCGCCCTCCCCGCGGGCCGCCTCGCGCTGCTGTCCGGCTGGTCGCCCGAACTGCCGCTGCCCGCCGCGGCGATCGGCGCCGGCGGACTCGGCGCGCTCAGCTACGGCCAGGAGTACCTGCACCCGGCCCTCGCACCCGGGTACGGACCCGAACCGCGGCACCCGAGACTGCTCGCCGCCAAGCTCGCCGTCGGCGCCGCCGTCGCCCTCGTCCTGGCGGCCCTCGCCGTCGTCGTGGACGTCGCGCTCATGCGCACGCCGCTCGCCGCCGTCCCCGGCGGCGCGCCCGACCCGCTCGCCGACCCCGGCGCGCTCGCGGCCTGGGCCGGACTCGCGGTCGGCTGCGCCTGGGCGGGCGTGCTCGCCGCGGCGGCCTTCCGCACCACCGGCCTCGGCCTCGCCGCGGTCCTCGCCGTACCGCTGCTCGCGGTCCCCGCGGTCCGTGTTCTTCTCCGCGCGCACGTCGGCCGGGAACTCCTGGACGCGGCCGGAGCGTTGTGGTCATTGGCGAGCGGGGTTCCGCAGGGCGGCGACGCCGAGCTGCCCGGGGCACTGCGCTTCGCCGCCCAACCGCTCGTCCTGGCACTGGCGCTGTGCCTGGCCGTCCTGATGGGCGCCTACACCGCGAGCACGTTGCGCGGCAGGAGGCGCGGGCGCCGCCCAACTCCCGCCCCCGGCACCGCTGCTGCCCCGCTCACCAGCAAGAAAGGATGATTCATCCGCATAAACGTCAATTATCAGGTGATGAGTGCTCACCCTTTCGTGTGCTTTTCAGCAAAGCCCTCAAGGCGCGCATCGGCATCGCCGACAAAGGATGCGTGAGTACCCTTGCGCATTCCATGATGACCGCGGCTCGTTCCGCCGACTCCGGCATCGCCGGTCCGGGCGAGCTGGACCGCTATCCGTACGCCGAAGCCCACGGCTCCGACCGCTCCGGACTGACGCCCTGGGAAGGCGTCGAGCCGGACATGAGCCGGGTCGGCCGCCGCGCGGGCGGCAACCGCGGCCGGGGACTGCACGGCCAACTCGTCCAGCAGCTCGGACAGATGATCGTCTCGGGCGATCTCGGCGCGGACCGCCCCCTGGTTCCCGAGGAGATCGGCCAGCGCTTCGAGGTCTCCCGCACCGTGGTGCGCGAGTCCCTGCGGGTGCTGGAGGCCAAGGGCCTGGTCAGCGCCCGGCCCAACGTCGGGACCCGGGTCCGCCCGGTGAGCGACTGGAACCTGCTCGACCCCGACATCATCGAGTGGCGCGCCTTCGGCCCGCAGCGCGACGACCAGCGCCGCGAGCTGCTGGAGCTGCGGTGGACCATCGAACCGCTCGCCGCCAGGCTGGCCGCCGGCCACGGACGCGAGGACGTCCAGCAGCGGCTCACCGACATGGCGGAGATCATGGCCCACGCCGCCGCCCAGGGCGACGCCCTCACCTTCACCCGTGCCGACGCCGAGTTCCACACCCTGCTGCTCCAGGTCGCCGAGAACCGCATGCTGGAGCACCTGTCCGGCATCGTCTCCGCGGCCCTGCACGTCTCCGGCGGCTCGGCCACCGGCTGCGAGCGCCCCGGCGACGCCGCGGTGGGCCTGCACCACCGCATCGTCGACGCCCTCGCCGCGGGCGACGGCGGTACGGCGGAGGCCGCGATGCGCGAGCTGCTCGCGGTCCCCTCCGCCCGGCCGGCGCCGGCGCAGCCCGTTCCCGGCCAGGCCGCCCCGGCACCGGCCGCCGCGCAGCCCGCCGCCGTCCCGGCCGCGGGCCAGAGCGCCGCGGGGGACCGCGTCGTCCCCCCACCGCGCGAGCACTGAGCGTGCCCTGGTCCGCCGCGGGCCCCGGACGCCGGGGCCGGCGGCGGACCCGTGCGTGGCAGATGCCCGCTTCTGTGGCGTTCCGGAATGATTCGGGGTGTGACTCGGGCCACGTAAGCTGGGCGTAACGCTTGGCGAGGCAGCGCGATGACTTAAGAGGTGGCGGCCGCGGGAGGCGTACCCGGCGTCCCGTCCGGCGCCGAGCCGCTCGGCGGTCCCACCGAGTCGTTCCCATCGTTCCGAGAGGTTGTTCGTGTCGGCCAGCACATCCCGTACGCTCCCGTCCGAGATCGCCGAATCCGAGTCTCTGATGGCGCTCATCGAGCAGGGTAAGGCCCAGGGCCAGATCGCCGGCGACGACGTGCGTCGGGCGTTCGAAGCGGACCAGATTCCGGCAACCCAGTGGAAGAACGTTCTGCGCAGCCTCAACCAGGTCCTCGACGAGGAGGGTGTGACGCTGATGGTGACAGCCGCTGAGGCGCCCAAGCGCACCCGAAAGAGCGTCGCAGCCAAGAGCCCGGCGAAGCGTACTGCCACCAAGACGGTCGCCACGAAGACGGCGGCCCCAGCCAAGAAGACCGTAGCGCCCAAGGCCCCCGCTCCCGAGGCGGTGGTCGAGGCCGAGACCACGGTGGAGCCATCGGTGGAGGCGGAAACCCCAGCCAAGAAGGCGCCCGCGAAGAAGGCCGCCGCCAAGAAGACGGCCGCCAAGAAGGCCGCCCCGGCCAAGAAGACGGCGGCGACCAAGAAGACCGCGGCCGCGCCGAGCGAGGACGAGGCAGTCGAGGCGGAGGACGTCCTGGAGGACGTGGCCCCCGACAAGGCCGGAGAAGAGGAGGCGGAGAAGACGGAGTCGGAGAGCTTCGTCCTCTCCGACGACGACGAGGACGACGCGCCTGCCCAGCAGGTCGCCGTCGCCGGCGCCACCGCCGACCCGGTCAAGGACTACCTCAAGCAGATCGGCAAGGTCCCGCTGCTCAACGCCGAGCAGGAGGTCGAGCTCGCCAAGCGGATCGAGGCCGGCCTGTTCGCCGAGGACAAGCTCGCCGCCGCCGACAAGCTCGCCCCCAAGCTCAAGCGCGAGCTGGAGATCATCGCCGAGGACGGCCGCTGGGCCAAGAACCACCTGCTGGAGGCCAACCTCCGGCTCGTGGTCTCGCTGGCCAAGCGCTACACCGGCCGCGGCATGCTCTTCCTGGACCTGATCCAGGAGGGCAACCTCGGCCTGATCCGCGCGGTGGAGAAGTTCGACTACACCAAGGGCTTCAAGTTCTCCACGTACGCCACCTGGTGGATTCGGCAGGCGATCACCCGCGCCATGGCCGACCAGGCCCGCACCATCCGCATCCCGGTGCACATGGTCGAGGTCATCAACAAGCTGGCCCGCGTGCAGCGCCAGATGCTCCAGGACCTGGGCCGCGAGCCCACCCCGGAGGAGCTGGCCAAGGAACTCGACATGACCCCCGAGAAGGTCATCGAGGTCCAGAAGTACGGCCGCGAGCCCATCTCGCTGCACACCCCGCTCGGCGAGGACGGCGACAGCGAGTTCGGCGACCTGATCGAGGACTCCGAGGCGGTCGTGCCGGCCGACGCGGTCAGCTTCACGCTTCTGCAGGAGCAGCTCCACTCGGTCCTGGACACCCTCTCCGAGCGGGAGGCGGGCGTGGTCTCCATGCGCTTCGGCCTCACCGACGGCCAGCCCAAGACGCTGGACGAGATCGGCAAGGTGTACGGGGTCACGCGTGAGCGGATCCGGCAGATCGAGTCCAAGACGATGTCGAAGCTGCGGCACCCCTCGCGGTCGCAGGTCCTGCGGGACTACCTCGACTGATCGGACGATCGGATCGTCCCACCGGAGACGGGCACGCCTGGCGACGGGCGTGCCCGTTCACGTGTACGGACCGGGCCGTCGGTGTGTCCGCCGCAGGACACGCCCGGCAGCCCCTGCGGATGCGGCCTCCGCCGCGATCGATCACTGTGGGTACCCAGAGTGCTCCACAGGGTCAGGAGGCCGTATGCGTTTCCCCTTCCGCGCCGCACTGCGTGGCCGAACCGTCCTCGCGGGTGTGGCCGCGGTGCTGCCCGCGCTCGCCCTGCCGCTGGCCGCGCCCGCGGCACCCGCTGCCGCCAACAGCGTCGTGGTGGGCGGCGATCCCACCACCACGCAGACGCAGCCATGGGTGGTGGCGCTGTCCAGCCGCTCGCGCTTCGGAGCGTCCCGTTCGGGGCAGTTCTGCGGCGGTGTGGCGGTCGGGCCACGCACGGTGGTCACCGCGGCGCACTGCATGGGCAAGGAGGCGCTGGGGGTGAGCGACTGGCACCAGCTCACCGATCTGCGGGTCATCGAGGGCCGCACCGACCTCAGTACGACCGGCGGACAGGAACTCTCACTGTCCGACGTATGGGTGAATCCGAAGTTCGACGCGTCGACGAACGCCGGGGACGTCGCGGTCCTCACCCTCGCCCAGCCGATGCCGGCCGGTGCGACGATCGCCATGGCCCAGCCCGGCGACACGGCCGACTACGCGGCCGGCACCGCGGCCCAGGTCTACGGCTGGGGTGACACGACGGGGCGCGGCGACTACTCGAACACGCTGCGCACCGCCTCTGTGACGGTCTTCGCGGATTCCGTGTGCCAGAAGGCGTACCCGGGCGGCACGGACGGGACGTACGTCGCCTCGTCCATGACGTGCGCGGGAGCGAAGGGCGGCGGCCGCGACGCCTGTCAGGGCGACAGCGGCGGGCCGCTGGTGGTCTCGGGCCGACTGGTCGGCCTGGTCTCATGGGGGAACGGCTGCGCGCTGGCCGCCTACCCCGGGGTCTACACGCGTGTGTCAGCGGTCGAGTCGCTGATCGCCCAGCACATGTGACGAACGCCGGCCCTCAGCGCGTGTAAGGGACCGGGTCCTCGGCCAAAGCCGGGCGGGCGGACACCCCCTGCAGGGGTCTGTCCGCCCGCCCACCGAGAACTCGTCGCTGGTGCGATGTGTCAGCGCTCGTCTTCTCCCGCCGACGCAGGGGTGTCGGTGAGCCTGTCGGTCTCATCCTGTATTTCCGCTGCGATCTTCTTGAGCTCCGGCTGGAACTTGCGGCCGTGGTGAGCGCAGAAGAGCAGCTCTCCGCCACTGATCAGCACAACGCGCAGGTAGGCCTGGGCGCCGCAACGGTCGCAGCGGTCAGCCGCTGTCAGCGGACTCGCGGGGGTCAGAACAGTAGTCACGTCGCCTCTTCTCTAGCTCGACGAGCTGTCGTACCAGGGTCAACATCCAACCAGGCCGAAAACGTTCCCGCTGACGGCATTTCCTTGGAGACCGGCTTCGGAGTGACTGGGTGTTACCGATTGGCGGCGAATAGGAGTCAGTTGCGTCAGATGTCGCGTTTGGATCTGTTGTCCAGTTCTGTCCCCGGCTGGCTGTCGGGTTGTTGATGAGGACGTGCCCGGAGCCTAAATGGTTCATGCCTCCTTGGGAACGTGACATGTGTATCACTCGCGCGGGTGATCGAACGCTTGCTCGATAACGGCTAGTATGGGCACCTGGACAACGGGCGACGGCGGGTGGTGGCGCGGTCCGGGGGCGCGGTCTCGGTACCCTCTCCCTCGACGCGTTCACCCGCGCGTCGACCGAGACGACCCTCCGGGTTGACGAACAACACCACATCTGGACCGAGGAGCTGCCCGCGTGACCGCCGAAACATCCGTGCCGTCCTCCGCGCTGCTGGCGGGCGCAGATCGCGACGGCTCCAACTACACCGCGCGGCACCTGCTGGTCCTCGAAGGCCTCGACGCGGTGCGCAAGCGCCCCGGCATGTACATCGGCTCGACCGACAGCCGCGGTCTGATGCACTGCATCTGGGAGATCATCGACAACGCCGTCGACGAGGCGCTCGCCGGCCACGGCGACCGGATCGAGGTGGTCCTGCACCAGGACGGCTCGGTCGAGGTGCGGGACAACGGCCGCGGCATCCCGGTGGACGTCGAGCCCAAGACCGGCCTGTCCGGCGTCGAGGTCGTCATGACCAAGCTGCACGCCGGCGGCAAGTTCGGCGGCGGCTCGTACGCTGCCTCGGGCGGCCTGCACGGCGTCGGCGCATCGGTCGTCAACGCGCTGTCGGCCCGTATGGACGTCGAGGTGGACCGCGGCGGCCACACCCACGCCATCAGCTTCCGGCGCGGTGTCCCCGGCGTCTTCGCCAAGAACGGCCCGGACGGCCCCTTCGAGCCGACCGGCGGCATGCGCAGGACCAAGAAGGTGCCCCGCACCCGCACCGGTACCCGGGTGCGCTACTGGTCGGACCGGCAGATCTTCCTCAAGGACGCCAAGCTCTCGCTGGAGACCCTGCACCAGCGCGCCCGGCAGACCGCCTTCCTCGTGCCGGGCCTGACCATCGTGGTGCGCGACGAGCGTGGCACGGAGAGCGCGGGGTCGGACAAGCCCGTCGAGGAGGTCTTCCACTTCGACGGCGGCATCAGCGAGTTCTGCGAGTTCCTGGCGGCGGACAAGCCGATCTGCGACGTGCTGCGGCTGACCGGCTCCGGCACCTTCAAGGAGACCGTGCCCGTCCTGGACGACCAGGGCCACATGACGCCCACCGAGGTCACCCGGGAACTGGGCGTCGACATCGCGCTGCGCTGGGGCACCGGCTACGACGCCACCCTGCGGTCCTTCGTCAACATCATCGCCACCCCCAAGGGCGGCACCCATGTGACCGGGTTCGAACGCTCGGTGACCCGTACGGTCAACGAGGTCCTGCGGGCCACCAAGCTGCTGCGCGTGGCCGAGGACGACATCGTCAAGGACGACGCGATGGAGGGCCTCACCGCGGTGGTCACCGTGCGGCTCGCCGAGCCGCAGTTCGAGGGGCAGACCAAGGAGGTTCTGGGCACCTCGGCGGCCAACCGCATCGTCGCCGCGGTCGTGGCCCGTGAGCTGAAGGAGTTCCTGACCTCCACCAAGCGGGACACCAAGGCGCAGGCGCGGGCGGTGCTGGAGAAGACCGTCGCGGCGGCCCGTACGCGCATCGCGGCCCGCCAGCACAAGGAGGCGCAGCGCCGGAAGACCGCGCTGGAGACCTCCTCGCTCCCGGCGAAGCTCGCCGACTGCCGCAGCGACGACGTCGACCGCAGCGAACTCTTCATCGTCGAGGGCGACTCGGCGCTCGGCACCGCGAAGCTGGCCCGCAACTCCGAGTTCCAGGCGCTGCTGCCGATCCGCGGCAAGATCCTCAACGTCCAGAAGTCGTCCGTCTCCGACATGCTGAAGAACGCGGAGTGCGGCGCGATCATCCAGGTCATAGGAGCGGGGTCCGGCCGGACCTTCGACATCGACCAGGCCCGTTACGGCAAGGTGATCTTCCTCGCCGACGCCGATGTCGACGGTGCGCACATCCGCACCCTGCTGCTGACCCTCTTCCAGCGCTACATGCGCCCCATGGTCGAGGAGGGCCGCGTCTTCTCCGCCGTCCCGCCGCTGCACCGCATCGAACTCGTCCAGCCCAAGAAGGGCCAGGACAAGTACGTCTACACCTACTCCGACAACGAACTGCGCCAGACCCTGCTCGACCTCCAGCGCCGCAACGTCCGCTACAAGGACAGCATCCAGCGCTACAAGGGCCTCGGCGAAATGGACGCCAACCAGCTCGCCGAAACCACGATGGACCCCCGCCACCGCACCCTGCGCCGCATCAACATCAGCGACATCGAGGCCGCAGAACGCGTCTTCGACCTCCTGATGGGCAACGAGGTGGCCCCCCGCAAGGAGTTCATCACCAACTCCGCGGGCACGCTGGACCGCGCGCGGATCGACGTCTGACCTGCGGCGGTTGATGCGGCCGTCCGCTCGCGTCCGCCGGGGCGCGGGCGGCGACGCGGGGGGTGGGGCGCGGAGCCGGGGAGTGTCGGCGTCAACGGGAGGGCCAGCGCGAGGAGGCTCGGTTTCGGAGCACGGTGGGTGGGCGCGGTGGCGGATGAGTGGCCGAAGAGCCGTCTGTCGTACCATTCCGGCCATGCCGCACCGTATCGCCGTTCTCGCCCTCGACGGAGTCCTGCCGTTGGACCTCGGCATCCCCGCCCGGGTGTTCAACGAGGCCTGCGAGCCGGACGGGACCCGGCTGTACTCGGTCAGCACCTGTTCGCTCGGCGGCCGGCCGGTGCGCACGCACGAGGACTACCGGATCGTCGTCGACCACGACGAGTCGCTGCTGGAGACCGCCGACACCGTCGTCCTCGCCACCCAGGAGCCCAGCCGGTATCTGCTCGACACCGGCACGCTCCCCGAGGAGCTCGCCGCGGCGCTGCGCCGGATAGGACCGCGGACCCGCATCGTCAGCCTGTGCACCTCGGCCTTCCTGCTCGCGGCGGCCGGGCTGCTGGACGGCCTGCGGGCCACCACGCACTGGGCGCTGTGTGACGCGCTGGCGCGGCTGTTCCCCGACGTCGAGGTCGATCCCGACGTGCTGTTCGTCGACAACGGGCGCATCCTGACCTCCGCCGGCGGGGCGGCCGGCATCGACCTGTGCCTGCACCTGGTGCGTCTGGACCACGGGGCGGCGGTGGCCTCGGCGGCCGCGCGGCGCTGCGTGGTGGCGCCGTGGCGGGAGGGCGGGCAGGCACAGTTCATCGAGCACCCGGTCCCGCGGGAGACCGACTCCTCCACGTCGACGACCCGGCAGTGGGCGCTGGACCGGCTGGCCGAGCCGCTGACGCTGGAGGACATGGCTCGGCACGCGCACATGAGCGTGCGCACCTTCACCCGGCGGTTCCGCAGCGAGGTGGGCAGCAGCCCGCTGAAGTGGCTGGCGCAGCGGCGGCTGGCGCACGCGCGCCTGCTGCTGGAGACCACCGACCTGACGGTCGCGCGGATCGCCACCGCCTGCGGCTTCGGCGACCCCGTCGCCCTGCGCAAACACTTCCACACGTATGTGGGCCTGTCTCCGCTGGCCTACCGCCGCGCCCACCGCGCACGGGAACCGGTGACGGCAGGCTGACGGCGCCGACCGCTCACCCGTCCGCCGCGGGTCACGGGGTCGTGAGGTCTCCGGTCGTCGGGGGGCCGGCGGGGGTGTATTCGAGCTGGAGGGCGCCGTTGGGGAAGGTGCGGGAGGTGGTGAGGCGGAGGGCCGAGGGGGCCGCGCCGCCTTCGAAGACGCGTTTGCCGGTGCCGAGGATCAGCGGGTAGACCCAGAGGTTCAGGCGGTCGACCAGGTTCTGCGCGAGCAGGGACTGGAGGAGGTCGAGGCTGCCGATCACGTGGATGCGGTCGTGGCGCTCCTTCAGGGCCGCGACGCTCTCGGCGAGACCGCCTTCGAGGGTGCTCGCGCC
Source organism: Streptomyces sp. IBSBF 3018 (assembly GCA_050613715.1). Classification (GTDB taxonomy): domain Bacteria; phylum Actinomycetota; class Actinomycetes; order Streptomycetales; family Streptomycetaceae; genus Actinacidiphila. The sequence goes on from JAJSZB010000005.1 coordinate 56,767, forward strand.
GTCCCAGGCCAGAGGCTCCGCGAGGGTGCGCGTGGCGACGTACTTGGGGACGCGGTTGAGCAGGCGGGTGAAGTCCATCTCCGCCGGGGCCGTGGGCCAGTAGTTCGCGAAGATGTCGTAGGTGCGCCGGCCGAGCAGCAGTGCGTCCATGTCCTTGGCCTGGTCGAAGATCAGCCCGCCGGCCTCGGCGTCGATCAGCGGCGCCTGCCAGCCGCCGTACGCGAAGCCGTCCTCGGGGTCCTCCTCCGGGCCGCCGGGCGCCTGTGCGACGCCGTCGAGGGTCATGAACTCGGTGACGACGAGCTCGCTCACGGCGGGCTCCTCTCGGTGGGGGTCGGTAGGGGTCGGGTTGGGACCGTGGGAATCGGTGGGAATCGGTGGGAGTGCTCCGTCCCTGCATACGACGGACCGGGCCGTATCCGTCGGCGCCACACCGGCCCGGAACACGCGCTGCGGACGGAAGCCGGTGCTTCCGCTCCGGCGCGCGCCCGGAGTGCCGGGCCGTCAAGCGCGCGATCACCTGAGATCGGGGTCGATCACCTGATGGGGTGAAGGTATCGGCTTATTGGGCATGGATCTTCCCGCTCTGTCCATGATTGGGCGCATCGGCCGGTCGGCCGGTGGAGCGAGGAGAGCACGGTGAACGAGCACGGCGGGGGCGACCCGGCGGCGTTGCGGACGGACGACCCCTGGCGGGAGTCGGCGGTAGGGGGATGGCTGGCGGACCGGGAGACCGCGAGAACCCAGCCCGAACACCGCCCGCCCGCCCCGCGTTCGGCTCCGGAGGGTCGCCCCGAGGCGCCGAGAGCGCGTGACGGATCGGTGGACGCCCCGGCCGGGGGCGCGCCGGGCACGGACCCTGCCGCGACCGCGGTGGTGGACCGGGCCGCGCTGTACGTGGAGGTGCAGGCGAGCCCGGAGTTCGGGGACGTGCGGGACCGCTACCGGCGGTTCGTCTTCCCGGCGACGGCGGCGTTCATCGCCTGGTACCTGCTGTACGTGGTGGCGGCGACGACCGCGCCCGGGCTGATGGCGCGGCGCCTCAGCGGCCCGCTGAACGTGGCGATGGCCGCGGGGTTGGCGCAGTTCGCGACGACGTTCCTGCTGACGTGGGCCTACGCGCGGCACGCCAGGCTGCGCAGGGACCGCGCCGCGCTGGACCTGCGGTGGACGCTGGCCACCAGGAGCGGACAGGAGCGGCTGCGATGAGGGCGGCGGAGACGGCCGTGCTCGCCGAGAAGGCGGGCGACCACCAGGGCCTGGCGATCGTGCTGTTCACGATCATCGTGTCGGTCACCCTGGGGATCACCGCGTGGGCGGGGCGGCAGCGCAGCTCCTCGGTGGAGTTCTTCGCCGGCGGGCGGTTGTTCTCGCCGCTGGAGAACGGCCTGGCGATCGCCGGCGACTACATGTCCGCGGCGTCGTTCCTCGGCATCTCGGGGCTGATCGCGCTGTTCGGCTACGACGGACTGCTCTACTCGGTGGGCTTCTTCGTCGCCTGGCTGGTGGTGCTGATGCTGGTCGCCGAACTGGTGCGGAACGTCGGGACGTACACGCTCGCCGACGTGCTGTCGGCGCGGATGCGGCAGCGTCCGGTGCGGATCGCGGCGGGGACGGCGTCGATCACCGTGTCCATCCTCTACCTGGTGGCGCAGATGGTCGGCGCGGGCAGCCTGGTGGGACTGCTGCTCGGCGCCGACGACTCGGGCGCGACGCGCGGCTGGACGGTGGTGGGCGTCGGCGCCCTGATGGTGTTCTACGTGTCCTTCGGCGGGATGCGGGCCACGACGTGGATCCAGATCGTCAAGACCGTGCTGCTGATGGGCGGCACGGTGACGCTCACGGTGCTCGTCGCGGTGCGGTTCCACGGCGACATGGGACACCTGCTGGACTCGGCCGCGGCCGGCAGCGGGCACGGGCAGGCCTTCCTGGCGCCGGGGCTGAAGTACGGCGGCGGGTGGACGCAGCGGCTGGACTTCATCAGCCTGGGCCTCGCCCTGGTGCTGGGCACCGCCGGGCTGCCGCACATCCTGTCGCGGTTCTACACCGTGCCGACCGCCCGTTCCGCGCGGCGCTCGGTGGTGTGGGCGATCGGGCTGATCGGGACGTTCTACCTGATGACGATCGTCCTGGGCTTCGGCGCCGCGGCGGTCGTCGGCTCGGACCGGGTGCGGGCGTCCAACGAGGCGGGGAACACCGCGGTGCCGCTGCTGGCCGAGGCGCTCGGCGGCGGGTCCGGGACCGCCGGGGGCACGGTGCTGTTCGCGGTGGTGGGCGCGGTGGCCTTCGCGACGATCCTCGCCGTGGTCGCGGGCATCACCCTCGCGTCGTCGGCCTCGGTGGCCCACGACCTCTACGCGACCTGGCGCCGGCGCAGGCAGGAGCAGCAGGCGGCGGAGCACGAGCTGGAGGGCGGCGAGGTGACGGTCGCGCGCTGGGCGGCGGTCGGCATCGGGGCCACCGCGATCGCGCTCAGCCTGCTCGCGCAGGACCAGAACGTGGCGTTCCTGGTCGGCCTGGCCTTCGCGGTGGCCGCCTCGGCGAACCTCCCGGCGCTGCTCTACTCGCTGTTCTGGCGGAGGTTCACCACCCGCGGCGCGGTGTGGTCGGTGTACGGCGGCCTGGTGCCGGCGCTGGTGCTGGTGGCGCTGTCGCCGGTGGTGTCCGGGCGGCCCGACGCGCTGCTGCCGGGGGTGGACTTCCACCTGTTCCCGCTGGAGAACCCGGGACTGGTCTCGGTTCCGCTGGGGTTCCTGGCCGGCTGGCTCGGCACGGTGCTCTCGCCGGAGCCCGCGGACCAGGCGCGGTACGCCGAGACGGAGGTGCGGTCGCTCACCGGGGCGGGCGCCGCGTGAGACGCGCGGTCGGCGGGCCGGCGTGAACCTCCGGGCGCTCCCGGTCCGCGAGCCGGCGTGAACTTCCGGGCCGCTCCCGGTCGGCGGGCCGACGCGGGTCAGCCGACCGGCGCCCACGCGTAGAGGTGCTCGGGGCGGCCGGTGTCGCCGTACTTCAGGGTGAGGCGGAGCCGGCCGGACTGCTCCAGCGTCTTGAGATAGCGCTGCGCGGTGGAGCGGCTCAACCCGGCCCGCTCGGCGACCTCGTGCGCGGACAGCGGGCCGCCGGCCTCCTTCAGCACCTGCCGGATGAGGTCGGCGGTCGGCGCGGAGTGGCCCTTGGGCAGGGTGGCCGGGGAGGCGGAGGCGGTACGCAGCGCCCCGAAGATCCGGTCCACCTGCTCCTGCCCGGCCTCACCGCCGCCGCCCGAGCCGCGTACGCCGTCCAGGGTGCGGCGCAGCGCCGCGTAGCCCTCCAACTTGGCCCGCAGCCCGGTGAAGCCGAACGGCTTGACCAGGTACTGCAGCGCCCCGAGCCGCAGCGCGGCCTGCACGGTCGCCACGTCGCGGGCCGCGGTCACCATGATCACGTCCGCGTGGTGGCCGAGCTGGCGCATGCGGCGTACCAGCGTCAGGCCGGACTCGTCGGGCAGGTAGTGGTCGAGCAGCACCAGGTCCACCCGGTGCCGCTCCAGCGTGGCCAGCGCCTGCGCCGCGGTGTGCGCCCGCGCCGAGACCCGGAAGCCCGGCACCTTGGCGACGTAGGCCGAGTTGATCTCGGCGACGCGGAAGTCGTCGTCCACCACCAGTACGTCGATCATCGCGTGCCTCCCGCCGTGCCGACCGTGCTGACCCTGCCGGCGGCCTCGACCCTGTCGGCTGAGTCGACCGTGCCGGTGGCGTCGACCGTGCCGGCGGCCTCGGCCTCGGCCGCGCCCGCCGCGCCGGCCGTCCCCGTGAACCCGGCCGCCCCGACTGTCCTGGCCGTCCCAACCGTCCCGGCTGCCCCGGCCGCGTCCGCCACCCCCGTCCCCGCTGCCGGCGCCTCCGCCGACACCGCCTCCGGCAGCACCACCGTGAACACCGCGCCGCCGCCCGCCCGCGCGGCGACCCGCGCCATGCCCCCGTACCGCTCGGCCAGCCGGCGCACCAGCGCGAGGCCCAGGCCGCGGCCGCGGTGGGCCGGCGGCCGCTTGGTGCTCCAGCCCTCCGTGAAGATCAGCTCGCGCAGCTCGGGCGGCACGCCGGGACCGTCGTCGCCGACCCGCAGCACCGCCGTGCCGTGCTCCGCGCGCAGCTCGACCTCGACCTCCGCGGCCGCGGCGTCCAGCGCGTTGTCGATCAGATTGCCCAGCACGGTGACCAGGTCGCGCGGGTCCACCACCTGGTCCGGCAGCCAGGTCGCGGCGGTGATCCGCAGCGTCACGCCGCGCTCCTTCGCGATCGCCGACTTGCCCACCAGTAGCGCCGACACCAGCGGGTCGCGGACCCGGTCGGCCACCTCCTCCGCGGAGGCGCGATGGGTGTCCGCGACCTGCGCCAGATACTCCACCGCCTCCTCGTGCAGGCCGAGTTCGAGCAGCCCGAGCAGCGTGTGCAGGCGGTTGGCGTGCTCGTGGTCCTGGGCGCGCAGCGCGTCCAGCAGACCGTGCGTGGAGTCCAGCTCGCGGCCCAGCAGCTCCAGTTCGGTACGGTCCCGCAGCGTCACCACCGCGCCGCCGTCCCCGGTCGGCATCCGGTTGGCGACCAGCACCCGCCCGCCGCTGACCGTCAGCAGGTCCGCGCCCTCCGCGCGCCCGGCCAGCACGTCGGTGGTGCGGCCCGCGGGCAGCAGCTCGTCCAGCGCCTTCCCCGCCGCGTCCGGGCCCAGGCCCAGCAGCCGCTGCGCCTCGTCGTTGACCAGCCGCACCCTGACCTGCGGGTCGAGCGCGACCACGCCCTCGCGGATGCCGTGCAGCATGGCCTCGCGCTCGTCGAGCAGCGCCGCGATGTCCGCCGACGCCAGTCCGCGCGTGGCCCGCTGCAGCCGGCGCGAGCCCCACACCGCGGCCAGCGCGCCCACCGCGAGCGCCGCGCCCGCGTAGAGCAGCAGACCCGGCACCGCCGCGAGCAGCCGGCTCTTCACCGTCCCGTACGCGATGCCGACCGACACCGCGCCCACGATCCGCCCGGAGGCGTCCCGCAGCGGGACCTTGCCGCGGGCGCTGCGGCCCAGCGTGCCGCTGTCGATCTGCATGATCTCCCGGCCGCCCAGCGCGACGCTGGGGTCGGTCGACACGTGCTCGCCGATCCGCGCGGGCTCGGTGTGCGACCAGCGGGTGCCGTGCAGGTCCATCACCACGATGTAGCTGGCGTGCGTGGCCCGGCGGACGCGCTCCGCCTCGCGCTGCACCGGCCCGTCGGGGGTGGGCCGCGAGGAGGTCAGCTCGGCGGCGGTCTGCGGCTCGGCCGCCACGGTCTGCGCGATGGCCAGCGCCCGGTGCTCCGCCTGGTCGTCCAGCTGGTGACTGAGCGGAGCCAGGAAGAGGCCGGTGGCCAGCGCGGTGACGCCGGTCGTCAGCGCCAGCTGCATCAGCAGCACCTGCCCCGAGACCCGTCGCGGCCACCCGAACCGGCGCACGCCGCCCGCCCGCCGGGCCTGCACGCCCTCCGCCCGCCGGGACCGGGCAGCAGCCGCCCGCCGGGCACGCACGCCCGCCACCCGCCGGGTCCGCACGATCCGCGCCGACCGTCCGTTCCGCTCCATGGGTCCCTCCGGGTCCCGTTCCGCCGACTCCTGCCCGCAACGCAACGTAAGCGCTGGCCGCCTCGATGGGCAGGGGCCGTTTCGCTTTCGTTGCCCCGGGGCGAGCAAAACGAGCAGAAGCCCGGCTTGTGCGCACAAGGGGCCGTGCGCTCACAAGGCTCCCGGCGCGCCGCCGCCGCTCGTAGCGTCCCCGGCCATGACCGGCAACACGAGCCCCGCCATCGAGCTGCGGGGGGCGGGCAAGGCGTTCAGGACACCGTCCGGCGCCCTGCACACCGCCGTACGAGATCTGGACCTGACCATCGACCGCGGCGAGTTCGTCGCCGTCGTCGGTCCCACCGGCTGCGGCAAGTCGACCACGCTGACACTGGTCAGCGGGTTGCAGGAGCCGACCGCCGGGGACGTGCTGGTGGGCGGCGAGCCGGTGCGCGGCATCGGCGCCGACGTCGGCTTCGTCTTCCAGCAGGACGCCGTCTTCCCCTGGCGGACCGTGCTCTCCAACGTCATGGCAGGGCCGCGCTTCCGCGGGGCGCCCCGCGCCGAGGCCAGGGAGCGGGCCCGCGACTGGCTCGCCCGGGTGGGCCTGTCCGCCTTCGAGGACCGCTATCCGCACCAGCTGTCCGGCGGTCAGCGCAAGCGTGTCGCGCTCGCCGCGACCTTCGTCAACGACCCGGCGATCCTGCTCATGGACGAGCCGTTCTCCGCGCTCGACGTGCAGACCAGGGCGCTGATGTCGGACCAGCTGCTGGACCTGTGGGCGGGCACCGGCTCGTCCGTCGTCTTCGTCACGCACGACCTGGAGGAGTCCATCGCGCTCGCCGACAAGGTCGTGGTGATGACCGCGGGCCCGGCAACCGTCAAGGAGGTCTTCACCGTCGGCCTGCCGCGGCCGCGCAAGGTCGAGGAGGTCCGGCTCGAACCCCGCTTCGTGGAGATCTACCGCGAGATCTGGTCCTCGCTCGGCGAAGAGGTCCGCATCACCCGGGAGAGGAGCAGCGGACATGCCGCCTGAGACGAAGCCCGCCGGCCTCGGCCTCGGCGCCGGCGACCGTACGAAAGCCCGGGCCCGCGCCGTCCGCAACCGCACCCTGCTGGTCCACGCCGCCCGTCTCGCCGTGCTCGTCGCGGTCCTCGGGGTGTGGGAGTGGTTCGCCCGCACCGGCGTCATCGACCCGTTCAACTTCTCCATGCCCAGCAAGATCTGGGACCAGATCCGGCAGTGGACGCTGCACGGCACGCCGCAGGGATCGCTCGGCGAGCAGATCTGGTACACGCTCTACGAGGCGGTGTACGGCTGGCTGATCGGCGTCGCGGCCGGGGTGCTGCTGGGCATCGCGCTCGGCCGGGTGCGGTTCCTGGCCGACGTGTTCGGCCCGTACGTGAAGATCCTCAACGCGATGCCGAGGATCGTGCTGGCCCCGATCTTCCTCATCTGGTTCGGGCTCGGCCCGGCCTCGAAGGTCGCCTCCGCGGTCGTCCTGGTCTTCTTCCCGGTCTTCTTCAACGCCTTCCAGGGCGCGCGCGAGGTGGACCGCAACCTCGTGGACAACGCCCGCATCCTGGGGGCGAGCAACCGGCGGGTCACCCTCCAGGTGGTCGTGCCCTCGGCAACCTCGTGGATCTTCACCAGCCTGCACGTCAGCTTCGGCTTCGCGCTGATCGGCGCGATCGTCGGCGAGTACATCGGCGCCAACAAGGGCCTCGGCCTGCTGGTCTCGGCCTCCCAGGGCACCTTCAACGCGGCCGGCGTCTACGCCGCCATGGTGATCCTCGCGGTCGTCGCACTCGTCGCCGAGGGGCTGCTGACCTTCCTGGAGAAACGGCTCTTCCGCTGGAAGCCCGCGCAGACCGGCGCGGACCGTTGACGCCCGCCGGCTCCGGGTTCCGTACCGCCCCTTCCGTTACGCCTGCCGCTCCGCCCGTTGGTCCCCGCCGCTCCCCGGCACAAGCCACCGCTCACAAGGACGTGACCGCCATGCCCGTCAAGCGCAACCACCTCCGCCTCGCGGCGTTCGCCCTCGCCGGCGCGCTCGCCGCCACCACCCTCACCGCGTGCGCCGACGACGCGTCGTCCGGCTCGGGTGCGGGCTCCGGGTCCGACGCCGGCGCCGGCTCGTCGGGCGGTACGGCCGCCGGCGCCGCCAAGGACGCGACCAAGGTCAAGATCATGGTCGGCGGTCTGGACAAGGTCATCTACCTGCCGGCGATGCTCACCCAGCGGCTCGGCTTCTTCCAGGCCGAGGGCCTGAACGTCACGCTGATGACCGAACCGGCCGGCGTGCAGGCGACCACCGCGCTGGTCTCCGGCGACGTCCAGGGCGCGGTCGGCTTCTACGACCACACGCTGGACCTGCAGACCAAGGGCAAGCACGTGGAGTCCGTGGTGCAGTTCGCGCAGGCGCCCGGCGAGGTGGAGGTGGTCTCCGGCAAGGCGGCGGGCGACATCACCGCGGCCAAGGACTTCAAGGGCAAGAAGCTCGGCGTCACCGGGCTCGGCTCCTCCACCGACTTCCTCACCAAGTACCTGGCGGTCCACAACGGGTTGAAGGTCAGCGACTTCACGCCGGTCGCCGTCGGCGCGGGCCAGACCTTCATCGCCGCGCTCCAGCAGGGCTCCATCCAGGCCGGCATGACCACCGACCCGACCGTCGCGCAGATCCTGGACAAGGGCGTGGGCAAGGTGCTGTACGACATGCGGACGCCCGAGGGGTCGCGGCAGGCGCTCGGCGGCCTCTACCCGTCCTCCAGCCTCTACATGAACACCGACTGGGTGAACTCCCACCAGGAGACCGTGCAGAAGCTGGCGAACGCCTTCGTCAAGACGCTGCGGTGGATGTCGACGCACACGCCCGAGGAGATCGCCGCGAAGATGCCGGCGGACTACGCGCAGGGCGGTGCGCAGCTGTACGCGCAGTCGATCAAGGCGACGCTGCCGATGTTCACCACGGACGGGGTGATGCCGCAGGGCGGGCCGGAGACGGTGGAGAGCGTGCTCAAGGCGTTCAACCCCAACCTGCAGCACGCGACGGTCGACCTGTCGCAGACGTACACCAGCCGGTTCGTCAAGAACGTCGCCCCGTGAGCCGGCGGCACGTCACGCCGTGACCTCGCGGACGTCCTCGACGTCCATCCGGGCCGGCGTGCCCAGGGCCGCCCCGCAGCTCTCCGGGCGGGGCGGCCCGCTCGTGCGCCGCACCACCGCGACGCGCCAGGCGCGGCCGTCGCGGTGGGCGACGGTGACGGTCCAGGCGCCGTCGTCGCCGTCGTCGCTGCTGCTGTGTCCGGCCGGGGCTTCCTCGGTCGAGGCCACGGTCAGGGCGTCCGCCCGGTCCTCGCCGGTCAGTTCACGCACCGCGAGCTCGGCGGCCTGGCCGGGGCGGTCCCACGCGGAGCGCCCCCGGCAGGGTGCGTGCGGGACCCGGCCGTCCCGCGCGGCCTCCAGCACGTCTTTGGCCTGCCCGCCGTCCAGCCGCCCGTAGGTGTAGCCGTGCGGGAGTACGAGCATGGTGGGCGCGAAACGGTGGCCGCCGAGGTGGGTGACCTCCCATACGTGCTCGGCGCCGTACGAGGCCGCCAGTTCGGAGGCGAGCGGGCGGCCGAGGAGCGCGCAGCAGCGGTCGCGGCGGGCGTTGGTGCAGACGAAGGCGAGCGGCGGGCCGTCGTACGGCGTGCCGAAGCCGCACGGGTCGCCGGCGCCGAGGGCGGTGAAGTCCAGGCCGGCCAGCGCGGCCACGGCGGCGGGGTCCGCGAGGGTCGCGGTGCGGATCCAGGGGGCGTCCGGGGCGGTGTGCGCGAGGATCACGCGGCGGCGCGGGTCCGCGGGGTGGTTCGCGTCCGCGATGTCGTTCGGGTCCGCGGGGCGGCGGGCGTCCGGGTGGCGGCGGGTGTCCGCGTGGCGGCCGGGGCGGCGGATCAGGGCGACGCGCACGCCTGTGCCAGCGGCGCGGGCCTCCAGGGCGCGGCCCACCGCGGGGTCCAGGTGGCTGGAGGTCAGGGCCTTCGCGCCCCATGGGCCGGGCTGCTCCAGCAGCAGCCAGGTGCGGGCTGTCGCCGCGGTCGCGGTGAGGGGCTCGCCGTGGGTGGCGGAGGCTTGCGTGCAGGTTGCGCTCACGCGGTGGAAGCGTAGTGCGTTGCGCCGTTGGACTTTCCGCCGTGCCCGGCTGCGGGTTCGTTGTGGCTTGTCGCGCAGTTCCCCGCGCCCCTGAAAGACCGGCAACGCGTCTGCCCCGAACGGGCCTCGCCCGGCTGCGGGTTCGTTGTGGCTGGTCGCGCGCACGCGGCGCCAGCCGCATATCGGGTGCGGGCCCGCGCCCCTGTTGGGCTTCTCGCCGTCGTCGGGTGGCCCGACAGGGGCGCGGGGTGCTCGGGCTACGCGGGGGCAGCCACTGCGGTGATGGGCTTGGCCAGGGGGACTCCGGAGCCGTCGCGGCGGGGGTCCTTGGGGGGA
>JAJSZB010000600.1:0-2575 GCA_050613715.1 Streptomyces sp. IBSBF 3018
GCCCGGGGTTGCGCGGGGGCGCGGGGGCGGGCGCCGCGACCTCTCGTACCCCCAAGATCCTTTTGCGCCGGTAGCCGCTCGACTACATTGAGCGCATCGTCGGAGACGAGGGGCGAGGGGCGACTGTCCAATGGATGCCAGGGACCACGAGGCCGTGCACGGCGGCGGAGACCCCCGTCCGGCCGCCCCCACGGGCCGGCCGCCCGTTCCCCGGCCGGCCGCGCCGCCGCCGCTGCCGTCGCAGGCCCCGCCGATGTCCGCCACCGAGCGGTGGCTGCGCACTCCGCGCCGCGCCGACGCCCCCGGGATCTACGGGTACGACCACGTGCCGCGGCCCCCCGACGACCCCGACCGGGTCACCGACCGCCGGCTCATCGGCGGCGCCCTTCTGGCCCTGCTGACCGGCATCGTCGTCTGGTCGCTGCTCACCAACGGCTACATCCCCTTCTGGCGGCAGCCGCTGACCCTGCTCACCCCCCACGACTGGTGGCACGGCGACCGGCCGCGCCCGGCGGCCGTCGCCGACAACACCTACCGGCTGCTGTGGCTCCTGCTGCTCACGTACTACTTCAGCCGGCTCGGCAACTGGCCCGAGGTGCTGCGGCGGTACCTGACCACACCGGCCGCCCGCGCCTGGGCGTCGCTGGCCGCCGGATTCGTGGTCTGGCTGCTCAACTGGAAGGGTCAGTTCCCGGTCTTCGCGGCGATCTGGCCGATCTTCCCGACGTCGTGGACGCTCGGCAGCCACGACGCGCACACCCTGGCGATCATCAACGACCTCACCTACATCCCCGGCACCCTGCTGATCGCCTGGCCCTTCGCCCGGTACGGCCGCTGGGCCGACCTGCTCAGGGGCGCGCGCGGCCCGGCGGCCAAGACACCGCTCCCGCCCGGCCACCAGGTGCCGCACCCCTCCCGCGGCCCGGCGGGACAGCCGGGGCCTGCCGAGAACCCTGCCGAGAACCCTGCCGAGTGGCCGCAGCTGCGCCGCGCCGGACGCCATGACGCCGCCGACCGGCTGGTCCGCGAGGTGGCCGCGGGCCGGATGAACGACGTGGACTGCGTACGCCTGCGCCACGCATGGTCGACCGTGCACGGGCTGCGCCAGGGCGCCGACGAGTTCTCCGACACCGTGCTGCGGCTCGGCGGCGCCGCGGCCGTCCACCCCTCGGGCGACCGCGACCTGCCCGCCAGGGCGGCCGCCCACGATCTGCTCGCCGCCCAGGTCAGGATCGGCCGCGGCGAGGAGGACAAGCGCAACGGCTACCAGTACCGGGGTTCGGGCATCGCGCTCGACCCGACGGTGCTCGGCACCGGACTGCTCGCCGTCGGCCCACCCGGAGCCGGCAAGACCCGCGGGCTGATGCGGCCCGTCGTGGAGTCCCTGTGCCTGCAGGCGCTGACCGGGAAGGCCGCCGTGATCGCGGTCGCGGCGGCCGACGTCGATCTGGGCGCGCGCGAGGCCTTCGACGTCGTCATCTCCCTCGGCGATCCCGCGTCCCGCTACGACATCGACCTCTACGGCGGCGCCACCGACCCCGACGTGGCCGCGGCGCTGCTCGCCGAGGCGCTGGTCGACGGACCGGAGGCCGAGCAGCGCCGCGGCGCCACCGCCCTCGGCCAGCTGCTGGCCCCGTACGTCGCGGCCCACGGCCGCTTCCCGAGCGTCCCGGTGCTCCGCGAACTGCTGGACGGCGCCGAGCACGCCTACGCCGCCCTGCGCGAGGCGGTGTCCGAGGCGGGGGCGCCCGCCCTGCTGCGCGAACTCGACGCGCGGCAGCGGCAGTCCGCCCGCCCCGGCGACATCGGCGGCGACCTCGCCGACCGCATCGCGCTGCTCGACCGCCCGGCCTTCGCCGGCTTCTTCGACACCTCGGGCCGCAGCCGTCCCTTCTCGATGGAAGCCTTGGCGCACCCGCTGCGCGTCCGCGTCGAACTGCCCGAACGCGGCCACGCCGAGGCCTCGCGCATCCTCGCCCGCCTGCTGCTGGCGCAGTTCGGCGCGGCCGTCGCGGCGCGCCGGGACAGGTCGATGTTCGCGTGCCTGGTCCTGGACGACGCCGGGCACGCCGTCGGCCCCGGCACGGTCCGCTCACTGGCCGGGCTGCGCTCGGTCAACGCGGGGATGGTGCTCGGGCTGCGCACCCTCGACGAGGTGCCGGAGAGCTTGCGCGGGCCGCTCGTCGCCTCGGTCGGCTGCCGCATGGCCTTCGCCGGGGTCACCCCCTGGGACGGCAGGTTCTTCTCCGAGGCGTGGGGCACCACCCGCGTGCAGACACGCGACATCACCAGGACCCCCGACCAGTCGGGCGGCATGTTCCGGCGGATGAGCCGCGGCGTGCGCCGGCTGTTCACCGGAGAGGCCGTCACCACGGAATCCGTCACCGTCCGTGAGGTCGAGCGGGAGCGGTGGTCGGCTTCGGATCTGGCGCACGGGGTGCCGGCCGGGCACGCGGTGCTCTCGCTCACCACGACCGGGGGCGAGCACGCGCCGCCGATCCTGCTGGACCTGCGGGCGTGAACGGAGCGCGCAGCAGGGCCGCGGGGGTGAGCGGCGCGCGCAGCGGTGGGGGTG
>JAJSZB010000601.1:0-2565 GCA_050613715.1 Streptomyces sp. IBSBF 3018
GTCCTGACCCGCGTCCCCGCCCTGATCCGCGTCCCCGCCCACGCCGATCTCGAACCACGTGGTCTTGCCGCGTCCCGCCGGCGAGCTGCCCCACGCGGACGCGAGCGCGTCGACGATCAGCAGGCCGCGCCCGGACTCCGCCTCCAGGTTGCCGGCGTCGTCGTCCAGCAGCGCGGTCGGCACCGGCGGGTAGGGGTCGCTGTCGCGCACCTCCACCCTGACCCGGTCCGGGTAGTCGCGCAGCCGCAGGTCGACGTCGCTGTGGGCGTGGATGAGGGCGTTGGTCACCACCTCGGAGACCAGCACCTCCAGGTCGTCGCAGACGTCCGGCAGCCCCCACCGCGCGAGCAGCCCGCGGACGAAGCGGCGCGCCTCCAGGACGGCGTGCAGGTCGTGCCGCTCCACCCGCATGCGGGCCACGCGGGCGGACTCGTCGGGCCGCGCGCCCTCATACCTGACCAGGACCAGCGTGGCGTCGTCGCCGGGCGCGTCCTGCCGCCGGCCGGCGACCATGGTGTCCGCGAGCACCTCCAGGTCCTCGCCGCCGTGGTCGGCGAGCAGCGCCGCGAGCCGGCCGACCGACGCGTCCACGCCCATCCGGCGTACGTCCAGCAGGCCGTCGGTGAACAGCGCCACCACGCTCCCCGGGGCCATCTCGACCGCGGCGTCACGGTAGGTCGCCTGGGTCTGCACCCCCAGCGGCGGCCCGGCCGAGAGGGGCGGCTGGCCCACCCCGGCCCGGCCGCCGATCAGCGGCGCGGGGTGGCCGGCGCTGGCCACCACGGCGGCGCCGGTCGTCAGGTCGATCCACACGCAGCAGCAGGTGGCGTACAGGTCGGTGTCCAGCCCGCAGAGCAGCCGGTTGCTGCGCTCCAGCACCACGGCCGGGTCGTGCCCCTCGGCCGCGTAGGCCCGTACGCCGCTGCGCAGCTGGCCCATCACGGTGGCCGCGTCCAGACTGTGCCCCTCCACGTCGCCGACGACCAGCCCCAGCCGCTTCTCCGGCAGCGCCAGCACGTCGTACCAGTCGCCGCCGATGCCGACGCCCTCGGTCGCGGAGAAGTAGCGCGCGGTGGCCACGGCCTCCGGCACGTGCGGGAAGCTGCCGGGCAGCAGGGCGTGCTGGATGCGGCGGGTCAGCGCGTGCTCGACCTCGTGCGAGCGGGCCCGCGCGAGCGACTGGCCCACCTGCTCCAGCATCAGGGTGAGCAGGGAGATCTCGGTGGGCGTCAGCGGCCGGTACGGCCCGGCGAACTCCAGCGTGCAGCAGCCCACCGCGCGGCCGGTGTACATCAGCGGGATGTACGCGCGGGCCTGCTGGTCCATGTCGATCTCCAGGCCCGGATAGGCGTGGGCGAGATCGGCGGCCGAGGCGTAGACCCGCACCTGGGCGCTGTGGATCGCGTCGGTCTCGGGGGTGCGGCGGGACAGCGGCGTGCCCTCGATGGCGGCGACCTGCTCCCGGCTGAGCCCGACCGCGCCCGCCACGTGCAGCCGCCCGCCCTCGGCCATGGACAGGGCCGCGGCCCGGCCGCCGAAGGGCTGCACCACCCGGGCCTGCCCGATCGCGAGGATGTCGGCGGCGCGCACCGCGCCGGTGAGCTCCGCGGCCAGCCGCTGGAGCTGGTGGAGGTAGCTGCTGCGGATCGCCGAGGACGCGGCGGCCTCGCGCAGCAGCCGCCGGTCGGCGTCGGGGTCGCCGGTGGGGCGCGCCGGGCGGGCGGGCAGGAAGACCGGGACGACCGGTGCGACGAGCCCGGCGTCCGCGCCGGCCAGCCGCTCCAGCTCGGCGGCCAGCTCGTCGGCGGCGGCCCTGAGGTACGCGCGCTCGTGCGCCGGCACCGGCCGCGGGGGCACCCAGCGCATGCCGATGGTCCCGTAGCGGTGCCGCGCGGTGCGCACCGGCACCGACGCCACGGTCATCGCGAACGGCACGGTGATGGCGATCGCCGGCGTCGACAGGCGGGCGCTCTCGCGCATGTTCTCGGCGTCGAAGACCACCACCTCCCCGCTGCGGTACGAGCGGGTGGTGGGCCAGACCAGGTCGTCGACGTCGAAGCTGGACGGCACGCCGAAGCTGAGCGGCGTGTCCACGGTCATGGCGGCGGTCAGCGTCCTACCGCCGTCCGCCGGGACGTACGCCGTGCAGGTGCTGGGCCGCAGCCGTTCGTGGACGCGCAGCAGCGCGTCGGCGAGGGCGCGCTCCGCGCGCGTCCGCGGGCCGACGAGGTCGGAGGGCGGCTGGCCGGAGACCGTGCGGTCCATGGGACCTGTCCGTAGCGTCGGGTACGAGCCGCGGTCGGGCCCGCACACACGTCCGATTCATCGTACTTCCCTCCATTATGAGGGATTCAGCCGTGTGTGCGGGTCGGGCTACGACGGGCGCGGGGCCCTCCGGGTGACGCCGGATGCGCCGGGCCGGCCGGGTGCGTCTGGGTACGGTCCCGGTACGCGCCCGGCGCCTCTCCGGCCTCCTGCGGGGTCAGCCCTTGCGGGCGGTGATCTCCTCGGTCAGCTGCGGCACCACCTGGAACAGATCACCCACCACCCCGAAATCCACCAGAT
>JAJSZB010000602.1:0-2557 GCA_050613715.1 Streptomyces sp. IBSBF 3018
GGGCGGGGGGCGAGCAGCCGGGCGAGGTGGGCGGCGCTGACGGCCGCGGTCCACTGTGGCATCGAATTCAGTCCACCTCTCCCTGATTGGCTCTGGTGTGGTCGCCTTCCCGGGCCACAGAGTGACATGCGCGTCCAGCCGACCGCCAGGGGGTTCCCGTTGTCCCGAAGTGCGCCGTTGTCCGGTGGTGTGCCGTCCCGCAGTGCACCGTCCCGAAGTGCGACCTCCCGCAGTGCGACCTCCCGTGTGCCGCGGCTGCGCGGGCCGGTGCCGTACCGGCGGCTGGTGCGGCTGTACGCCGGGCTCGCCCTCTACGGCGCCAGCGACGCGCTGCTGATCCGCGGCAATCTGGGCCTGGACCCGTGGGACGTCTTCCACCAGGGGCTGTCGCGGCACACCGGCGTGAGCATCGGCAACGTCTCCATCGTCGTCGGCGCGGCGGTGCTGCTGCTGTGGTGGCCGATCCGGCAGCGTCCGGGGCTCGGCACGGTCTCGAACGTGTTCCTGGTGGGCGCCTTCATCGACCTGACGATGGCCGTGGTGCCGCACTACGAGGCGCTGGCGGTGCGCGTCCCGCTGCTGGTCGCGGGCGTGGTGCTCAACGGCCTGGCGACCGGCCTCTACATCACCGCGCGCTTCGGGCCCGGCCCGCGCGACGGCCTGATGACCGGGCTGCACCGCAGGACCGGCCGGTCGGTGCGGCTGATCCGCACCGGCATCGAGGTGACCGTGCTGGCCGCGGGCTTCGTGCTGGGCGGCGGGGTGGGCGTGGGCACGGTGCTCTACGCGGTCGCGATAGGCCCGCTCGCGCAGTTCTTCCTGAAGCTCTTCGCCCTGCCCGAGGACGACGCCGGGGCCGACCGCGGCGATCGCGACACCCCCGGCGGTTCCGGCGGCCGCGTGGCCGACCCTTCTGGACGGGTTCGCCGGGAAGCGCCCGGATGCGCGACGGCGGACCCGATTTAGCCTTCGGGGGCGCGGCCCGGTAGTGTACGCGGTTGGCCCTGAAGCTTGACTGTTACTGCACGCAAAACATACGACATCACCGGGTGACATCTTCGTCCAGATGTGACAAATCGGGCACCGGTGGGTACAAACAGGGGCGACACGACGGGCGACGCATCTCCCGAAACGGGAATCTTCACCGCCGACCGGACGTTGACCGGATGACGACGACAGCGACACCTGTCCTGTGGGCGACCAAGCCCGGGAGGCACGATTCATGAGTGAGCGAGCTCTCCGCGGCACGCGACTCGGGGCCACCAGCTACGAGACCGACCGCGGCATCGATCTGGCCCCGCGCCAGACCGTTGAGTACGCATGCCGGAACGGCCATCGATTTGAGATGCCGTTCTCGGTTGAGGCCGAGATCCCGCCGGAGTGGGAGTGCCGCGCCTGCGGCCAGACCGCCCTGCTGGTGGACGGCGAGGGCCCCGAGGAGAAGACCAGCAAGCCCGCGCGCACGCACTGGGACATGCTCATGGAGCGGCGCACGCTGGAGGAGCTGGAGGAAGTGCTGGCCGAGCGGCTGGCGGTCCTGCGCTCCGGGGCGATGAACATCGCCGTGCACCCGCGGGACAACCGAAAAAGCGCGTGACATCCTTCGGGCTCGGCCCGGCTCACTCCCGAGCCGGCGCTGAGCCCCCTTTTGTGCCCTGAAGCCGTGCACCGGGCTCGTGACCTGAACGGGTTTCGCGTGTCCTGGCAGGCCCAGGCCCGGTCACCGGGCCCGGGCCTGCCCGCGCCCGGCGCGGGCCCGCCCGGCGGCCGCCCCCGCGGCCTCAGTCCCGGTCGTCGTCCACGACCTCGCCCTGGATGACCTTGCCGTCCGGGCGGTGGATGCGCGCCTGCTCCTCGGCCTGGCGCGCCTGCTGGAAGAGGTCGCCGAAGGAGCCGGGGTCGCCCGGGGCGGCCGGGTGCCGGCGCAGATGGCGCTCGGCGGCGCGTTCGGCGCCCGCGCCGATCAGCCGCCGGGTGGGCGGGAAGAGCAGCAGCAGCGCCACGGCGTCGGAGACGAAGCCGGGGATGATCAGCAGGATGCCCCCGAGCATGTGCAGGCCGGTGCGGCCGCCGCCGGCCGGGGCCGCCGGGGCCTCGGGCGCGCTCTGCCCGCTCTGCCGGGCCTGCTGCGCCTGCACCGAGGCGGTCAGATTGCGCCATGCGCTGCGCCCGGCCCGCTTGACCGCGGCGGCGCCCAGCACGAAGCCGGCCAGGATGCACAGGAACACCACGAAGCCGCTCGTGGCGTCGGCCACCGCGATGAGCAGCCATATCTCCAGCACCGCCCACGCGGCGACGGCCAGCGGCAGCAGCCGCACCCGCCTGCGCCGGCCTCCTGACGCCTGCGGTGCCGGGCGCGGACGGACCGGGGGCGGTGAACTCGTCGTCATACCCTCAAGTGTGCCAAAGACGAGGTAAAGGCCGGGTCGGTGCGGCCCGTCCGCGGTGGACTCGGAACGCGCGCCCGGACACGATGTCCGGCGTGAGTCACTCCCCCGCCGCCCCGCCAGGCGGGCAGCTGGTGCTCGTGGCGGGGCGTGCGCGGGGGTGTCGGACC
>JAJSZB010000603.1:0-2555 GCA_050613715.1 Streptomyces sp. IBSBF 3018
GCGCGGGGGAGGGGACGGGGGTCGCGGCGTCGTGATCCGCGTCGTGATCCGTGTCGTGAGACGTGCCGTGGTCGGCGTCGATGTCGCCGTCCGGGGAGGTGGCGGGCAGGTCCGTCTCCGCCGGCGGGCGGGTGCCCGCGGGGTCCGCCGCGTCGGAGGACAGGGCCGCCGCGGCGAGGGCCTCGTCCTGAGCGATCGGGCCCAGCCGCGCCCGTCCCCGGACTCGGCGGACGCCCGGGCGCGCCTGCACGGCGACCTCCTGCATGTGCCGGCCGGTACGCCGGAAGACGTGCTGGAGGATCGAGCCGCCGCAGGTGCCGAGGACGCTGACGACGCCGGCGCCGACGATGGTGCCGTAGACGCCGAGGTTCGACGCGAGCTTGGCGGCGACGATCGCGGCGACCGCGCTGCCCGCGACCTGGGGGACGCTGAGGTCGAGGGTGGCTTTGGCGTTGCTCTTGCCGGGGGCGTTGCTCTCGCTCTCGCCGGGGCTCGGGCCGCCGCCGAGGCTCTGGTCCGTGGGGCTCGCGCCGGTGTCGACGCCGCCGATGCCCGGGCCGAGGCCAGCGCCGGGGCCCGTGTCGGGCCCAGAGCCCGTACCGAACCCGGAGGCCGTACCGAACCCGGAGGCCGTACCGAACTCGGAGCCCGTACCGAATCCCGCGGCCGTACCGCGCTCGGAGCCCCAGCCCGAGCCCTGCCCGTCGCCCGCGCGCACCGCGCCGTCCGGGCCACCCGCGCGGCCCACCCCGCCCGCCGGGCGCCGGTCATCGCCCCATGCCTCGCCCATACCGGACCCTGCCCGCCTTTCTCGATCAGCCTCCCCGGATCAGACGGACAAGCGGAACCACAAGTTCCTTTTGTCTGGTTTTCGTGACGCACGCCACTCCCGTCCCATATCGCCCACGCGTTCCGCCGCCACCTCCGCTCCGCGCAGGCCGGGCGCTGCCCCCACCGTTGCCGTCCGCCGCCGTGAGGCCCGTTGCGGTCTGCAACACCGTTGCGGGCCGCCAGGCTGGATGCCGTCGGGCCGATCGGCCGGGCAGTCACATGCGGCGGCCCCCGTCGCGGGAAGAGGTCGTCGGTGCGTACTCCGTTGTTGTCGGTCAGGGCGGCGCTCATCCTCGCCCTGGCCTTACTGACCGGGCTGGGTGCCGGGGTCCTGTCCGCGGTGGGCGGCACCGAGCCGACCCAGTGCGTGCTCTACGGCGCCGGCTCCTTCGGTCTGGCGGTTCCCTTTTTCGACCGACTTATCGGGAGAACCGGACCCGAGTGAGGGGCCCCGGCACCATGCTTGAGCCGGGGCTGCCGGACCCAAGCCGCCGGACCCCAAGCCGCTCGACCCAAGCCGCCCGACGTCCAGCCGCTCGACCCGGGGCGCAATCCGCCGCGGCGCGCGACCCGTTGACAGGAGGAACCGACCCGATGGGCGAATTACGGCCACTGGCCGATGAGTTGGACGACGACTGCCGGGCCTTCGCGCAGGCGCTGCGCACCCTCTTCACCGGGCTGCGCGTGTCGGTGCGACGGTACGCGGCACGGCGTTACCGGGACGCGGGGACGGTCTCCCGCTATCTCGGCGGCACGCGGGTGCCGCCGTGGGAGTTCGTCGTCGACCTCTTCGCCGATCTGGCCACCGACCACGGTGCCGCGGCGACACCGCTGACCCTGGACCACGTACGGGAGTTGCACCGTCGCGCGGTGCAGGCCGGAATCCCGCCGGCAGACGGCGTACAGGTGCTTCAACGCCAACTGGCCGACGCCGACCGGGAGGCACGCCGCGCCACCGCTCAAGAGGACGTCCTGGGCGATGCGTTGCTGGACCGGCAACACCGCATCGCCGACCTCGAAGTCCGCCTCAACCTGCTGGAGGCGCAGTGGTCGGCCGAACGCGCCTTCGTCCGCCCGCCGTTGGACGAGCCGGGCGCGGCGGGCGACCTGCTGGCCGAGCGCGGACGGCTGGAGGACCAGATCAGGAAGCTCGAAGCCGAACTGGAGGAGACGCGGCTGCGGGTGATGCTCGCCGAGTCCCGGTGCAACGTCCTCGAACGCCAACTCGCCATCGTGGAAGGACCGTTGCCGGCGCTTCAGCCCGTCGGACCGGACCCCGCCGCAACGTTGCGGACGACTGCGGCCGATACGTTCCCGGGGGCGCCCGCGCGGATTCTCGCCGTCGACGACAAGCCGGCCAACCTCCTCACCCTGACTGCCGTACTGGCCGGCCTGGGCCACGAGGTCGTGACGGCCGACTCGGGTCAGGCCGCGCTCAAGGCGCTGCTGGACGGCGGCGGGTTCGCCGTCATCCTGCTCGACGTCCAGATGCCGGACATGGACGGCTACGAGACGGCGCTGCACATCAAGCGCCGGGCCCGTACCCGCAACATTCCGATCATCTTCCTCACGGCCATGGACCACGACCCGTCGCACATGTTCCGCGGCTACGCCGCAGGCGCAGTCGACTACCTGGTCAAGCCGTTCGACCCCGCGATCATCCGCGCCAAGGTGGAAGCCTTCGTCCAACTCCACCTGGAGGCCCACCCCACATGAGTCCCCGC
>JAJSZB010000604.1:0-2546 GCA_050613715.1 Streptomyces sp. IBSBF 3018
GTTCCCGCTCCCCCACCGCACGCCCCCTCCGTACAACAGGCACGACCCGCGCCCCGCACCGGTTCATGCCCGCACAGCGCCCCGATGAGTCCGGCACAGGCGCACAGCCTGCCGGACACACAAGTCCCCCGCGGGCCGCGCCTCACGTCGAGGGGCCGGCCCCCCGGCCGTCGATCAGCGCCGCCACGTCGTCCGCCTCGACGTCGCCGACGTCCTCGAAGATCTCCAGTGCCCGTTCCCAGCTGCCGCGCGCCGCCTCGCGGTCGCCGAGCGCGGCCAGCACCACACCGAGGCGGTGCAGCGCCCGTGCCTCGCCGCGCAGGTGCCCGACCCGGCGGTGCACCGCCAGCGACTGGCGGTAGGAGGCCGCCGCCTGCCCCCACTCGCCGCGTTCCTCGTGCACCTCGCCGAGATTGTGCAGGGTCATCGCCTCGCCGAAGGCGTCGTCGCCGGCCGCGCGGCGGATCTCCAGCGAGCGCCGGTAGCAGTCGGCGGCCCGGTCGGTGTCGCCGCAGACCATGTGGGCGGCGCCCATGTTGTTCAGCGCCATGGCCCGGCCGCCGAGGTGGCCGAGGCCGGCGAACAGGCGTTCCGCGCCGGTGTAGTGCTCGATCGCCTCGGCGTAGCGTTCCAGGTTGTCCAGGGCGACGCCCATGTTGTTCAGGTCCGTCGCCTCGCCGCGCCGGTCCCCCAGACGGCGGTGCGCCTCCAGCGCCTGCGTGTGGCAGGCGAGCGCCTCCTCGTAGCGCTCCAGGTCGTCGTAGACGTCGCCGAGTCCGCTCAGCAGCCACGCCTCGGCCGGCCCGTCGCCCGCGGCGCGCGCGGCGTCGAGGCCGACGCGCTGCACCTCCAGCCACTCCGGCCACTGGCTGCGGCGCTGGAAGTACGACCTGAGCACGATCGGCACACGCGAGCCGATCGTGAACAGGCCGCAGTCGGCAGCCTGCTGCGCGACGTCGAGGACATTGGCGTACTCGGCGTCCAGCCACACGAGCGCGGCGTCCGCGCCGGCGAACCGCGCCGGCCGCACGCCCTCGGGCGCCCCGATCGGCGCGAGCACCTGCTCCCGGCCGTCGTTGAGCGCGCGGTCGGCGTTCTCGCCGGTCGCCACGTACCAGGCCAGCAGGCGTTCCACCGCCCGTGCAGCCTCGGCGGGGGGCTCCTGCGCGCGGCAGCGGTCCTGCGCGTACAGCCGCAGCAGATCGTGGAAGCGGAAGCGGCCGGGGGCGTCCTCCTCCAGCAGGTGGGCTTCGGTCAGCGCGTCGAGCAGGTCGCGGGCCTCGTCGCGCGGCACACCGAGCACCGCATCGGCCGCGCCGGCGCCGAACACCGGTCCCCGGTGCAGCCCGAGACGGCGGAACGCCCGCTGCTGCGGCGGCGTGAGCTTGGCGTACGACCAGGAGAAGACGTGCCGCACGGCCGCGAACTCGTCCGAACCGCGCGACAGCTGCGCCAGCCGGCCCTCCTCGGGCGCCAGTTCCGCCTCCACGTCGGCGAAGCCGAACGAGGGGCGCAGCGCGAGCCGCACCGCGGCGATGCGCAGCGCCAACGGGAGACGGCCGCACAGTTCGGCGACACGCAGCGCGGCCGCGCGCTCGGCGGCGACCCGTTCCCCGCCCAGCACCCGGGCGAAGAACGCGAGCGACTCCTGCGGATCGAGCACGTCCAGCGTGAGCAGCCGGGCCCCGTCGCGGATCGCCAGCCCGGCCATCCGGCTGCGGCTGGTGACCACGACACAGCAGCCCGCGGCGCCCGGCAGCAGCGGCCGCACCTGCGCGGGGTCCTCGGCGTTGTCCAACACGACCAGGACCCTGCGCCCCGCCAGGAGGCTGCGGTAGGACCGGGCCCTGGCGTCCAGGCTCGCGGGGACCTCGTGGGCCGGCACCCCGAGCAGCCGCAGCAACTCCCCCAGAGCCCGGCGCGGCTTGACCGCCGGCGTGGGCGCGTAACCCTGAAGGTCGAAGTGGATCTGCCCGTCGGGAAACCGCCCGCTCGCCGCGTGGGCCCAGTGCACGGCCAGAGTCGTCTTGCCGACGCCCGGGGTGCCGTCGATGGCGGAGATCACCACCGTGGGCGTGACCGCAGAGGTTTCGAAGGCGGCCACGGCACCGCCACCGGCGAAGGCCCCCCTATCGGCGGGAACCCGGGGATCGTCCCCGGGCGCCCGGGACAGAGCGTCCAGGGTGCGCAGGTCGTCCGCACGGCCGGTGAAATCGGGGATGTCGGGCGGCAGCTGCCGGGGTGGAGACGGGACGGCCGCCGGCGGCGGCTGCGCGGCGGCGTGGAAGTGGGTGTGGTGCTCGGCCGTGCCCGTCACGTCGCCGAGGAACAGGCCGTTGCCGAAGTCGACGTGGTCACCGAGGTAGGAGGAACCGGCCCGCGCGGCAGCGGCGTCCGCGAAACCCTGCGCACGCAGGTTCACCGCCAGCACCGACGCCAGCGCCGGGTCCGCCGCGAGGACGGCCCGCAGCCCGGCCGCCCACTCCCTGAGAGCGCGGACGCCGCCGCCCCCGGCGTCCGGCCCGGTCCCGCCACCGCCCCCGGGC
>JAJSZB010000605.1:0-2537 GCA_050613715.1 Streptomyces sp. IBSBF 3018
GGGCGGGCCGGGACGGGAGCGGGAGGCGGCGCAGGGCGGAAGGGCAGCCGCATCCGGTCACCCGCGTGGCGCTCGGCACGGTCGGCGGCGTGCTGCTGCTGGTCGGCGTGGCGCTGCTGGTGCTGCCCGGGCCGGGCATGCTGCTCGTGCTGGCCGGCCTGGTCCTGCTGTCCCGCGCGGTCCCCGCGGTCGCCCGGTTCGAGGAACCGGTCCGAGCCAAGGCCATGGAGGGCGTCGAGGCGAGCGTCGCGAACGGCTGGCGCATCGCCGGCTCGCTGCTGGCCGGCCTCGGGCTGATCGGCGCGGGCGTGGTCTGGGGGGTGCGGCCGGTGTCGTGGCTGCCCTTCGCCGGCTGGAGCACCGGTTCGAGCCTCATCCTGTCCGGCCTGATCCTGCTCGGCCTGCTCGCGTGGAGCTACCGCAGGGCCCGCGGCCGGCGCTGACCGCGGGCCCTGGCGCATGGTTGGCTGTCCCCGCCGCCACCCGTACGGCCCAACGGCGGAACCCCACCGGCCGGCCGTCCGTACAACCTGTGGCGCGCACCCGCGTATCCCGTCCGGGACGCGCACCCGTCCGAGCACCCGCACCACCGACCGCACCCGAAGGGCCCGCACATGTACGAGTACAAGGTCGTGACGTTCCGAGAGTCGCTCATCGGCGACGCGCTGGACAGCGACAAGCTGGAGAAGACCCTCAACAAGCACGCCGAGGACGGCTGGGCCCTCAAGGCGATCACCGCGGCCGACGTCAAGGGCCGGATAGGCCCCGGGTCCGTCGAGGGCCTGCTGCTCACCTTCGAGCGCCCCCGCCAGGGCTGATCCCCGCCCTCCGCAGCTCCCTGCGGCTGCGCTCGTGAGCAGCAGGGGACTTGACACGAGTAGCTGTCACTTCACGCTCGGTACCGATCACTTTATGATCAGAAGCCGAGCGTGAGTGATCGGCTACAGGGAGGTGCGGGGTGACCGCAGTGGACGACCGGCCGCGGACCGAGCGTCACGCCGAGATGAGCCTGGACCTCTTCGAGCATCTGGCCGTCGAGGCCGATCGAGGAGAGGAAGGGCAGCGATTCGAGTTCCTCGGTGGGAAGTTGGGGGTCCAGCCCATGCCGGACGGGCTACACGGCGAGATCGTCGCCTGGCTGCAAGACATGTGCATGCAGCTCAAGCCCCATCGCCTCTACGGCGGTGTGGGCCTCAAGGTCGAGTCGTACCGAAGCGGTCGCGCCATACCTGACGGCGTGCTCGCACCGCGCGGGTACTTCCTCGGCGTCGGGGAGTGGGCCGATCCCGCCGGCGTCCTCATGACGGTCGAGGTCACGTCGTACGACGACACCACTCAGCGGGACCGGATCGACAAGCCGCGTGCCTACGCCGAGTCCGGCATCCCGGTGTATCTCCTGGTCGACCGCGACACCCGCGAGGTCGTCGTCCACAGCGAGCCGGTGGGCGGTAAGTACACCGACGTGCATACGGTCAGCTTCGGTGGGACGGTCATGCTGCCGGAGCCGGTCGGGCTGCCCCTGGACACCCGGGAACTGCTGGACCTCATCGCGTCCGCCCGTAGCTGACGCGGGCCCGCTGACGTGGGCGGCGGTCGGGTCAGGGCCTAAGCTCGGCGCATGTCTGAGGCCAGCCGCCGCGCGCGGACGTACGAACCCGGCAGGACGTGGGACGCGCTGCTCGCGCAGGCGGGGCACGTGCGGCGCGCGGTGCGCGAGCTGACCGCCGAGCAGTGGGCCGCGGACAGTGGCCTGCCGGGGTGGGACGTACGGACGCTGGTCGTGCACGTCGTGCGCCAGGTCGACGCCGTGCCCGAACTGCTCGCGCAGCAGCCGTTGCCGCCGACCACGCAGGTCACCGGCCTGTCGCGGTGGGCGCTGTCCACCGCGGGCATCGCCGACCGGCTGGACGAGGACACCCGGCAGACGGCCGCCGCGACCGAGGACCCGGCCGCGGCCCTCGACGCGGCGACCGCGCGCGCGGCCGAGCTGCGCGCCGCGGCGGTCCGCACCGACCTGGTCGTCCCGCACGTGTTCACCGCGATGCGCGCGCTGGACTTCACCGTCACGCGCCTGGTGGAGCTGGTCGTGCACAGCGACGACCTGGCCCGGGCGACCGGCGTCCCGGTCACGCTGGACCGGCAGGCCCTCGCCGCGACCGTGCGGGTGCTCGCCGACGCGCTCGCGGTCAAGGCGCCGGGCGGCTCGGTGGAGGTCCGGGTGCCGCCGTACGCCGCGGTGCAGTGCGTCGAAGGCCCCCGGCACACCCGCGGCACCCCGCCGAACGTCGTGGAGACCGACCCGCTGACCTGGGTCCGGCTGGCCACCGGCCGCCTCGCCTGGTCCGAGGCGCTGGACGCGGCGGCCGTCAGGGCGAGCGGCGAACGCGCCGACCTGGCCGCGTACCTGCCGGTGATGGGCTGAGCCCGCCCCACCCTCCGCTGAGCCGGCCCCGCCGTCCGCCGGGCCGGCCCACCCTTTGCTGATCCCGCCTCGGCGTCCCCCGGGCCTCGCCCACCCACCCCAGGACCCGTCACTT
>JAJSZB010000606.1:0-2536 GCA_050613715.1 Streptomyces sp. IBSBF 3018
TCGCCGGGGGCGCTGTCGCGGGGGGCGCCGGGCGTGGCGTCGTGGGGGTCGCCGGGACGGAGGCCCGCAGCCTTGGGGTCGTCGCCGCTGGCGCTCATCGCTCGCACCCCCGACCGGGTACGGCCGGGACTGCCCGCCCGGCCTCCTGAAGGCTTTGTGCCTTCTTACCCGATACTGCCCTTTTCGTGCCGGAAACGCCCGCCCGGTGACGCAGACGGGCGGCAGCGGGCTCCGGCCTCGGGCCGCGGCCTCAGAGGTGCGCGGCGGCCCAGGCGAGCGCGGGACGGTCGGGGGCCAGCCAGGCGAGCGCCTCCGCCTCGGCCGGGGTGACCCAGCGCAGCGCGTCGTGGTCCTGGAGGCAGCGCGGGGTGCCGTCGAGGAGTTCGGCGGTCCAGATCCGCAGGACGTAGGGGCCGGTCAGCGGCCACTCCCCCGGCACCCGGGCCAGCGGCCGGACGCCGACGCCCAGTTCCTCGCGCAGTTCGCGCACCAGCGCGTCGCGCTCGTCCTCGCCCGGTTCCGCCTTGCCGCCGGGGAACTCCCACATCCCCGCGGTGTGCGCCGGCGCGGTACGCCGTGCGGCCAGCAGCCGACCGTCGCGCACGAGCATCCCGCCGACGACGATCGCGGCCGTCATGCCTCGGCCGGGCGCGGGGCGGCCCGCTCGATCACGTAGATCTGGCCGTCACCGGCCGGTCCTTCGCCGGTGCTTCCGCCGGCGGCCTGCCCGCCCGCCGCCCGGCCGTCCGCGCCCGCGGCGCCGAGCGTCTCGGCGACCCGCTCGGCCTCGGCGCGGGTGGCGAAGCGGCCGACGCGGTAGCGGTTGCCGCCGGCATCCTGGCGTATGAGGAGCCACACCAGTTCGGTCGTCACGACGAACCCCCCTCCAGCTCCGTCAGCCGCGCCACGTTGCGCCGGTCCTCCGGGTCCGGGCTCGGGCCGCCCGCGAACCAGGCGTCGAGGATCTCCCCCAGTACCGGCGCGGAGACCGTACGCAGGCTCAGCGCCAGCGCGTTCGCGTCGTTCCACTTCCGTGCCCCCTCAGCCGTGTACGCGTCGCCGCACAGCGCGGCCCGCACCCCGGCGACCTTGTTCGCGGCGATCGACGCCCCCGTGCCCGTCCAGCAGCACACGACGGCCTGCTCGGCCTCCCCGTCCGCCACGGCCCGCGCCGCGGCCGACGCGCTCCATGCCCACCCGTCGCCCGCCACCGCCCTTCCAACGGGCTCCGCGCCCCTCGGGTCGTCCTCCCGGTCGCCGTCCCTGAGCGCGCCGTACACCAGCAGGTCGTGCCCGCGCCGGCGCAACTCCTCCACCAGCAGGTGGGCCACGGGCTCATCCATGTCCGAGGAAACGGCGATGCGCATATGCCCGACCCTACGCCCGAGGTTCACGGCGCGGGTCCGCGTTGACACGAAGAGATACCGATCCGGCCAGATGATCGTCCAGAAGTTGACGGGACGTCAACCCGGCGCCGACCGAGCGTCACCGGGACGACCCCCGATGACGCCACGCCGGCGGAGAGCAGCCCGGCGGAGAGCAGCCCGGCGGAGAGCGGCCCGGCGGAAGGCGGCCCGGGGAAGCGGGCGCTTCGGCGCCGTCACCTCACCGGCGGGCGCCGTCACCTCACCGGCAGGTGGTACGCCGCACGGAAGCGCTCCGCCGGGAACACCACGTCCGCGGTCTCCACCGGCCGCCCGGACGCGTAGTACGTGCGGCGGATCTCGATCACGATGTGCCCGGGGACGCCGCCGAGCGCCGCGGTCTCCTCGGCCAGTCCGGGCCGCGCCCCGACCTCCTCGGCCATGTGGTCCACGACCACGTCGATCGCGGCCATCCGCGGCACCACGCCCTGCCCGCCGACCGGCCCCTCCTCGGGCAGCAACACCGGCGTCCGGGCGGTCAGGCTCAGCGGCTCCCAGGACGTCGACAGCATCGACGGCTCGCCCTCGGTGCGGAACACGTACTGCGTGCGCATCACCCGCGCGCCGGGCTCGATCGCCAGCCGCTCGGCGACGTCCGGCGAGGCGACGTCCTGCACGCTGCGCGACTCCCAGGTGCCCTTGGCGTCCTCGTCGGCCTGTTCCTGCCGGTACGGGGTCGGCGCGACGGCCGGGCGGTAGCCGCTGCGCACCACCAGCCGGGGGCGCGGCCGCTCGCGCACGTACGTCCCCGAGCCGGAGCGGCCCTCGACGAACCCCTCCGCCATCAGCACCTTGCGGGCCTCCAGCGCGACGGTGTCGGAGACGCCGTACTCGGTGCGGATGCGCGCCTGTGAGGGCAGCCGGGCGTGCGGCGGCAGCGAGCCGTCGAGGATCTTCCGCCGCAGGTCCTCGGCCACACGTAGGTACGCGGGCTGCTCACCGAAAGCCACGTGCCCCTCCCAGGGGTTGACTGTGAGCAACAGCTTGGCAACCCACGGTACTCGTCCGCAAGTCCTCCCCCGAGCGTCACCTTGCGTAGGGGTGTGGGGCGCGCGGCCCGCGCCGGGACCCCCGAGGGGTCGGCGGACGGGCCGGCGCGGGACCGGTGAGCG
>JAJSZB010000607.1:0-2535 GCA_050613715.1 Streptomyces sp. IBSBF 3018
GCGCGGGGGCGTCACGGGGCGAGGCGTCACCGCGCGGGGGCGGAGCGTGGCGGGTCCGCGGTCGGTAGGGTCGGGCGGGTGAACCTGACCGCGGCGCAGACCCGTAGCCGCTTCGCCGCCGCGCGCGTGGCCCGGCTGGCCACCGTCGGCGCGGACGGTGCGCCGCACCTGGTCCCGGTGACGTTCGCGCTCGGCGACCTGCCCGGGAAGGCGTCCGGCGAGGCGTCGGGCGGCACACCCGGCGATCCGGTCGGCGAACTCCTCGGCGACGGCGGCTCGCCGCACCCGGACACGCTGTACTTCGCCGTGGACCACAAGCCGAAGCGCTCCGCGGACCTGCGGCGGCTGCGCAACATCGCGGCCGAGCCGCGCGTGTCGCTGCTCGCCGACCACTACGCCGACGACTGGGCGCGGCTGTGGTGGGCGCGCGCGGACGGCGTGGCGCGCGTCGTGCCGGACGGCGCGGTCCGCGACGCCGGGCTCGCGCTGCTGCGCCGGAAGTACCCGCAGTACGCGGAGGTCCCGCCGCGCGGCCCGGTCGTGGCGATCGAGGTCCGCGCCTGGACCGGCTGGGCCTTCACCGGCTGACCGCCGTACGCCCGGTGCCCGTACGGCGACCGGGTCAGGCGCGCGTGCGGGTGCGGTCCGCGGTACGTGGGTGCGGTCCGCCCGTACGCGGGTGCGGTCGCGGCCTCCGCGCCGGCGGGGGCAGACTGGCGGCATGGCGGAGAGGCGCAGCGCAGGCATCCTGCCGTTCCGCGCGGCCGGGCGGCGAGCCGGTGCGGACGGTCCCGGGGACGATCCCGGACGCGGCCCCGGAGACGGCCCCGGACGCGCTCGCGGAGCGAGTCCCGGCAGCGACCCCGGCGAACCTGCCGGAGGCGGCCCCGGCAGCGGGATCGAGGTGCTGCTGGGGCACATGGGCGGGCCGTTCTGGGCGCGGCGCGACGCCGGCGCGTGGACGGTGGTCAAGGGCGAGTACGAGCCCGGCGAGACCGCGCGGGCGGCGGCGCTGCGGGAGTTCACCGAGGAGCTGGGCCTGCCGGTGCCCGAGGGCGCGCTGCTCCCGCTGGGCGAGATCCGCCAGTCCGGCGGCAAGATCGTGACCGTGTGGGCCGTCGAGGGCGACCTCGACCCGGCGCAGGCGGTCTTCGGGACCTTCACCATGGAGTGGCCGCGGGGCTCGGGGCGGTCGCGGGAGTTCCCCGAGCTGGACCGCGCGGCCTGGCTGGACCTGGACACCGCGCGGGAGAAGATCGTCGCCGCACAGCGGGTCTTCCTCGACCGCCTCGCCGAACTCCACGGCGCGTAGGGCGTGTCCGCAAAGTCGTGTCGTCGCCCGGAGGGCGGCCCCGCGGCGTCTGGTGCTCCCCCAGGGCTTCGCCTGGGCGGTGCCCCCAGATCGCAAGGCGGAGGGTCGTCCTCGTAGTGGGCCTACTCGGACGAGCCCGACAACGCAGCTGGGGGCACCCCCGGCCGCCAGGCTGGGGGAGCGCGTGCCAGGCGTCGCGGGGCAGGCACGACTGTGCGGACACGCCCTAGGCCGGGGTGCGGGCCGCTCAGCCGTCCACGACGATCGTCGTCGGGGCCGGCGGCGCGGGTTCGTACCGCAACGGGCCCGGTGGCGGCGACTGGTCGTCCTCCGGAAGCGCGGACAGCAGGTCGTCGTCGCCGGGGTCCTCCCGGGCCTCCGGGGTCTCGGCGAGCAGGGCGAGGAATTCCTCCGGGTCGCGCGGACGCTCGTTCGGGGCGCGGGCCAGCAACCTGCCGATCACCTGGCGCAGCTCCCCCGACGCGGGCAGCGTGTCGACCTCCACGTCGTCGTTGACGATGTGGAAGAACAGCTGGGCGGCCGTCGCGACCGGCCACACCGGGCGTCCGGTCAGGCTCTGGTGCAGGATCAGGCCCAGCGTGAACAGGTCCGCCCTGATGTCCGCCGCCGCGCCGTTGACCTGCTCGGGAGCCATGTAGCCCGGCGTGCCGATCACCATGCCGACCTGGGTCACGGCGTCCGCGTCCAGGCGCGGGCGCGCGATGCCCAGGTCGATGATGACCGCGCCGCGCTGCGGGTGCAGCAGCACGTTGCCCGGCTTGAGGTCGATCCGCGACACGCCCACCCCGTCGATGAACGCGAGCGCCTCGCCGAGCTGGCGGGCCAGGCGCGCCACCAGCGGCGCGGGCAGTCCGCCGTGCCGTTCCAGGACGTCGCCCAGCGAGGGGCCGTCGATCAGCTCCATGATCAGCGCGGGTTCCACGTCGGGGCCGGTCAGCGTGTCGAGCGTGTGGACGATGTGCGGGTGGTTGAGCGCGGCGCTGATCCGCACCTCCCGCTCGAACCGCGCGCGCATCTCCACGTCGTCGCGCAGCGCGCCGTGCATCACCTTGACGGCCACCAGTTGCCCGGTGAGCACGTCCCGGCCGCGGTAGACCGCGCCCATGCCGCCCTGGCCGAGCAGCGTGGTCATCTCGTAGCGGGCGGGGGGGCCGCCCCCCCCGGGCGGCGGGGGGGGGGGGGGGCCCGGGGGGGGGGGGGGG
>JAJSZB010000608.1:0-2507 GCA_050613715.1 Streptomyces sp. IBSBF 3018
CTCCCGCACCGCATGCCGCCACCGCCCGGAGGGCGCAGGGACCGGTACGGGACCGGGACCGGGCGGGACGGCGACGCCGCCGGGGCGGCCCGCGGCGTGGCGGAGGGGACCGGCGCGGCGACGCGGGTCGCGGTGACCGGGCTCCGGCGCAACCGGGCCGGGGGCTACTCCGCGCGGCCCGGCGCCGCCGACCTGCACGCGCAGCCGCGCCTCGGGCAGATCTACGTACGCTCGCTGGTGCGCGACCAACTGCGGCTCGCGCTCGGCGTGTTCGCGGTGCTCGCCGCCGCGCTCGGCGGCCTGCCCGCGGCGTTCGCGCTGGTGCCCGCGCTGCGCACCGCCGAGGTGTTCGGCATCCGGCTGGCCTGGCTGCTGCTCGGCGTGGTCGCGTACCCGCTGATGGTCGCGGCCGCGTGGTTCCACGTACGGCACGCCGAGCGCGCGGAGCGCGAGTTCACCGACCTGCTGGCCGGACCCCGCGGCGAGCCGGACCCGCAGCCCAGGGCCCGTTCCGCGGCCGGCACGGGGGACGCCGGCACGGAGGACGCCGGCCCGGATGCCGGCGACGCGGAGGTCGTCGCGACAGGCACGGAGGACGCCGCAGGATGAACCCCGCACTCGGCCTCGGCGCGCTCGTCGCCGTGCTCGTGGCGACCGTGGCGGTCGGCGTCTACGGGCTGCGCCTGTCGCGCGGCACCTCCGACTTCTACGTGGCCTCGCGCGAGGTCTCCCCGCTGTGGAACGCCTCCGCGATCGGCGGCGAGTACCTGTCGGCCGCGTCGTTCCTGGGCGTCGCGGGACTGGTCATGGC
The DNA here is from genome assembly GCA_050613715.1 of Streptomyces sp. IBSBF 3018. Lineage (GTDB taxonomy): Bacteria > Actinomycetota > Actinomycetes > Streptomycetales > Streptomycetaceae > Actinacidiphila. Next base: position 812 of record JAJSZB010000608.1, read on the forward strand.
GTACGGCGTGGACATGCTCGCCTACCCGGTCGGCTACACCGCCGGCTACCTGGTGCTGCTCCTGCTGGTCGCCGCGCCGCTGCGCCGCTCGGGCGCGTACACCCTGCCGGACTTCGCCGAGGAGCGGCTCGGGTCCACCGCGGTCCGCCGGGTGGCCGGCGTGCTCGTCGTGGTGATCGCGTGGCTCTACCTGGTGCCGCAGCTCCAGGGCGCCGGGCTGACGCTGCAGACCGTGACGGGCGCGCCGCGCTGGGTCGGCGCGACCGTCGTCGCCGCGGCCGTCACCGCGGTCGCCGCGGCCGGCGGCATGCGCAGCGTCACCCTCGTGCAGGGCTTCCAGTTCTGGCTGAAACTCACCGCGATCGCGGTCCCCGCGGTGTTCCTGGTGCTGGCCTGGCGCTCGGCGGGCGCGCCCGCGCTCACCGGTCCCGACGTGCCGCGCTTCCCGCACACCACCGTCGTCGCCCTCGACCAGACAGTCCGCTTCGACGTCCGCACGCCGGTCGCCGTCACCGTGACGGGCACGCTGGACGGCGTACGGTACGCGCCGCCGCCCAAGGCCGCCGCGTCGCCCGCACCCAAGCCCGCCACAGCCGGACCCGCGCCCGCCACCGCCGGACCAGGGGCCGCCGGCGTCCCGTCCGGTCCCGCCACCGCCGGAGCGACCGCCCGGACCGTACGCCTCGGCGACGGCCCGCACACCGCCGTCGCCGGGACCCGGCTGACCTTCCCGGCCGGCGCCGAGGTCCCGCACAAGGAGGGGCTCGCGCCCGCCTCCGGCGCCCGCTGGGCGAGCCCGCTGTCCGGCGCGGGCGGGCGCGCGCACCCCGTCTACGCGATCTACTCGATCCTGCTCGCGACGTTCCTCGGCACCATGGGCCTGCCGCACGTGCTGGTCCGCTTCTACACCAACCCCGACGGCCGGGCCGCCCGCCGCACCACGCTGCTGGTCCTGGTCCTGCTCAGCGTCTTCTACCTGCTGCCCACCCTCTACGGCGCGCTCGGCCGGGTGCTGGCACCGCAACTGCTGCTGACCGGGCGGACCGACACCGCGGTGCTGGTGCTGCCGCAGCTGACGCAGGGCGGCGAGGCCGGGCGGCTGCTCGCCGCGCTGGCCACGGCGGGCGCGTTCGCCGCGTTCGTCTCCACCGCCTCGGGGCTGACCGTGTCGGTGGCCGGCGTGGTCGCACAGGACCTGCTGCGCGGTTCGGCGAAGGGCTTCCGCTGGGCGTCGCTGGCCGCGGGGGCGCCGCCGCTGGCGATGGCCACGGCGACCGCGGGGCTGCCGGTGGCCGACGCGATCGGGCTGGCCTTCGCGGTCGCGGCCTCCTCCTTCTGCCCGCTGCTGGTCCTCGGCATCTGGTGGCGCCGGCTCACCGACGTGGGCGCGCTGCTCGGCCTGGTCGCCGGCGGCGGGCTCGCGGCGGTCGCGGTCGTCGTCACCAGCGTGCGCGGGCCCGGCCACGGCTGGGGCGCGGCGCTGCTCGAACAGCCCGCGGCGTGGACCGTGCCGGTCGCCTTCGCGGTCATGGTGGCCGGCTCGCTGCTGACCCGGCGCAGGCTGTCGCCCGCGGCCGTGGACCGCGTGATGCTGCGCATGCACCTGCCGGAAGAGGTCACGCACCTGCCCCAGGACGCCGCGATCCTGCCGGAGCTGCCGGAGGACGCCGCGCGCCGGCCGGACGGCGCCCCGCGC
>JAJSZB010000609.1:0-2473 GCA_050613715.1 Streptomyces sp. IBSBF 3018
GGGCGGGGCGGCGCGGGCGCGGCGGGCGGCGGCGCGGGTTCCGAGCAGGCGCAGGGCGAACGCCGCGGCCACCGCGGCGAGCGGCAGCCAGAAGGAGAAGGCGTCCCAACTGCCGGGCAGGGCACGGCGGCAGAGCACCCCGGCGGCGGCGAGGGCGAGGAGGGCGAGCACCGCGCAGAGCGCGGCGTAGCCGCCGTAGACCGCGCGCAGCCGCGGCGGGTAGGCGGCGCGGGCGGACCTGCGCGGCGCGGCGCGCAGGAACACCCGGCTCTCGGTGGCCAGTCGGAGGGTGCCGAGGCCGTAGCCGAGCGCCTTGTAGCCGTCGAGCGGCGGCAGCGGCAGCAGGTTGAGCAGCGCCATCGCGGTGCCGAGCAAAATCAGTCCGCCGAAGAACGGCACGGCCTGTGCGGTGTCGGGCAGCAGCGCCCACACCAGCCAACAGGGCAGCAGGAACACCAGGTTGGCGACCGCGCCGGCCGCCGCGACGGCGATCTGCGGCCCGCGCCTGCCGAGGAACTGCACGTCCTCGACCTCGCAGTACAGGTACGTCATGAAGCCGGCGTAGCGGCGCAGGCCGATCTCGGTGACGCGCAGCCCGTAGGCGCGGGCGACCACGCCGTGCGCGAGTTCGTGGGCGGCCAGGCTGAACCAGAGCACCACGCCGGCCGCGCACAGCGTCACCGGCTCGTCGAACAACCGGTGCGTGGCGTGGGCGAGTTCACCGAAGTTCAGCGCCTCGGCGACCAGCAGGGCGGCGCACAGCGCGAGCAGCGGCGCGAGCACCGCGGGCCGCCGGGCGAAGCCGGTCGCCTGGTGCAGCCGGTCCATCAGCGCGGGTGCGTCGGCGACCATCCGGGTCCGCCCGGACAGCCACGAGCCCTTGCCCGCACCGGCGTTCGGGCCGCTCGCAGCCGGCATGGCGGGCCGGGGGGCCGCGGCACGGGCGGCGGCCGCGGTCGGCGAGGTCGCCGCGTTCGGCACGGGGGGTGCGGCGCCGGCGAGCAACTGCCGTACGGACAGCAGCCGTAGCATCTGCTGCCACTGCGCCGGGCCGAGCCGGGCGCCGAACGCGGCGGCGTACTCCGCGCCGATCTCGGCGAGGGTGCGGGTGCCGTCGAGCCGGCTGACGATGAAGTGCTCCTTGGCGCCCAGCTCCAGCCGGGCCCCGGACACCGGGTCCTTGACCAGGTGCACGGCGACCGGTCCGCGCATCAGCGCCGGGCCCACGAGGACGTCGGGGCGCACCGCGGGCCGCATCTCCAGCAGGTCGGCGGTGGTCACGGCGCCGCCGGGGGCTCGGGCTCGGGTCCGGTCCCGGGACCGGCCTGGGGCTCGGCCGGCACTGACCGGGGCTCGGCCTCGGGTCCGGGCTCGCGCAGGGCGCGGCCCAGCACGTAGGACAGGTACGCCTCGTCGCGGACGCTCACCGACAGCCGGTTGTTGGTCATGTGCATGTACGGCGAGGCGAGCATCGGCAGCGCCTGCGCGGGGTCGGTGACGTGCAGGTCGCGGGTGCCGTCCCAGGAGCGGAACACCAGGTCGCCGCCCTCCGCGAGCGCCGTGACGCGGTCCCGCAGGTCCAGGCAGTGTTCGGCCCAGCCGCGCAGGAAGCCCGGCAGCCGCTCGGGCGCGGGCTCGGCGACCGCCCGCCGGATCTCCTGGAAGCGCCGGGGCAGCGCCGCGTCCATCGACCGGTACGCGCGGTCGTAGCCGTCCTGGGCGGTGTAATTGGTGCCGTTGAAGGCGGAGTTCCAGAACTCGTGGTAGCGGTCGAGGAAGTGCAGCAGCGCGTCGCGGTCGGGGATCAGGCAGCCGCACATGGTCATCATCAACTGCGCGGACACGCCCAGCAGTACGGTCCGCAGGTGCAGGTTCATCCCGGCGGCGGCCTCGACGACGAGTTCGCTGGAGCGCTGGAAGTGCCACTCGGCGAGTTCGACGCCGGCCGGGCCGCCGTACTTGCCGTACTCCGGCTCGTACGGCTCGGGGCTGAAGGAGTTGTTGGCGCGCAGCCGCATCCGCCCGGCGGCGTCGGTGTACCGGTCGCGCTCGCCGCCGGGGTACTCCAGCTCGAAGAGGGTGTTGTACAGCTCGGCGAGGAAGCCGTCCTTGACCTCGTAGAGCGCGGGCCTGCGGCGCAGGAACTCCTCGATCGCGGCGGTGGCGCGCTGCGCGACGGCGTCGGCGGCGGCCGGTGAGGAGGGCCGCAGCCGCAGCCTGATGTGCGGGCCCTCCAGCCAGTAGTTGATGAAGAACCAGCCGCTGATCAGGCCGTCCGCGGTGAGGTCGGCGACCAGCGGGCGGGCGCACTGGAGCAGGAACGGGCGGGTGCTCGCGGCGTAGAAGACGTGGTACGCCTGCCAGTCGCCGCGCGGCCCGCCGGCCGGGGCGCCGGTGGTGTCCGGCGCGGTGGTGGTGGTCATGCGGGGGTGTCCTGCCTTCCGTGCCGGGCGGGGGTGCGGGGGTTCTGGGC
>JAJSZB010000060.1:0-25382 GCA_050613715.1 Streptomyces sp. IBSBF 3018
GCGCGGTGGGGGTGCGGGGTGGCGCGCCGAGTGGGCTCAACCCTCCGCGAGGAGGTCGTCGACGTGGGCCTCACCGTCACGGTAGCGCCGCGTGATCTCCGCGGAGCAGCCGTCGACCGTCCGCTGGAGCGCGAGCCGGCGCCGCGAGACCTGCTGCTCGTGCCGCGCCAGCCGCCCCATCGCCTCGCGCAGCTCCGCGTCCGTACGCGCCCCCAGATCGGACAGCTCCACCTCGGACAGCATCTCCTCGGCCAGCGCCCGCACCCGCTCGGTCAGCGGCGTGCCCAGCGTGACGTGGCGCGCGGAGGACCGTACCCGGGAGGGCCCGTCGCGCAGGATCTCGGAGAGCCGGTCGACCACCGGCCCGTCCACCGCGGCCACCGCGACCGCCGGCGCGGCCGCCGCGCCGGGTCCCTGCGGCACCGGACCGCCGGAGCCCCGCCGCTCCACCTCCGCGCGCAGGATGTCGATCCTGCCGTGCAGCATCCGCCGCAGATACGACAGGTCCGCCTCCTCCTGCTGCGCGTCACGCCGCAGGGTGCGCAGCGCCGCCAGGTCGAGGGCGCCGAGGTCCGGCTCGGAGGTGTCGGCGAGCGGGCTGCGCGGCGCGGGCGGGCGCAGCGGGCCCAGAGCGTCGGCCTTCAGCATGTGCGGGGCCTTCCTGGTGGGTGCCGCCGTGAGTGCGGTCGCGGACACGGTCGCGGCCGTGGGTTCTGTCGCGGACACGGGCCCGGCCGCGGGACCGGTCCCGGACACGGGCGCACGCGCCGGCCCGGCCGCCGCCGTGGGCGGCGGACTCGTGTCCGCGCCCGAATTCTCTCCCGCGCCTGTGGTGATCATGCCTGCCGTCCCCTCCGCCGCGGCGCCCGAGCCGCCCTTCGATGCTGCCACTTGCCGCTGACACGGCACAGCGACTCTGCACCCGAACGGCCGTCGCAACTGGTGTGCGAGGCCGCCGACCGGGCGTACGGCGGCGAACGGGTGCTCCGGCTCACCCGTGTGGGTGACACCCGCCGGGGACGCGCCACAATGGCCGCATGCGAGCGGTGGCCCAACGGGTGAGCGAGGCGAAGGTCGTCGTCGACGGCGAGACGGTCGGCGCGGTGACGGGACCGGGGCTGTGCGTCCTGGTCGGCGTCACGCACGACGACACCAAGGAGAAGGCCGCGGCGCTGGCCCGCAAGCTGTGGACGCTGCGCATCCTGCCCGACGAGCAGTCGTGCTCCGACGTCGACGGACCGCTGCTGGTCGTCAGCCAGTTCACGCTTTACGGTGACGCCCGCAAGGGGCGCCGCCCCACCTGGAACGCCGCCGCGCCCGGCCACCTCGCCGAGCCGCTGGTCCAGGAGGTCGTCGCACAGCTGCGGGCGCTCGGCGCGACCGTCGAGACCGGCGTGTTCGGCGCGGACATGAAGGTCACCCTCACCAACGACGGCCCCTTCACCGTCGTCCTGGAGCTGTAGCCGGACCACCGGACGCCGGCCCGCACCTACGGCGCGACCACCGTCTCCTGCGCCGCCGCGGTCTCCTCCGCGAGCAGCGTCGCCCGCTCCGGCGTGTTCCGCTTCACCAGCGCCAGCGCGATCGGCCCCAGCTCCCAGTGCCGCGCCGAGGAGGTGATGAAGCCGACCGCGCGGCCCTCCTCGCCCTCCTCGGCGACGCGCACCGCAGCGCCGTGCCCGGGCAGCCGCACCTCGCTGCCGTCCAGGTGCAGGAAGACCAGGCGGCGCGGCGGCCGGCCGAGGTTGTGCACCCGGGCCACCGTCTCCTGGCCGCGGTAGCAGCCCTTGCTCAGGTGCACCGCGCTGTCCAGCCAGCCCACCTCGTGCGGGATGGTCCGGTGGTCGGTCTCCAGGCCGAGCCGCGGCCGGTGCGCCTCGATCCGCAGCGCCTCGTACGCGAGCACGCCGATCGCCGGGCCCGCGCCGGCCGCCCAGGACTCCAGCCGGTCGCGCGGCACGAACACGTCACGGCCGTACGCCGTCTCCCGTACCGTCCAGGCCGGGTCCAGCCGGGTGATCGAGCCGGCCGGCAGGTGCACCACCGCGTACCGGTCGCTCACGTCGGCGGTCTCCACGCGGTAGAAGAACTTCATGCTCTCCAGGTAGGCGAGCAGCGTGCCCTGTGTCCCCGGCTCGACGTGCATCCACGTCGTCTCACCGTCGTCGACGAGGTAGAGGGCGTGTTCGATGTGTCCGTGCGCGGACAGGATCAGCGCCTCGGTGGCCTGGTGCGGCGGCAGTTGCTCGACGGCCTGGGTGAGCAGCAGGTGCAGCCAGGGCAGGCGGTCCGCGCCGCTGACCGTCACGACGCCGCGGTGGGACAGGTCCACGAATCCGCTGCCGTCCGCGAGCGAGCGCTGCTCGCGGAACAGGTCGCCGTAGTGGGCGGCGACCCCTTCGTCAGGGCCTTCTGCGGGGACGGCGCCGGGCAGCGACAGCAAAGGGCTCTTCGTCATGCCGTCCAGCGTACGACCGGGCGGTGCGGTGCCGGGCGGTGCGGTGCCGGGCGGTGCGGTGGCCGACGGGTACGGTGCCGGGCGGTGCGGTGGCCGACGGGTACGGTGCCGGGCGGTGCGGTGGCAGGCGAGCGGGTGCGCCGGCGGCCTGGTGCGGTGGCGGCCGGTCAGCCCTGCGCCCGCGCCGCCTTGAGCGCGCAGTCCCGGCAGCGGCCGAAGATCGCGAAGTGCTTCATGTCGGTCTCGAAGCCGAAGGCGGCCTGGAGGCTGTCGCGCAGCGGCGCGGCCACCTCGACGTCGGCCTCGGTCACCGTGTCGCAGTCCCGGCACACCAGGTGCATGTGGTGGTGCCGGTCGGCCAGGTGGTACGTCGGGGCGCCGTGCCCGAGGTGGGCGTGGCTGACCAGGCCCAGCTCCTCCAGCAGCTCCAGCGTGCGGTAGACGGTGGAGATGTTGATGCCGGACGCGGTCTTGCGCACCTCGCACAGGATGCCGTCGGGCGTCGCGTGCTCAAGGTGGTCGACGGCCTCCAGGACAAGCTCGCGCTGGGGCGTCAGCCGGTAGCCGCGCTGCCTCAGGTCGCTCTTCCAGTCGGTGCTCGCCACACGGCCAGTGTAGGACGGCGCCGGCGCGGAGCCGGCGGGCCTACTTGAAGAAGGCGATCCCGTCGTCCGGCAGGTCCTTGACGTCGGCGGCCCACTCGCGCGGGTCCACCACCTTCTTCAGGTGCGCGGACATGTAGGCGCGCATCGGCACCGAGGGCGTGGACTTCTCGCCGACCCACATCAGGTCGCCGCCCACGTAGCCGTACAGCCGCTTGCCGCCGCTGTACTCAGGGGCCGCGGCGAGCCGGGCGACGGCGTCGGTGACCAGGTCGATCTGCGGCTTGCCGTCGGCCAGCTCGCCGGTCCAGATCTCCACCACACCCTCGTCGCGGGTGACGGTCACGTCGACCTTGCGGTCGGCGTCGATCCGCCAGTAGCCGTGCTCGCTCTCCAGCGGCCTGACCTTCCTGCCCTCCGCGTCCAGCACCCAGGTGTGCGAGGCGTACTCCAGGAACGGCCGGCCGTCGTGCGTGAACTCGACCTCCTGCCCGAAGTTGCACTTCTCGGCGCCGGGGAAGTCGTGCACGCCCGCGCCCGTCCAGCGGCCCAGCAGGAACGCCAGCGGCACCAGTGCGGGCTGCAGCTCGGAGGGGATCTCGATCATGTCAGCGCTGGCCCTGGTAGAGCTTCTTCACCGCGTAGAACGCGAACGCGGCCACGCCCACGCAGACGAGGACGAGCAGGGCGTCGAAGTAGTACTGGATTTCCACGGAAGCGGTGCTCCTCGGACGATCGGTTCTGGCCGGGCGGCCGGCTGCCTCGGCCGCACCCGAGTCTAGTGCGCGGCCCGGCCGCGGGCGCGGCCGCCCCGGGCTGCGACGGAAGCGGGTCGCGAGGGATGCCGGCTGCGAGGGATGCCGGCTGCGAGCGATCGGACGCCCCCCGGGCTCCCGTCGGGTCTCCCGCCGCCGGTCCTAGGCTGTGGGCATGGCGAACAAGCTGGTGATCAAGGTGACGGCGGGGGCCGACGCGCCCGAGCGCTGCTCGCAGGCGTTCACGGTGGCGGCGGTGGCCGTGGCCAGCGGGGTGGAGGTCTCGCTCTGGCTGACCGGCGAGTCGGCGTGGTTCGCGCTGCCGGGCCGGGCTGCGGAGTTCGAGCTGCCGCACGCCGCGCCGCTGCCCGACCTGCTGGAGTCGGTGCTCGCGGCCGGGCAGGTGACCCTGTGCACGCAGTGCGCGGCGCGGCGCGGCATCGGCGAGCAGGACGTGCTGGAGGGCGTGCGGATCGCGGGCGCCCAGGTCTTCGTCAGCGAGATCATGCCGGAGGGCGTGCGGGCGCTCGTCTACTGAGGCCCGGGGGCGCGTCGGCCCGCGGAGGCCGCACGGGCCCGCGGGGCGCCGCGCTCAGGGGGCCGGCGGCGGCTGCCGGTGGTGACCGTGCTGGTCGCGCGGATCGCGGGTGCCGTCTGTGGGGCCCTTGCCGTCCAGCTCGGCCCACCAGCGGTCGGACTCGGGGTCCCCGGTCTCCTCGTCCCACCAGTGGTCGTCGGGGCCGCGCCGGTTCGCCACGATCGCCGCGGCCGGCGGGATGACCATCGCCACCACGCACATCGCGATGGCCGCGGGGACGGACCAGATGCGCACGACCGCCCACGCCAGGACGAAGAGCACCACGCAGGTGCCCATCATGGCGAAGTACCAGTGCCTGCGGCGCGCGTACACACTTCAACGGTACGTCGGCGGACCGCGTACCGGAACAAGCCGGGCCGCGCGGAAACCGGCCGTTCCGGCGCGCGGGCGGACAGCGGGCAGAACCGCGGGCGGGGAGGCGCGGGAAGCGCGGGCGCGGAGAAGACGTACGAGGGCCGCACCCCCTTGCGCGGGGTGCGGCCCTCGGGTCGTACGGCGTCCGGCACGCGACCGGCGCGCCGGCGGTCCGGGGTGCTCAGACCGCGATGGCGACCTCGGCCGCCGCGCCCTGCTGGGCGACGACGGTGCGGTCCACCGTGGCGCCCGGGACGAGCGCCCGCAGCGTCCAGGTGCCGGGCGCCGCGAAGAAGCGGAACTGCCCGGTCGCCGAGGTCGGGACCTCGGCGGTGAACTCGCCGCCGCCGTCCAGCAGCCGCACGTAGCCGCTGACCGGCTCTCCGTCGCGGGTCACCGACCCCTGGATGATCGTCTCGCCCGCCACGTCGACTCCCGCCAGATCGGGGCCGCCGGCCTTCGCTCCACACATATGGGTTCCGTCCTCCGCGTCAGCAGTGTGCGTCAGTAGCCGTCAGGGCCGTCAGGCGGCGTCAGTTGGCGCCGAGCTCGATCGGCACGCCGACCAGCGAGCCGTACTCGGTCCACGATCCGTCGTAGTTCTTCACGTTCGGCTGCCCGAGCAGCTCGTGCAGCACGAACCAGGTGTGCGCGGAGCGCTCCCCGATCCTGCAGTAGGCGATGGTGTCCTTGGACAGGTCGACGCCCTCGCCCTCGTAGAGCTCCTTGAGCTCGTCGTCGGACTTGAAGGTGCCGTCGTCGTTGGCCGACTTCGACCACGGGATGTTGCGCGCGGTCGGCACGTGGCCGGGGCGCTGCGACTGCTCCTGCGGCAGGTGCGCCGGGGCGAGCAGCTTGCCGGAGAACTCATCGGGCGAGCGCACGTCGACCAGGTTCAGCGAGCCGATCGCGGCGACCACGTCGTCGCGGAACGCGCGGATCGCGGCGTTCTGCTCCTTGGCGGTGTACGTGGTGGCGGGGCGCTCGGGCACCGCGGCGACCAGGTCGCGCGAGTCCAGCTCCCACTTCTTGCGGCCGCCGTCGAGGAGCTTGACGTCCTCGTGGCCGTAGAGCTTGAAGTACCAGTAGGCGTAGGACGCGAACCAGTTGTTGTTGCCGCCGTAGAGCACGACCGTGTCGTCGTTGGCGATGCCCTTGGCGGACAGCAGCGCCTCGAAGCCGGCCTGGTCGACGAAGTCGCGGCGGACCGGGTCCTGCAGGTCCTTCTTCCAGTCGATCCTGACCGCGTTCTTGATGTGGTTCTTGTCGTAGGCGGACGTGTCCTCGTCCACCTCGACGATGACCACCTTGGGGTCGTCGATGTGGGCCTCGACCCAGTCGGCGTCCACCAGGACGTCACTGCGGCTCATGCTGTTCTCCTCCGGGGCAGTACGGATGTGCGGTGCGGTGCTGCGGGGCGGGCGCACGGGGTTCGCGGGCCGCGCTGCGGGCGCGGTGCGCGAGGGCGCGCGGGTGGTGCCTGGGCATGGGAGGGGCGGGGCGGACAGGGCCGCGCCGGGGCCGGGGGCCCCGCGTCGGCGCGGGAGGGCTGTCGCCCCTAGGGCATGCGACAGAGCATGGCGGCGACGCGGCACAGGTCGACTGCCCGCCGCTTCGTGAGATCCGCCTGTCGCCTCATGGGTACCGATCGTAGGGAAACGACCCGACCGGTGTCACCGCCGTGTCGCATAGTGAGACAAGATTGTCCGTATCCCGGGCAGGGCGCTCAGGTGCGCCGCGCCGCCCGCCCCGCGCCGCGGGCCGTCGGGGGCCGCCGCGAAGCCGCCGCGGGGCCGAGACCCCCGCAAAACGCCTCGTCGGCGCCCGCCCAGCGCTCGTCCGCGCGTTCGAGCCGCGCTGTGCGAGCCCGCGCTCGGCCGGCCCGCGCCCCGGTCCTGCCGGCGCGGTCCGCGGTTACGGACACCGCCGTCTCAGTTGGCGAGAACCACATGCTTCCCGCCGGCCTCCACGGATATGCCGTCCGGGGTCGAGGTGACCGAGGTCAGCGCGATGCCCGCGGGCAGGTGGGTGAGCTGCCGGGTGAAGTCGATGCGCTGCCGGATGTCGTCCTCCAGGCCCAGCGCGGTGAACGCCTTCGGCAGCGGCTCGGCGTGCAGCCCGATCGAGTCGGCGCCGCGTACGGTGATCTGGCTGAGCACGCTGATGCCGCCGCCGATGCCGGGGACCGAGCCGGTGAGCTTGACGAAGGTCTTCCCGTCCTTGGTCGCGCCCCCGTACGAGACGGTGATGCCCTGCGGCGCGGCCTTCGTCAGGTCGTCGAAGGTGATGAACGCCAGGCCGTCGGCGCTGTCGGCGACCGCGCGGCTGAAGCCGTTGGAGAGCTTCACGCCGTGCAGGTCGGCGTGGAAGCTGTCGATGCGCAGCGAGTCGGTGCCGCCGCCGGCGTTGATGTCCTGCGCGGAGACCTTCACGTCGTCGAGCTTGCCGCCGGCCACCTGGGTCAGGAACGGGAAGCCCTCGATGGACACCTTGGGGCGCGCGTCGAGATCCTCGGTGACCTGCGCCTGCTTGGCGGCCTTCGACTCGGCCAGGTGCACCCCCACGCGGTCCGCGGCGACGAACAGCCCGCCGAGGATCACCACCACGATCAGCACGATCCGCGCCACCCGCATCCGTACCGCTCCCCGCTTGTCGTCCGGCGCCGGTCCCGGTCCGCGGCGGTGGCCCCTGGTCCACCGCCCGGCCGCCGACGTGCCGGTTGATCGTTCACCTGTCCGCATACGGCTGACGGACCCGCGTGCCCGGTGGTTCCCGCACGTACCGATCCGTTACGCGGGCGGTTCCCGCGAGTCGGCTTCCGCCCCACGTGTCACACCGGGCACGTCGTGGCCGAACACGGGACGCCGGGCGGCGTCCTCGCGGCGGCGCCGCGGCATCCTCGCCACGGCGTCGCGGTGCTCAGCTCAGCGCGGTGCCGAGCGCGTAGACGACCGGCGCGGCGGCCGTCAGCGGGAGGGCGACCCCCGCGGTGAAGTGCACGAAGCGCGACGGGAAGTCGTAGCTGGCCACGCGCAGGCCGATCAGCGCGGCGGCGGCGCAGGCGAGCGCCATCAGGGCCGCGTCGCCGGAGCCGTAGCCGGTGGCCGGGGCGGTCAGCCAGGCGGTGGCCGCGCCGACCGCGAGCGACAGCACCAGCGAGACCGGCTCGCCGCCGGGCAGCCGGACCGCGCGCACCAGCGTCGCGGCGGCCACCGCGACCGTGCCGACCACCACCGGGTCGCTGCCCGGCCCGGACACCGCGGTCGCGAGCAGGCTCGCGGCGACCACGGTCAGCAGCGTGGACACCGAGGTCGCGGTGAGCGAGGACAGCCGCTCGTCGGCGGAGCCGTGGTGGCGCAGTTGCAGCACCAGGACCAGCAGCAGCCACACGCCCAGGGTGCCGAGCAGCACCTCGGTGGCGTGGCCGCCGTCGGCGGCGAGCAGCGCGATGTCGGCGGTGACGCCGCCGAGGAAGGCCAGCATGATGCCCTGGCGGGCGGGCCACATGCCGTTCAGCCGGAACCAGCCGGCCGCGGTCAGCCCTTCCAGCGCGAGCAGGGCGACCGCGAGGACGGGGTTGCCGAGCGCGGCGGCGCCGGCCAGCAGCAGGCCGAGGACGGCGGTCAGCGCGGCGGGCTGGACGCCCGGCGGGATGATCGGCGAGCCGGTCCTGGCCGGCGGCCCGGGCGTGCCCTGCGCCGCGGCCCGCGCGGACGCCTCGTCCCACGGCCCGGGCTGCTGCGGCAGTTCCTCCGCGTCCCCGGCGTAGGCGGGCAGCACCGCGGTGTGCTCGACCCCCCGGGGCGCCTGCGCCTCGGCATAGGCATGCGGATACGGCTGCGCACCGCCTCCGGCGCGGCCCCCGGACTCGTACCCGCCGCCGTTGCCGGCGTGGCCGTCGCCGACATGACCCGCGGGGTCGTACGCGGTGCCGCCGCCGTTGCCGGCGTGACCGGCGGGGTCGTACGCGGTGCCGCCGTGAGCGTCGCCGGCGTAGGGCTGGGCGCCGGCCCAGTCCGCGCCGCCGGGACCGGCCCGATGGCCGCCCGGGTGCCCCGGGCCGCCGGAGCCGTACGGGTCGCCCGCGGCGGGGTCGCCCGCGTACCCGGGGCCGCCGGGGTACGCCTGACGGCCGGGCGCGCCGGGGCTGTACGGGTCGCCGTCGGGGTAGCCGGGGCCGCCGGACGGGCCGGGGCCGTACGGGTCGCCCGCCGCGAAGGCGCCGCCGGTGTGCGGGGTGGACGGGTAGGGGTCGGCGGCTCCGTTGCCGCCGTACTGCGCGGTGCCGCCGTGGGGCTGGGCGTGGGGCGCGGCGGCGCCGTAGGGCCGGCCGTGCTCCTGGCCGTATGCGCCGGGCTGCGTGCCGTACCGGCCGTCGTGACCGGGTGCGCCGTGCGGGTCGTCGTACGCGCCGGGCTGCCATGCGTCGCCGGGGGCCGGGACGCCGTAGGCCGCGCCGGACTCGGCCTGCGGGGGGAGCTGGGCGCTGAGCGGCTCGGGGACGTAGGCCCAGCCCTGCGGGTGGTCCGCGCCCTGCTGCTGCCCGTACGAGGGGGCGGCACCGTGCTCGACGCCGGGGTACGGCTGCGCCTGGTGCGGGCTGTAGCCGCCCGCGTCGCCGTAGCCGGAGTCCGGCCCCGCGCCCGGGCCGGCGCCGTACGCCTGGCCGGGGTCCGCGGGGTAACCCTGCGGGTCGTGGCCCTGCCGGGGGTCGTAGCCGGGCTCGCGCGGGGCGTCGGGGTCGTGCGGGCCGTGCGCGGCGCCGTCGGGAGTGGTCATCGGGCGCCTCCGGCGAAAGGGGGAAGGACCTCGACCGTGCCGCCCTCGCGGAGCGGCACGGCGGCGTGGTCGCGGGTGCCGACGGGGTCGCCGTCGACCAGGAAGGAGCAGCGCAGCAGCACGCGGGTGAACTCCGGCCGCCCGACGTGGCGTTCGCGCGCCGCGTCGAGCGCCTCGGCGAGCGTGGCGGCGCGGTACGGCTCCTCCGCCGTGCCCGCCGCGGCCTTCGCCGCCGCCCAGTAGCGGATCGTGCCCACGGCCGTCCGTGGTGCGGCCATCGCGGCTCCGTCCCTCGTGCTGCGTCGTGCTGGCGTGCTGCGTACGTCGGTCGTACGTCCGTCGTACGTCTGTCGTGCTGCTTGTCCTACTGCCTGCTCGTCTTGTCCTGCTGCCTGCTCGTCCTACCGCGTCGTGCGCTGGGGCCGTGCGCGGATCGTGCGTGGTGCCGGTGCCGGTGCCGGTGCGGCCCCGGCGTGTGGCGTCGGCGCCCGACGTCGGCGCCCGGCCGCGAGGCGATCCCGTGCGGCTCACGCGTCGTGCCGGCGTCCATCATGGCAAACGCGGGCGGCCAGCCAGTCCCCGATCCGGGCGAGCAGCGCGGCGTCCGCCGCGTTCTCCGCGTGGCCGAAGCCCGGCTCGATCCACAGCTCGGCGCCGCCGGGGCCGGCCGCCTCGGCCAGCGACAGCGGGTGGTCCAGCGGGAAGTACGCGTCGCGGTCGCCGTGCACGATCAGCAGCGGGGTGGGCGGCACGGCCGGCACCGACTCGACCGGCGAGGCCGGCACCGGGTCCCAGTCGCGCGGGTGGATGCGGGTCTTCAGACCGAGCCGGGTCACCAGCCGGCCGGACGGCCGGGTCACCGCCCAGTGCAGCCGGCGCATGGGCGCGGTGCCGCGGTAGTACCAGCGCGCCGGCGAGCTGACCGAGACCACCGCGTCCACCGGCAGCAGTCCGCCGGCGCCGGGGTCCTGCGCGCGCGCCGCCGCGTTGGCCGCGCCCGCGTGCCGCAGCACCACCGACCCGCCCATCGAGAAGCCGAGCGTGGCGACCCGCGCGTACCCCAGCGAACGCGCCCAGCGCACCGCCGCGTCCAGGTCCAGGACCTCCAGGTCGCCGACCGTCGAGCGGCCGCCGGAGCGGCCGTGGCCGCGGAAGGAGAAGGTGACCACCCCGCCGTACCGGCTCAGGTCGCGGGCCGCGCGGCGCACCGCGGGCCGGGCCAGCGCGCCGCTGAAGCCGTGCGCGATGACGACGGCCGTCCCGGCCGCGCCGGAACCCGCCTCGGCCTCCGCCGTCGTTCCGTCCGCGCCGGCATCCTCCGCCGCGCCCGCGCCGTAAGCCCCCGCACCGGAAACACCCGCGACGTAAGCCCCCGTGCCGGAAACACCCGCGACGCGCGACGCGCCGGCCACGCCCGCCGCACCGGGCCCACCGGCCCCACCCGTACGGCTGAATCCCGCCGCCCTCGGCAGGTGTTCGGCCTCGACCGCCACGCCGTCCGCCGTCAACAGGATCGCCCGGTCGCCACCCGATGTGATCACAGGAATACGTATACGATCGTCCGCGGTCTCGGCAGGGCTGTCCATGTGGGCTATTGTTCCCTGCAAGAGGACCTGGGCAATGTCGCCCCCGGGTCCTTTCGTGCTTTCCGGCACAGGCGCGTCGCCTCGCACGGACCGACAAGGGGTTCACTTTGAGCCAGTTCGAGACCGCTACGACCACGACGACCGAAACGAGCCCGGCACCCGCGTCGACGACGACGTGTCCGGGGCCGACACCGCGTCCTGGCCGGACGACGACCGACGGGAGCGCCCGGTGAGTTCACTCCTTCTTCTGACCAACGCCCTCCAACCGTCCACCGAGGTGCTGCCCGCGCTCGGGCTGCTGCTGCACAACGTCCGGGTGGCGCCCGCCGAGGGCCCCGCCCTGGTCGACACCCCGGGCGCCGACGTCATACTGATCGACGGCCGCCGCGACCTGCCGCAGGTGCGCAGCCTGTGCCAGCTGCTGCGCTCCACCGGCCCCGGCTGCCCGCTGGTGCTGGTGGTCACCGAGGGCGGCCTGGCCGCCGTCACCGCGGACTGGGGCATCGACGACGTGCTGCTGGACACCGCGGGCCCGGCCGAGGTCGAGGCGCGGCTGCGGCTGGCGATGGGCCGGCAGCAGATCACCGCGGACGACAGCCCGATGGAGATCCGCAACGGCGACCTGTCGGTGGACGAGGCCACGTACAGCGCCAAGCTCAAGGGCCGGGTGCTCGACCTGACCTTCAAGGAGTTCGAGCTGCTGAAGTACCTGGCGCAGCACCCCGGCCGGGTGTTCACCCGGGCCCAGCTGCTCCAGGAGGTGTGGGGCTACGACTACTTCGGCGGCACCCGCACGGTCGACGTCCACGTGCGGCGGCTGCGCGCCAAGCTCGGCGTGGAGCACGAGTCGCTGATCGGCACGGTGCGCAACGTGGGCTACCGGTTCGTGACGCCGGAGAAGGTCGAGCGCGCGGCCGAGGAGGCCGCCAGGAGCGAGGCCGCGCAGGGCCGCGCCCAGGGCGCCGCCGCGAACCCGGCCGCCGCGAACCCCGCCGGCGCCGCCCCCGACCCCGCGGAGCAGGCGGAACAGACCGTATGACGATCCCACGATCCGCGTGACGGGGCGATAGACACGCGTAGACTGCGCGACGTGCCCAAGGTGACGCGCGACGACGTGGCCAGGCTTGCGGGGACCTCGACCGCGGTCGTCAGCTACGTCATCAACAACGGACCCCGGCCGGTCGCCCCGGCCACCCGCGAGCGTGTCCTCGCGGCCATCAAGCAGCTCGGCTATCGCCCGGACCGCGTGGCCCAGGCGATGGCCAGCCGGCGGACCGACCTGATCGGCCTGATCGTGCCGGACGCGCGCCAGCCGTTCTTCGCGGAGATGGCGCACGCCGTCGAACAGGCCGCGTCCGAGCGCGGCAAGATGGTGCTGGTCGGCAACTCCGACTACCTCGACGAGCGCGAGGTGCACTATCTGCGGGCGTTCCTCGGCATGCGGGTGTCCGGGCTGATCCTGATCAGCCAGGGCCCGAGCGAGAACGCGGCCACCGAGATCGAGGCGTGGGACGCCCGGGTGGTGCTGCTGCACGAGCGGCCCGAGGCGATCGACGACGTCGCGGTGGTCACCGACGACATCGGCGGCGCCCAGCTGGCCACCCGGCACCTGCTGGAGCACGGCCACCCGTACGTGGCCTGCCTCGGCGGCATCGAGAAGACCCCGGTGGTCGGCGACCCGGTGACCGACCACGTGGTCGGCTGGCAGCGGGCCATGCAGGAGGCCGGGCGGTCCACCGAGGGCCGGCTCTTCCAGGCCCCGTACAACCGCTACGACGCCTACCGGGTGGCGCTGGAGCTGCTGGCGGGCCCGGACCGGCCGCCGGCCATCTTCTGCGCCACCGACGACCAGGCGATCGGGGTGCTGCGGGCGGCCCGCGAGCTGCGCATCGACGTGCCCGGCGGGCTGGCGGTGGCCGGGTTCGACGACGTGAAGGAGGCGGCGCTCGCCGATCCGCCGCTGACCACGGTCGCCTCGGACCGGCAGGCGATGGCGCGGGCCGCGGTCGACGCGGTGCTGGACGACTCGCTGCGGGTGCCGGGCGCGCGCCGCGAGCGGCTGCGGCAGTTCCCGTCCCGGCTGGTGGTCAGGGCGTCCTGCGGCTGCGGCTGAGCACGCGGGAGCCGGGGCTGGGCACGCCTGGACCGGGGCTTGGGCACACCTGAGCCGCGGCGCGAACGTCTCCCCGGCGTTCACCCGAACGGCGGTTCCGTGCGCGGGTGTTGGGGGCGCGTAAGCAACGGCCCCGCTGACCAGGGATCTTCCTTATATCGGGCATACCCACTTCTGCCGGGCTTCTCAGCGTGCGCTCAGGAAGCTCTCATGAAACGGCCGCACAGTCATAGACATGACCGAGAGCAGCCACCTCCCCCAGGTCCCCCAGGACCCGCAGAACCCCCGGGCCGCCGAGCCGTCCGCGCACACGCCGCACACGCCGCAGACGCCGCACACGCCGCAGGCACCGCAGGCCCCGCTCCCGTACCCGCCCGCGCCCTACGGCGCCGCCGCCCCGCCGCCCCCGTACGACCCGGCGCAGCCGCAGCCCGCCGGGTTCGGCGCCGGGCCGGTCCCCGTCCACACCCCGCACGCGCGGCGCAGGGCCCGCCGGCCGGTCGCGGTGTTCGCCGCGGTGGCCGTGGCGGCCGGCGTCATCGGCGGCGGCGCGGGCGCGCTGATCGGCAACGCCACCGACCACTCGACCACCGCCGCCGCGACGGGCAGCACCAACAGCGCCGTCAACGCCTCCGCCAAGCTGGACGGCACGGTGGCGAGCGTGGTCAAGGCCGTCGACCCGAGCGTGGTGGAGATCAACGCGACCTCCTCCGAGGGCAAGTCCACCGGCTCCGGCATCATCATCACCGGCAACGGCCAGATCGTCACCAACAACCACGTGATCGCGGGCGCCTCGCAGATCTCCGTGACGTACACCAACGGCAAGACCGCGACCGCGAGCCTGGTCGGCGCGGACCCGAAGAAGGACCTCGCGCTGATCAAGGTGCAGGGCGCGAGCGGGCTGGCCGCGGCGACGCTCGGCGACTCCGGCACGGTCGCGGTCGGCGACCAGGTCGTGGCGATCGGCTCCCCCGAGGGCCTGAGCAACACCGTCACCAGCGGCATCGTCTCCGCGCTCAACCGCGACGTGACCGTGCCGGTCGAGGACGGCCAGAGCCAGCAGGACCAGAGCGGCGGCGGCTTCGGCGGCTACGGGAGCGGCGGCAGTGACGGCCGCTGGCCGTTCTCCTTCGGCGGCAACCAGTACAACGGCTCCACCGGCAGCTCCACCACCACCTACAAGGCGATCCAGACCGACGCCTCGCTCAACCCCGGCAACTCCGGCGGCGCGCTGATCAACATGAGCGGCCAGATCGTCGGCATCAACGCGGCGATGTACTCCTCGTCCTCCGACAGCAGCAGCGACTCCTCCAGCGCCGGCAGCGTCGGCCTCGGCTTCGCGATCCCGATCAACACCGTGAAGGCGGACCTGGCGAACCTGCGGGCCGGCGGCTCGAACAGCTGACGCGTGAGACGCTGGGACCGGCTCCCGGCCCGTCCCGGCCGCACCCGGCCGGCCCTCCGGCCGATTCCGGCCGGCCCCGGCCCGTCCGGGCCACGACCCACCCACCGACGACACGAGCGACAGACGAGGCAGACCGACCATGAGCCCCGGCGACAGCGGCGAGGCGCCCGCCCGCATCCTGATCGTGGACGACGAGCCCGCGGTGCGCGAGGCGCTGCGCCGCACCCTGGTCTTCGAGGGCTACGACACCGCGCTGGCCGCAGACGGCCTCGCCGCGCTGGAGCAGACCGACGCCTACCGGCCCGACGCGATCGTGCTCGACGTGCTGATGCCGCGGATGGACGGCCTGACCACCGCCCGGCGGCTGCGGCAGTCGGGCGTGACCACGCCGATCCTGATGCTCACCGCGCGCGACACCGTGGGCGACCGCGTCACCGGCCTCGACGCGGGCGCGGACGACTACCTGGTCAAGCCGTTCGAGCTGGACGAGCTGCTGGCCCGGCTGCGCGCGCTGCTGCGGCGCAGCTCCTACGCCTCGGGCGCCGGCCGGGCGGGCGCGGAGGACAGCCACATCCTGGCCTTCGCCGACCTGCGGATGGACACCAGCACCCGCGAGGTCACCCGGGCCGGCCGCCCGGTGGAGCTGACCCGCACCGAGTACACCCTGCTGGAGCTGTTCCTGACCCACCCGCGGCAGGTCCTGACCCGCGAGCAGATCCTCAAGGCGGTGTGGGGCTTCGACTTCGAGCCGTCCTCCAACTCCCTCGACGTGTACGTGATGTACCTGCGCCGCAAGACCGAGGGCGGCGGCCTGCCGCGGGTCGTGCACACCGTGCGGGGGGTGGGCTACGTCCTGCGCGCCCCCGACGGCGGTCACGCGTGAACCGCCTGCCGCTGCGCTCGCGCCTGGCGATCCTCACCGCGGCGGCGGTGGCGGTGGCGGTCGCCGCGGCGGCACTGGCGTGCTGGCTGATCACCAGGGACCAGCTGAACTCCCAGCTCGACGCCTCGCTGAACCAGGCGCAGGCGGACGCCGTCAAGCAGCTGCCGCACCCCGCCGGGAACATCCGCTGCGACCAGGGGCCGCCGGCCGACCGGGGGCAGTACGGCGTCAACCCGTCGAACGTGACCGCGCAGATCGTCCTCGCCGACGGCACGACCTGCTGGCTCAGCGGCTCGGGCACCTTCCGCACCACCGACGACGACACGGAGGTGGCCCGCAGCACGCCCGGCGGACCGCAGATCTCGGTGACCCACACGGTCAAGCAGGGCGACCGCAGCCTGCGGGTGCGCACCACCTCCATCCCGTACATCGTCGGCGGGCAGACCTCGGCGCTGTCGGTGGCCAGGCCGACCAGCGACGTGACCGGGCCGCTGACGAAGCTGGCCTGGCTGCTGCTGGCCGTCGCCGGCGCGGGCGTCCTGGGCGCGGCGACGGTGGGCACGCTCGTCGCCCGGGCCGGGCTGCGGCCGGTGGACCGGCTGACCGGGACGGTCGAGCACATCGCCCGCACCGAGGACCTGAACGTGCGCATCCCGGTCGAGGGCCAGGACGAGATCGCCCGGCTGAGCGAGTCGTTCAACGCGATGACCAGCGCGCTGGCCTCCTCCCGCGAGCGCCAGCAGCAGCTGATCGCCGACGCGGGGCACGAGCTGCGCACACCGCTGACCTCGCTGCGGACCAACATCGAGCTGCTGGAGCGCAGCGAGGCGACCGGCAGGGCGCTGCCGCCCGAGGACCGCCGGGCGCTGCTGGCGTCGGTGAAGGCGCAGGTGACCGAGCTGGCGCTGCTGATCGGCGACCTCCAGGAGCTGTCCCGGCCGGACGCGGCGTCGCCCGCGCTCGAAGTGGTGCCGCTGCACGAGGTGACGGAGACGGCGCTGCGCCGGGCCCGGCTGCGCGGGCCCGACCTGAAGATCGTCGCGGACGTGGCGCCGTGGTTCGTGCGCGGCGAGGGCGCCGCGCTGGAGCGGGCCATCGTCAACCTGATGGACAACGCGGTGAAGTTCAGCCCGGCCGGCGGCGCGATCGAGGTACGGCTGCGCGGCGGCACGCTGACCGTGCGCGACCACGGCCCGGGCATCGCGGCCGAGGAGCTGCCGCACGTCTTCGAGCGGTTCTGGCGCTCGCCCTCGGCGCGCAGCCTGCCCGGCAGCGGGCTGGGCCTGTCGATCGTCGCGCGCACCGTGCAGCAGTCCGGCGGCGAGGTCTCGCTGACCCGCGCGGCCGGCGGCGGCACGCTGGCCACGCTCACCCTGCCCGGCGCGCCGACCGCGCCGCCCGACCTCCCCTGAGCGCGGGCGGCCCGGCATGCTCCCCAACATCCTCGTCGCGGTCGTCCTGGTGGCCGTGCTGCTGCTGATCCGCCTCACCGGCCCGCGCTGACCGCGCCCGCGGCACTCCCGCGGCAGTCCCACGGTGCCCCCGTCGCACCCCTGTCGCGCCCCGCCGCCGCCCCGCCGCCGTCCCGCCGCCGTCCCGCCGCCGTCCCGTGGTGTCTCAGAGTACGGAACACTCCGTCTCATCCACCGGATCAAGCGGATACTTGGCCCTACCACGGACCGGGCCGCGCGCACGTGGCCCAGGGGATCGGGAGGTGCGGAGCCGGTGCGGCGTTGGGTGATGCTGGCGTTGGGGACCGCGGCGCAGACCGCGGCGTGCGCGTTCGTCTACGGGGTTCCGTACCTCGCCGACGAGCTGCGCGGACGGGAGGCGCTGTCGCTGACGCAGGTGGGCCTGCTGGTGGCCTGCCCGACCACCGGCCTGGTGCTCGCGCTCTACCTGTGGGGGGCCGCCGCCGACCGGTGGGGCGAGCGGGTGGTCATCGCGCTGGGCCTGGGCGCCGCGGCGGCGGCGCTGGCCGCGGCGGCCTGGTGGGCGCACGGCATGCTCGCGCTCGGCCTGCTGCTGGTGCTCGCCGGGGCCGCGGGCGCGTCGGTGTACTCGGCCAGCGGACGGCTGGTGATGGGCTGGTTCTCGGCCCGCGAGCGTGGCCTGGCGATGGGCATCCGGCAGACGTCGACGCCGCTGGGCATGGGCGTCGCGGCGCTGGCCATGCCGCCGCTGGCCGCGCACCACGGCCTCGGCGGCGCGTTCGGCTTTCTGGCCGTGGTGTGCGCGGTGATCGCCGCGCTGATCGCGCTGTTCGCCGCCGACCCGGCCAGGCCGCCGGCCCGCAGCGCGGAGCCGGCCCCGAACCCGTACCGCGGGTCGACGGTGCTGTGGCGCATCCACGGCTCGGCCGCGCTGCTGGTGGTGCCGCAGTTCACCGCGGGGGCCTTCGCGCTGGTGCTGCTGACGGACGTGCGGCACTGGTCGCCGGTGCACGCCGGGCAGCTCATCGCGGTCGCGCAGGGGCTGGGCGCGCTGTCGCGGATCGCGGTCGGGCGCTGGTCGGACCGGGTCGGCCACCGGCTGCGGCCGATGCGGCAGCTCGCCGTGGCCACCGCCGCGCTGGTCGCGGCGACCGCGCTGACCACCGCGTTCCCCACGCCGCTCACCGCGGTCTTCCTGGTCGCCGCGATCGCGCTGACCTCCAGCACCAACGGCCTGTCCTTCACCTCCACCGCCGAGCACGCCGGGCCCGCCTGGTCCGGCCGGGCGCTCGGCGTCCACAACACCGGGCAGAACCTCACCGCCGCGCTGGTGCCTCCGGCGATGGCCGCGGTGATCTCGGCGACCGCCTACTGGCCGGGCTTCGCGCTGGCCGCGGTGACCGCGTGCGTGTCGGCGGCGCTCATCCCGGTGACACCCGCCGCCGCCCCGGCTCAGGGCGCCGCGGCGGGCGCGGGGCCGGGCCGTACGATCTCGGCATGAGCGACCGGCGGATCGAGGAACTGACCGAACTGACCGCGGCCGACGCCGCCGCGGTGACCGACCTGATCCAGGCCGCCGCCGCGGCCGACGGCCAGCCCGCCGTCTCCGAGCAGGGCCGGCTCCGGCTGCGCCCGGGCAGCCGCGAGGGCGTGCGCCATCTGCTGCTCTTCGCCTCCGGCGCGGACGGGGACGCGGGAGACGGCGGAAGCGCAGGCGACGGTGGACACGGCGGTGACGGCGGTGCCGGCGGAGGCCGCGGCGAGCTGGCCGGGTACGGGCAGATCGACGGCTCCGACCCGGTCGAGGCGCCCACCGCGGAGTTCGTCGTGCACCCCGCGCACCGGCTGCGCGGGCACGGGCGGGCGCTCGGCCAGGCGCTGCTCGCGGCCACCGGCAAGCGGCTGCGGGTGTGGGCGCACGGCGGCCACCCGGCCGCGAGGCACCTGGCGGTACGGCTCGGCCTCGCGCTCTTCCGCGAGCTGCGGCAGCTGCGCCGCCCGCTGGACGCCGAGCTGACCGGGCTGCCCGAGCCGCGGCTGCCCGAGGGCGTGGAGGTGCGGACGTTCGTGCCCGGGCAGGACGAGCAGGCGTGGCTCGCGCTCAACGCGGCGGCGTTCGCGCACCACCCCGAGCAGGGCTCGATGACGCTGCGGGACCTGCTGGACCGCGAGGGCGAGCCGTGGTTCGACCCTGCGGGATTCTTCCTGGCCGAGCGCGACGGGGCGCCGGTCGGCTTCCACTGGACGAAGGTGCACGCGGCGCAGGGGCTGGGCGAGGTCTACGTGGTCGGCGTCGCACCGGCCGAGCAGGGCGGCGGCCTCGGCGGCGCGCTCACCGCGATCGGGCTGCGCCACCTCGCGCGCGACCGCGGGCTGCGCACCGCGATGCTCTACGTCGACGCCGACAACGTCCCGGCCGTCACCGTCTACGAACGCCTCGGCTTCACCACCCACGAGACGGACCTGATGTACCGCACCGAGACGTGACCCGGCCGTCGAGCCCGCAGGGGGCGCGCTGGACGCCGTACGTCCATGCCGTCGTTACCAACGGTTCAACCGGCCTTGCGAACATCGCAGGATGCAACCCGCCGCCCCTACCCCCGCGCACCCGCCCGACCTGCCGGAACCCCTCGCGAGACGGGACAATGGACGCACGGCCGGACGCCGTCCCGCGGCCGCCGGCCGGATGCTGTGTGTGTCGGAGCCGGAGGAGGGCGCGTAGACCATGGCCCAGACGAATCAGCCGGGCGTGCCCGTCCAGCCGCCGCACCCCGCGCCCGAAGCGGGCCGGGCCCTCGCCCGCGGCGACGCCGGCGAGGAGCCGGACGGCTCCTTCCGGCCGCGGGTCGTGCCCGACCTGGAGCCCGAGCCGCCGGCGCTGGACGAGGCCGGCGAGGAGTTCGGCGAGGAGCTGCCGCAGGGCCGCTTCCTGGACCGCGAGCGCAGCTGGCTGGCGTTCAACGAACGCGTGCTGGAACTGGCCGAGGACCCCGCCACACCGCTGCTGGAGCGCGCCAACTTCCTCGCGATATTCGCCAGCAACCTGGACGAGTTCTTCATGGTCCGGGTCGCCGGCCTCAAGCGCCGCATGGCCACCGGCGTGGCCACCCGGTCCGCCTCCGGCCTGCAGCCGCGGGACGTGCTGGACGGCATCCTGACCCGCTCGCGCGAGCTCATGGCCCGGCACGCCGCCTGCTTCCAGGGCGACGTCGCGCCGCAGCTGGCTGACGAGGGCATCCACGTCATCCGCTGGGGCGAGCTGACCGGCAAGGAGCAGGCGCGGCTCGCGACGCTGTTCCGCCAGCAGATCTTCCCGGTCCTCACTCCTTTGGCGGTGGACCCGGCACATCCCTTCCCGTACATCTCCGGTCTGTCGCTGAACCTCGCGGTCGTGGTGCGCAACCCCGTCTCCGGGCACGAGCACTTCGCCCGGGTGAAGGTCCCGCCGATCCTGTCGCGCTTCCTGGAGGCCGGGCCGCAGCGCTACGTCCCGCTGGAGGACGTGATCGCCGCGCACCTGGACGAGCTGTTCCCCGGCATGGAGGTGCTCGACCACCACATGTTCCGCGTCACGCGGAACGAGGACCTGGAGGTCGAGGAGGACGACACGGAGAACCTGCTGCAGGCGCTGGAGCGCGAGCTGATGCGCCGCCGCTTCGGGCCGCCGGTGCGCCTGGAGGTCGAGGAGTCCATCGCGCCGCGGGTGCTCGACCTGCTGGTGCGCGAGCTGAAGATGAAGGCGGACGAGGTCTACCCGCTGCCCGGCCCGCTGGACCTGACCGGGCTGTTCGCCATCGCCCGGCTGGACCGCCCCGAGCTGAAGTTCCCCGCGTTCATCGCCGGCACCCACCGCGACCTGGCGGAGGTGGAGTCCGCGACCGCGCCGGACATCTTCGCCGCGATGCGCGAGCGGGACATCCTGCTGCACCACCCGTACGACTCCTTCTCCACCTCCGTGCAGGCGTTCCTCGACCAGGCCGCCGCGGACCCGGACGTGCTGGCGATCAAGCAGACGCTCTACCGCACCTCCGGCGACTCGCCGATCGTCGACGCGCTGATCGACGCCGCCGAGGCCGGCAAGCAGGTGCTGGTGCTGGTCGAGATCAAGGCGCGCTTCGACGAGCAGGCCAACATCAAGTGGGCCCGCAAGCTGGAGGAGGCCGGCTGCCACGTCGTCTACGGCCTGGTGGGCCTGAAGACGCACTGCAAGCTGTCGCTGGTGGTCCGCCAGGAGGGCGACACGCTGCGCCGCTACAGCCACGTCGGCACCGGCAACTACCACCCGAAGACCGCGCGGCTGTACGAGGACCTGGGCCTGCTCACCGCCGACCAGCAGGTCGGCGCGGACCTCTCGCACCTGTTCAACCGGCTGTCCGGCTACTCCCGGCGCGAGGCGTACAACCGGCTGCTGGTCGCGCCGCGCAGCCTGCGCGACGGGCTGATCTCGCGGATCAAGGCCGAGATCCAGCACCACCGGGCCGGCCGGCCCGCGTACGTGCGGATCAAGGTCAACTCGATCGTCGACGAGGCGGTGGTGGACGCCCTCTACCGCGCCTCGCAGGCCGGGGTGCCGGTGGACATCTGGGTGCGCGGCATCTGCGCGGTGCGCCCGGGCGTGCCGGGCCTGTCGGAGCACATCAGGGTGCGCAGCGTGCTCGGCAGGTTCCTGGAGCACTCGCGGGTGTTCGTGTTCGGCAACGGCGGCGAGCCCGAGGTCTGGCTGGGCAGCGCCGACATGATGCACCGCAACCTCGACCGCCGGATCGAGGCGCTGGTCCGGGTCGCCGACCCGGTGCACCGCTCCACCCTCAACCGTCTGCTGGAGACCGGGATGTCGGACAGCACGTCCTCCTGGCACCTGGCCGCCGACGGGGACTGGACCCGGCACAGCACGGACGCCGAGGGGCGGCCACTGCGCAACGTCCAGGAGATGCTGATCGACGCCCGGAGGCGCCGGCGTGGCCCGTCAGCAGCGACATGACACGACCGGTGCGGGGGCCGCGGTCCCCGCACCGCAGATCCGCGACCGGAGCGGCCGTCCCGGCCGGCCGGGCACGACGAGCACCCGCGGCGGCCGTCGCCCCGCGGACGACGGGGACACGGGGAGCGCAGCAGTGGTGAACCGCGACATGGACGCCGACGGCCCGCCGCCGGCCCTCCTCCCGCCGCCGCACCCCGACCCGGGCGCACTCGACCCGGGCGGCACGAGCGATACGGGCAGCCCCGGCGGCGCGGGCGGTACAGGCGGCCCCGGCAGTACGGGCAGTCCCGGCGGCACGGGCGGCCCCAGCGGCGCGGACCCGGGCCCCGGCGGCGCGGACGCGGGCTCCGGGGCCGCGGGCGACGTGCTCGGCGCGTACCTGCGCGGCCAGGCCACCGCCTTCCTGAGGGCCCTGGGCCTGCGCGGCGACGCCGACGGTCAGGCCGAGCCGCAGCTGGCCCGCAGCGCCCGCCGGCTGTCCGGCGCGCTGCGCACGTACGCGCCGCTGGTGGACGAGGCGTGGGCGGAGCCGCTGCGCACCGAGCTGGGCTGGCTGGCCGCGACGCTGGGCCGCGAGCCGGAGTACACCGGCCGCCTCGACCGGCTGCTGGAGGCGCTGCG
This sequence comes from Streptomyces sp. IBSBF 3018, assembly GCA_050613715.1. Lineage (GTDB taxonomy): Bacteria > Actinomycetota > Actinomycetes > Streptomycetales > Streptomycetaceae > Actinacidiphila. The sequence continues at coordinate 22,569 of JAJSZB010000060.1, forward strand.
CCGGCTGTCCGCGGCCGACGAGCCGCCGGCGCTGGGCGCGGCGCGGGCCGCCGCGCTGCTGGAGCGGCAGCTCACCCTGGCCCGTACCCGCGCGCACTCCGCGACGCTGCAGGCGATGGGCTCCTCCCGCTTCCACGCGCTGGCCGACGCCGTCGCGGTGCTCGCCTCCGAGGTGCCGCTGACGCCGGCCGCCGCCCGGCCCGCCGCCGAGGCGCTGCCGCCGCTGGCCGCCGCGGCCCACGCCCGGCTCGCCGACGCGGCCGCCGCGCTGCCGCTGCACCGCGCCGGGCACCCGTACAACGCCGAGGCCGTGCAGGCCGCGCTCGGCGCGGACCTGGCCGCCGACCTGCAGGACGCGCCCTGGCACCAGGTGCGGGTGCTGCTGCGGCTGGCCCGCTACGCCGCCGAGGTGCCCGGGGCGGGGGCCGGCGACGCCTCGCGGCTGGCCGAGGCGTCGGCGCTGCTGACCCGGCACTACGAGGCGGCCGAGTGCGCCTCCGCGGTGGCCGCGGCGGCGCGCACCCCGCGGATCGCCCCGGCGACGGCGTACGCGCTGGGCGTGCTCCACGCCGACCAGCGGCACGAGGTGGAGGCCGCGCGCTTCGCCTTCTCCCGGCTGTGGCAGCCGCTCCCGGAGGCCGGCGACCGCGCCGAGGGCGGCGGGCCCGCAGGCGACCGGCCCGCAGGCAGCCGCTCCGAGGCCGGCCGGCCCCGGCCGGCCGGCAGGCCCGGGAGCGCGGCCGGGGCCGCGCCGCAGCCCGTGGTGCCGGGGGCCCGGGCCCGGTGACCTCCGTGCACCCGGCGCCGGGAGCGGAGCCGCACGACCTGGTGCGCGCGGCCGGCACCGTGCTGTGGCGCCGCTCGGCGGCCGGCCGCGGCGTCGAGATCGTCCTGGTGCACCGGCCGCGCTACGACGACTGGAGCCTTCCCAAGGGCAAGCTGAAGCGTGGCGAGGACTTCGCCGCGGCGGCGCGGCGCGAGACCCGGGAGGAGACCGGCATGGAGTGCGTGCTCGGCGAGGAGCTGACGACGATCCGCTACTTCGTCGAGGGCCGCCCCAAGGTCGTCCGCTACTGGGTCGCAGAAGCGGTCGGCGGCGACTTCACGCCCTCGCGCGAGGTGGACCGGATAGCCTGGCTGCCGCTCGCCACCGCACGCATCCGCCTGACCCACGACCGGGACCGCCCGGTCCTGGACGCGGCGCCCCCGCTCGGGCCCGACGGCCCGCGGGCGTAAGTGCGCGCGGGGCACGTCGGGCGGCGCGGGGAGCACGCCGGCTCGTAGGGCGCGCCCGGCGCGTACGGCACCCCGGTGCGCGCGGCGCCGATCCGGCCGCGCGACGGGTGTGACATGTGGTGCGGAACGTGCGTTTTCCCGGGCGGCGCACGACGTGCTACCGCACCGACGCACGAGGTTCACCTCGTGTTCATTCCCACCGGCCGGGCGCTTCACCTGATCTGCCTAATTTCGGCCGTACCGGTGCGCATCATGCCGCCGGGTGGATGCAGAAACACACGACCCTCTGCTTCGCCGTCCACCGGCGGGCTCTCGGAAGGAACACACGAAGGTGAAGCTTCAGCGTAAGAGCGGGCTGCGGGCCCTGACCGTCGGCGCGGTCGCGATTACCGGGGCGCTGGTCCTGACCGCCTGCGGTTCGGACGACAACAGCGGCAGCGACAACAGCTCCTCCAGCCCGAGCGCCGGCGGCCAGTCGAGCAGCAGCAGCGCCAACGCGTCCGGCATCTCCTGCGAGAAGGGCCAGATCCTCTCGTCCGGCTCCACCGCACAGCAGAACGCGATCGAGCAGTGGGTCAAGGACTACCAGCAGGCCTGCCCCGGCGCGACGATCAACTACAAGCCGTCGTCCTCCGGTGAGGGCATCGTCGACTTCAACCAGGGCACGGACGCCTTCGCCGGCTCCGACTCCCCGCTGAAGCCGGAGGAGGTCGCCTCCTCCAAGAAGGTCTGCGCGAGCGGCGAGGGCATCAACATCCCGATGGTCGGCGGCCCGATCGCCATCGGCTACAACCTGCCCGGTGTGAACAACCTGGTGCTGGACGCCCCGACCCTGGCGAAGATCTTCAACAACAAGATCACCACCTGGAACGACCCGGCGATCAAGGCCCTGAACTCGGGCGTGAACCTGCCGAGCACCAAGATCCAGTCGGTGCACCGCCAGGACGACTCCGGCACCACCGACAACCTCACCAAGTACCTGGGCGGCGCGGCCAAGGCCGACTGGCCGTACCCGCACGCCAAGGCGTGGGCGGGCAAGGGCGGCCAGGCCGCCGCGAAGTCCTCCGGCGTGGCCGCGCTGGTCAAGCAGACCGAGGGCTCCATCGGCTACTTCGAGCTGTCGTACGCGACCTCGCAGAACATCCCCACCGTCAAGATCAACACCGGCGCCTCGCAGCCGGTCGAGGCCACCACCGCCAACGCCTCCGCGGGCATCGCGCAGGCCAAGGTCGTCGGCACCGGCTCCGACCTGGCGCTGGACCTCAGCGCCGCGTACACCACCAAGGCGGACAACGCCTACCCGATCGTCCTGGTGACGTACGAGATCGCCTGCGACAAGGGCAACAAGGCCGGCACCCTGCCGCTGACCAAGTCCTTCCTGAACTACATCGCCAGCGACGCCGGCCAGGCGAAGCTGTCCACCGCGGGCTACGCGCCGCTGCCGACCGAGATCGCCACCAAGGTCCGCAGCACCATCAGCACGCTCTCCTGACCCCGACGGCGGGGGGGGGGGGGGGCGGGGGGCGGCGGGGGGGGGGGGGGGGGGGGGGGGGGGGGGGGGGGGGGGGGGGGGGGGGG
>JAJSZB010000610.1:0-4923 GCA_050613715.1 Streptomyces sp. IBSBF 3018
GCCGCCGGGCCCCCGGCGACGTCCCCCGCCGCGGGGGGCGCGGACCCCGCGGACCACGCCGCGCTCCCGCCGGAGGCCGAGGGCCTGACCCGCCGCGAGGTCGACGTCGTCCGCCTGGTCGCCCAGGGGCTCAACAACCGCCAGGTCGCCCGCGAGATGGTGGTCAGCCAGGCCACCGTGAAGACGCACCTCAACCACGTGCTGTCCAAGCTCGCGCTGGAGGACCGCGGCGCCCTCATCGCCTGGGCCTGGCGGCACGGCCTGGTGACCACCGCGGACCGCTGACCGTAGCGCGCGACCCCACCCGGCGGTCCCACCCGGCGACACCACCCGGCGACCCCACACCGGTGACCGCGGACCGCTGACCGTAGCGCGCGACCGCGGACCGGTGACGTAGGCCGGGCGCCCCGGCGGCCCGCCGCACCGCGCCGTGCGCCCGGTCCGGCGACCCCGGCGAACAGTGTTCCACATCACAACGAACGCTGTTCGCCTTGCGACGAACATCGATCGCTAGTAGAACAGTGTTCGTGACTACCGACCAGCTCCCCACCGCCCGCACGCCCACCGCCGCCGACGCGCGGCCGACCCGCACCACCTGGCTCGTCCTCGTCGTCGTGGTCCTCGCCGACCTCATGGACCTGATCGACTCCAGCATCGCCAACCTCGCCGGCCCCTCCATCCGCGCCGACCTCGGCGGCGGCGAGGTGACCGTGCAGTGGGTGCTCAGCGCCTACACCGCGGCCTTCGCCCTCGGCCTGGTCACCTCGGGCCGGCTCGGCGACCTGCTCGGCCGCCGCCGGCTGTTCCTGCTCGGCATGACCGGCTTCACCCTGGCCTCGCTGGCCTGCGGACTCGCGCCCAGCGCGGGCTTCCTGATCGTCGCCCGCACCCTCCAGGGCCTGTCCGGGTCGGTGATGATCCCCCAGGGCCTGGCCCTGGTGAAGGTCGTCTTCCCGCCGCAGCACCTGCGCAAGGCGCTGACCCCGGTCGGCCCGCTGATGGGCATGACCATGGTGGCCGGGCCGATCCTGGCCGGCTGGCTGCTGCACCTGGACCTGTTCGGCAGCCAGTGGCGCTCGATCTTCCTGATCAACGTCCCCTTCGGCGTCGCCGCCGGCCTGCTCGGCCGGCGCGTGCTGCCGCGCGAGGGCGGCGAGGACCGGACCGCGCGCCTCGACCTCACCGGCGTCGGCCTGCTCACCGCGGCCTCGGCGCTGCTCATCGTCCCGCTCATCCAGGGCCGCGAGCTGGGCTGGCCCGCCTGGACGTACGCGATGCTCGCCGCCTCGGTCGTCCTGCTCGCGCTCTTCGTGGTCTCCCAGCGCCGCAGCGCGCACCCGGTCATCGCGCCGACCCTGTTCCGCAAGCGCAGCTTCGTCGTGGGCCTGGCGATCGTCGCCGGCTTCTACGCGTCACTGAGCGCGTTCGTCCTCGTCGTCAACCTGCTGCTGCAGCAGGGCATGCACTGGACGCCGCTGCGCACCGGCCTCACGCTCATCCCCTGGGCGCTGGGCACCGCGGTCGCCGTGCTGCTGGCCGGTGCGGTGCTCGCCGAGAAGCTCGGCCGCGCCACCCTGCACCTGGGCCTCTTCCTCGCCGTCGCCGGCCTGCTGGCCCTGTGGTGGTCCGTCGCGCACTGGGCCGACGCGATCACCGTCTGGAAGCTGGCCCCCGCGCTGCTGCTCACCGGCTTCGGCTCCGGGCTGGTCTTCGTGCCGCTGGTCGACTTCATCATCGGCGACGCCACGCCTGAGGAGGTCGGCACCGGCGCGGGACTGCTCAACGCGGTCCAGCAGTTCGCCGGAGCGGTCGGCGTCGCGGCGCTCGGCACGGTCTTCTTCGCCCGCGCCGGCCACCCCTCGGCGCACTCCTACCGCTCCGCCGCGGAGCTGGTCTTCGCGATCACCGCGGGGCTGAACGTCCTCACACTGCTGCTCGTCGGCCTGCTGCCCCGGCACGCGCAGCAGGCGCACTGAGTCGGCGCGGGTGCGCGAGGGGCCGCGCGGGCCGGCTCCGGGTGCGGTTTGGGCGCGGACCGGCCTCGCGTCGATGCGCGGCAGCCGAGCGGCTCCTGCGGCGGTCGGGTGTCCGCCGGGTTTCCCCGTGCCCGCCGTCCGGGTTTCCCCGCGGTCACCGTCCGCGGGTTTCCCGGGGGCCGCCGTCCACGGGTTTCCCGCGGCCCGCGGGATCTTCGGCGTTCCGAAACCCCGGCGGCATATTCCGACACGCGGGGGATTCTCCATCCGGAGCGGAACACCCCGTTTCTCCGGTGGCGTCCGCCGTTCCGCGCCGGAATCGATTCCGCCGGTTCCGTTTTCTTCCCGGCGGCGTTCAAGCGGAATAGGAAATCAGATGAACGGAACGGAGGAATCTGCCGAGAATTCGGTGCGCGGCGAGGGGGGGGGGGGGGGGGGGGGGGGGGGGGGGGGGGGGGGGGGGGGGGGGGGGGGGGGGGGGGGGGGGGGGNCCCCCCCCCCCCCCCCCCCCCCCCCCCCCCCCCCCCCCCCCCCCCCCCCCGGGTCACTTCTCCCCCTCGCCCTTCAGCGCACCGTCCGCGCGCCGGCCGTTCTGGTAGGCGGCGACGAGATATCCGCCGTCCTCCTGCCGGGACGCGACCCAGGTGGCGCGCAGCGCGCGGTCCCAGATGAACGTGTCCTCGCCCGGGGCCACCACGCCGCCCTCGGTGACGATCGCCGCGAGCCCCGGCGCGATCCAGTGGAAGCTGACCACGTCGGCGATCAGCCGCGTCCCCTTGTGCGGGCCGGCGAACGACAGCGCGAGCTCCCTGGCGATGTGCTCGCGGCCCTCGAAGAACCGGTCGCCCGAAAGGATCAGCGTGGCGTCCTCCGTATAGACGGAGGCGAACTCCTCGGCGTCGTTCTTGTCCCACGCGGCGTTGACCCTGGACACCACCCGGACCGCTGCCGCGGCCTCGGAATCCAGGTTCTCCACGCTCGACGTGAGCGTACTTGTCGTCATGAACATCTCCTCTTCCCCGTTGCCCTCAACTCTTCCTGAGATCCCCCGGCGACCCGCCGGAGAAGAACTCCGACTGCGGACGCGATCAAAGGGTTGGGTACGATATCCAGCGTCTGTTGGGGGTGTGACCCACGCCTCTTCCATATTGCTTTCGTCCATTATCGCGGCCGCGCGAGGCGAGATGAGAACCCCGCCGTATCATTGATCTCATGAGTAACATTCAGATCGGTATTGCGGCCGCCCTGGAGCAGTTCTCGCCCCGGGAGTCGATCCGCCTCGCGGCGCTCGCGGAGCAGCACGGCTTCTCCGGGCAGATGGCCGCCGACCACTTCCAGCCGTGGGTCCCCGAGCAGGGCGAGGCGTCGTTCGTGTGGAGCGTGCTCGCCTCGCTCGCCGAGAACACCGGCGGCGACCTCGGCCCCGGCGTGACCTGCCCCTCGTTCCGCATGCACCCGGCGATCGTCGCGCAGGCCGCGGCCACCCTGGAGGCGACGTACCCGGGCCGCACCTGGCTGGGCATCGGCTCCGGCGAGGCGCTCAACGAGCATGTGATCGGCGGCTACTGGCCCGAAGCGGCCGAGCGGGTGCGGCGCATGCTGGAGGCGCTGGAGGTGATCAGGAAGCTGTTCAGCGGCAAGGACGTCAAGCACCAGGGCGAGTTCTTCAAGCTGCACACCACCCGGCTGTGGACGCTGCCCGACACCCCGCCGCCGGTGTACGTCGCCTCCGCCGCCCCCTACACCTCCCGCAAGACCGGCGAGCTGGCCGACGGACTGATCACGCCCGGCGCGTCGCTGGAGAAGCTCGCCATGGTGCTGGAGAACTTCGGCATCGGCGCCCGCAAGGCCGGCAAGGACCCCGACACCATGCCCAAACTCCTCCAGGTGCACCTGTCGTGGGCCCCCACCGACGAGGAGGCGTGGACCAACGCGATGGAGCAGTGGCCCAACGGCGGCATGAAGTTCCCCAAGGCCGACGTGCGGTCACCGTTCGACTTCGCGCAGATGGCGAAGCTGGTGCGGCGCGAGGACTTCGAGGGCCGCATGGTCGTCAGCTCCGACCCCGACGTGCACCGCGCCTCCCTCCAGAAGTACGTGGACGCAGGCTTCAACCGCATCTACATCCACAACGTCGGCCGCAACCAGGACGAGTTCCTGGAGGTCTTCGGCCGCGAGGTGCTGCCCAAGCTCACCGCCTGATCCGTAACCCGTCCGCGCGTCCGGCGCCGGCGTCCGCGCGTCCCGCGCCGGCTTCGCGGACGGGCTTCACGTACGGGCTTCACGTACGGGTGGGGGGCCGGACCCGCGGCGGCCGACGCGTCCTGGCGGCTGCGTACGGTGATGAGCGCGGCGTCGGACCGGGCAGATGGCTGAAACTGTTCCCTGTCCGCGCGGTCCGGCGGCCGGAAGACGCGGCCGCGGGTCCGCGTCGCCGTGGGAGAGGGCGGTGCTGCGGAGCCCCCGTCAGAATCCGCAGCACCGCCACATGAGCGGGCGGAAGGGAAACGCCCGCGTTCCGGGTTGGGTCTCATGAGCCGGACCGACGCTCGGCGCGAAGGCCCGGGACAGCAGGCCGGCGTCCGGGGCCGAAGCCCGGGCGGCGCCAGGCCGTCTCGCAGGCGGGCAGAACGGCACGGCCGCTGCCCTCGGAACATCTCACCCCCCGTGCATGTGTCTGCTCGGCGCACGCCCGTACACAGGTCCCCCGACCGGCGTACGTATGCGGCACATCCCCCTCGGCCCCCGGCTCGCCCCCGACGCCGGTGTGGCCGTTTTTCAGCCATCTCCCCCGCTTACGCACTCCATCCTCCGCTTACCCCCAGCCGCCCACCTCTTCTGAATTGCCCTGAAATACCACGAAAACGGAGGAGCCCAGTCCGGAAGACCCACGGCCTGCGCGATCGCACACCGGGCACCCTCTCCCCTCGCCCGCTCACTCTGAGCA
>JAJSZB010000611.1:0-2462 GCA_050613715.1 Streptomyces sp. IBSBF 3018
CCGGTCCCCTCATGCGCGCTCCTCCCCGCCCTGCCCGGCCGGCCGCACCGGCAGGTCGACCGTGAAGACCGCGCCGCCGCCGGGCGCGTTCTGCGCGCGCACGCGGCCGCCGTGCAGCGCGACGTTCTCCGCCGTGATGGCCAGGCCCAGCCCGCTGCTGTCGCTGCGCACGCGCGCGGAGCTCGCCTTGTAGAACCGTTCGAAGATGTGCGGCAGCGCGGCCGCGCCGATGCCCGGTCCGCGGTCGGCGACCACCAGCCGGGCCCACGGACGGCCGGCGCCGTCCCGGCGCGCCGCCAGGTCGACCGTGACGGGCGGGGCGCCGTGCCGCAGCGCGTTGCCGACGAGGTTGGCCACGACCACGTCGAAGCGCCGCGGATCGACCTGCGCCCGTAGCGCGTCCGGGAGCCGCGTCCGGACCCCGGCGTCCCATCCGCGCGCGGCCAGGCTCTGCCGGACGGACTCGGCCAGGTCGATCTCGTCCAGGCTGAGTTCGACGGCCCCCGCGTCGAAGCGGGAGATCTCCATCAGGTCGTTGACCAGGCGGACCAGCCGTCCGGTCTCGTCGGTGATCAGCCGGATCGCCTCGGCGGTGCCGTGCTCCAGGCGCAGCGACTCCTCGTCCAGGACCTCGGTGAGCGCCGACATCGCCGCGAGCGGTGTGCGCAGTTCGTGCGAGACGTCGGCCACGAACCTCCTGGATTGGGCCTCCATCCGGCGCAGTTCGGAGACCGACTGCTCCAGGGCGTCCGCGGTGTCGTTGAACGTCCTGGACAGGTCGGCGAGTTCGTCGGAGCCGTTGACGGCCAGACGGGTGTCGAGCCGCCCGTCGGCCATCCTGCGGGTGGCCTGGCGCAGCGCCCGGATCGGGCGCAGTACGCTGCCGGCGACGACGAGGGCGAGCAGCACGGCCAGGCACAGTGCCGGCACGCTCGCCCGCTCGATGGCCGTGACCAGCGCCCGGACGTCGCGCTGTTCCTCGGTCTGCGGCACCACGAGGTAGAAGGCGAGTCCGCTGCGGACGGATCCGGCGTCGCCGGACCCGTAGGCGACGGGCAGGCCCACCACCAGGGAGGAGCGGCCGGCGGTGCGCACCCGCTGGAAGACCGCGGCCAGCCGGGTGTCGACGGAGCGGACCAGCTCGGGCGTCAGCTCGGGGAAGGCGTCGCCGCTCTCGGAGCCGACCCGGGCGCCGCGGTACGTGGCGGCGATCCGCCAGTGCTGGGACCGGTGGGCGGTGGCCAGTTGGCCGACGACGGCGGCGAGCCGGTCCTGGTCCAGCGGCGCGGACAGCTCCGGGGTGACGGCGTCGACGCTCTCCCGGAACTGGTCGACGACGCTGTCCTGGCCCTGCTTGAGCACGCTGGTGCGGGCCTCGCGGAAGGTCAGCGCGCCGGTGCCGAGCGCGCTCACGACGGCCACCAGGGCGAACCCGGCGACCAGCCGGAACCGCAGGCTGCGGAGGACGACGGGCAGTCTCGCCATGCTCGCGCCCCCGTCTCAGGCGGTACGGAAGCGGTAGCCGAAGCCGCGCACCGTCTCGATGTGGCCGGGGCCGCCCGCGCTCTCGCCGAGCTTGCCGCGCAGCCGCTTCACACAGGCGTCGACCAGCCGGATGTCGCCGTGGTAGCTGTGCTCCCAGACGATCTCCAGCAGCTGCTGGCGGCTGAAGACCTGGCCCGGTGACTGCGACAGCACCAGCAGCAGCCGCAGTTCCGAGGGGGCGAGCGGCACGGGCTCGCCGCGGTGGGTGATGGTCAGGGCGGCGCGGTCGACGGTCAGGTCGCCGTAGGTGTGCAGGGGCGGGCGGCCCTTCGGCTCGGTCCCGGGGCCGGTGCGGCGCAGCACCGCGCGCATCCGCGCCTCCAGGACGCTCGCGCGGACCGGCTTGACGACGTAGTCGTCGGCGCCCGCCTCCAGGCCGACCACCACGTCCACGTCGTCGCCGCGGGCGGTGACGATGATGACGGGTATCTGGTCGTGCTCGCGGATCCGCCGGCACACCTCCAGGCCGGACATCTCCGGCAGCATCAGGTCGAGCACCACCACGTCGGGCCGGTGCGACCGCATCGCGGCCAGGCCCTCCTCGCCGCTGGCGGCGGCCGCCACGTCGTGTCCTCTGTGCCCCAGCCCCCAGGCGACCGCCTGCCGGACGGCGGGGTCGTCTTCGATCAGGAGTACGCGCGACACGCCCACCAGTATGGGGACGCCCCGCGGCGCCCGGTCCCCCGTGCGGCCCACCCCGGCCGACTGTTGCGAAACGGTCACATGAGGGCCCGGCCGGCCCGTTGGCCAGCGGGTTGCGGCCGGGGAGCCGTTGCACGTTCGTGACCGTACGGACCAGGCGCGATCAAGTGGCGCCGCGAGTGTGACCGCCCGTAGGACACGGGCCGGCCCGGCGGCGGGCCCGTGGCGGACCGCCGAACAGGGGACGGGCAGGGCATGGGCAGGGGACCGGACAC
>JAJSZB010000612.1:0-2434 GCA_050613715.1 Streptomyces sp. IBSBF 3018
GGTCCGGGCCGGAATCCGGGGTGGGCGGGACGGGTGCCGTCATGCCTCCAGGGTAATCACGGACCTGCGGGTGCGGAGCCGGGTGATGCCGTACGAACTGGGGTGTTGCCCGATCCGTATTGCTCCGTACGCAACAGGCATTGGACGCGGGGCCGGCCGCGTTCCGACGATGGAGGGGACGGCGGGGCGGTCCGGGCCGAGGATTCGGCGACCGCCCGCCGCATATCCCATCCGCATCCTCCGCGAAGGACCGCACCATGCGTGTTTTCGTCACCGGCGGCACCGGTTTCATCGGTTCCGCCCTCGTCCGCGAGCTGCTCGACGCCGGGCACGAGGTCGTCGCGCTGGCGCGCTCGGACGCCGGCGCGAAGGCGCTGGCCGAGGCCGGGGCGCGGCCGCACCGCGGGGACCTCGACGACCTCGACGCCCTGCGCGAGGGCGCGGCGGCCGCCGAGGCGGTCGCGCACCTCGCCTACAACCACGACCTGAGCAATTTCGAGGCCACCTTCGTGGCCAACGCGCGCAAGGACCTCACCGCGATCGAGGCGATGGGCGGGGTGCTCGAAGGGTCGGGCAGGCCGCTGGTGATCGCGTCGGGGACGCTGATGGCCGCGCGGATCGCCGGGCCCGGGGTGGTGGCCACCGAGGACATCGTGGCCGACCCGGCGTCGACGGAGCCGCGGATCGCCAGTGAGAACGCGGCGCTGGCGCTGGCGCGGCGCGGGGTGCGCACGTCGATCGCGCGGTTCGCGCCGACCGTGCACGGGACGGGCGACCACGGGTTCATGCCGCGGCTGGTCGCGATCGCCCGCGAGAAGGGGTTCTCGGGGTACGTGGGCGACGGCGCCAACCGCTGGCCCGCGGTGCACCGGCTGGACGCGGCGCGGCTGCTGCGCACGCTGCTGCGCCCCGCCACCGGGCTGCCGCTGCCGGACTCCGCCGACGGCGCCGTGGTGCTCGCCCTGGACCCGGCGGCGGGCGCGGGGCTGCCGGCCGGCCACGTCGCCGCCGAGGCGTACGAGCTGACCGTCACGCCCGACCGGGTGCTGCTGCGCGCGCCGCGCCCGGCCGGGCTGCTGCACGGCGTGCAGACGCTCCGCCAACTGCTGCCCGCGCAGGCCCTGTCGGAGCGCCCGGCGGCGGGGGTGCGGTGGCGGCTGCCGGCCGTGCGGATCGCGGACGCGCCGCGGTACGGCTGGCGCGGCGCGATGCTGGACGTCTCGCGGCACTTCCTGCCGATGTCGTTCGTGCGCCGCTTCGTCGACCTGATCGCGCTGCACAAGCTGAACGTGCTGCACCTGCACCTCACCGACGACCAGGGCTGGCGGATGCCGGTCGCCGCCTACCCGCGGCTGACCGAGGTCGGCGCCTTCCGGGCCCGCTCGATGGTCGGCAGGGCCGGCAGCCCGCACCACGACGACCGGCCGCACGGCGGCGCGTACACCGCGGCGCAACTGCGCGAGCTGGTGGCGTTCGCGGCCGCGCGCGGGGTCACCGTGCTGCCGGAGATCGAGATGCCCGGCCACACCCGGGCGGCGCTGGCGGCCTACCCGGAGCTGGGCAACGTGCCCGGCCGGACGCTGGACGTGTGGACCGACTGGGGCGTGTGCGAGCAGGTCCTCGGGGTGCACGACCAGGCGCTGGACTTCTGCCGGACCGTGCTGGACGAGGTGATGGACCTGTTCCCCTCGCCGTACGTGCACATCGGCGGCGACGAGTGCCCGGTGGTGGAGTGGGAGACCTCCCCCGCGGCGCTGCGCCGGGCGGCCGACGAGGGGCTGCCGGCCGCCAAGGCGCTGCACGGCTGGTTCCTCGGCCGGATCGGCGACCATCTGACGGCGGCCGGGCGCAGGCCGCTGTGCTGGGCGGAGGACTCCGGCGCGCCGCCGCCCGGCTTCACCGTGATGCCGTGGCGCGACGCCGACCACGGGCTGACCGCCGCGCGGCGCGGCCACGACGTGGTGATGTCGCCGCACCGCTCGACGTACTTCGACTATCCGCAGTCCGCCGACCCCGGTGAGCCGCTCGGCCAGGCCGGCGACCCGGTGGAGCTGCGCGCGGTGCACGGCACCGACACCGCGCCCGGCTCCTGGGAACCGCAGGCCGCGGCCCGGGTGCTGGGCACGCAGGGGCACCTGTGGACGGAGTTCGTCGCGGACGAGCAGGAGGCGGAGTACCTGCTCTTCCCGCGGCTGTGCGCGCTCGCCGACCGGGTGTGGAACCCCGGCAGCCGCTGGGCCGAGGACTTCCTGCCCGCGCTGACCGCGCACCGGGAGCGGCTGGCCGCGCTCGGCGTGCGGCACGGCCCGATGCCGGCCGGCTGACCCCCGGCCGGCTGACCCCCGGCCGCCGGGCGCCGGCGCGCAGCACCGCCCCGCGCCACCATCCCGCACCACCCCACCCCCCGAACTCCGGCCGTTCCGCGGCGACTTCC
>JAJSZB010000613.1:0-2427 GCA_050613715.1 Streptomyces sp. IBSBF 3018
CGCCCCGGCCCCCGCCCGGCCGGCCCCGGCCGCCACGTCCGCAGCCGCAGGCTGTTGCCCACGACCAGCAGCGAACTCGCGGACATCGCGACCGCCGCGAGCATCGGGTCGAGCCAGCCGGTCGCGGCCAGCGGCACGGTGACGGCGTTGTACGCGAAGGCCCACGCGAGGTTCGCGCGGATGGTGCCCAGGGTGCGGCGGGCGAGCCGTACCGCGTCGGCGACCGGCTGGATGCCCGGGCGTACGAGGGCGACGTCGGCCGCCGCCGCGGCGACGTCCGTGCCGGTGCCCATCGCGATGCCGAGGTCGGCCGCCGCCAGCGCCGCCGCGTCGTTCACGCCGTCGCCGAGGACCGCGACGCGGTGCCCGGCGGCGCGCAACCCGGCGACCAGCTCGGCCTTGTCCCGCGGCGAGCACCCCGCGTGGACGCGGTCGATGCGCAGCGCCTCGGCCACGGCCAGCGCCGGGGCCTCGTGGTCGCCGGTGGCCAGCACCGGGACCACGCCGAGGCGCCGCAGGTGCTCGACGGCGCGGTAGGCGTCGGGGCGCAGCACGTCGCCCAGTTCCAGCACGGCCTCCGGCACGCCGTCGACGGTGACCTGCACACAGCTGTGCGCGGCCCGTCCCGCCGCGGCCACCGCCTCGCCGAGGACCCCGGACAACGCGCCCGGCCTGCCGGCCGCCACCTCGTGCACCCCGCGCGGCCCCGCGACCTTCCCGCTGACGCCGACCCCCGGCTCGGCGACGAACCCCTCGACCCGCGGCAGCGCCGCCGGCCCCGCCGCGCCGGCCCTCAACCCCCCTGCGTCCGGGCGCACTTCGCGAGCCGCGGCCCGCGCGTGCTCGGCGATCGCACGCCCCAGCGGATGCTCCGACCCCTGCTCCACCGCCCCCGCCAGCGCCAGCACGTCGGCCTCCGAGCGACCGCCGGGCCGTACGGTGACGCGGGCGACGGACATCCGGCCGGCCGTGAGGGTGCCGGTCTTGTCCAGGACGACGGTGTCGATCGCGCGCAGCGACTCCAGCGCCCGCGCGCCGCCGACCAGGACGCCCAGTTGGGCGCCGCGGCCGGTCGCGGCCAACAGGGCGGTGGGCGTGGCCAGTCCGAGCGCGCAGGGGCAGGCGACGACCAGCACCGCGACCGCGCAGGTGACCGCCGACTCCGCGGAGGCGCCCGCGCCCAGCCAGAAGCCGAGGACGGTGACCGCGAGCACCAGCACGCACGGCACGAACACCCCGGCCACCGTGTCCGCGAGGCGCTGCGCGCGCGCCTTGCCGGTCTGGGCGTCGGCCACCAGCCGTGCCATGACGGCGAGTTGGGTGTCGGCGCCGACCGCGGTCGCGCGCACCGCGAGCAGCCCGCCCGCGTTGACCGCGCCGCCGGCCACCGCGTCACCGGGCCGTACCTCGACGGGCGCGCTCTCGCCGGTCATCAGGGACACGTCCAGCGCGGACGCGCCCTCGACCACCACGCCGTCCGCGGCCACGCGTTCACCCGGGCGCACGGTGAACTCGTCGCCGACACGCAGCCGTTCGAGCGGGATCACGCGTTCCGCGCCGTCCGGCCCGCGGACCGTGGCCTCCGCGACGGTCAGCCGGGCCAGCGCCCGCAGCGCCGACCCCGCGCCGCGCCGCGCCCTGCCCTCCAGCAGCCGCCCGGCCAGCACCGCGAGCGGCACGCCGACCGCGCCCTCCAGATAGACGCGCGGCTCCGACGACGCGGACGGCAGCAGCGAGAACGCCATCCGGTAGTCCCCGCCGCCGCCCGCGCCGCCGAACAGCAGCGCGTACGCCGACCAGCCGAAGGACGCGACGACGCCCAGGGACACCAGGCTGTCCATGGTCGCGGTCGCGTGCCGGGCGCCGCGCAGCGCCTTCGCGTGGAACGGCCACGCGCCCCATGTCGCCACCGGCGCGGCGAGCGCGAAGCACAACCACTGCCAGTAGGGGAACTGCCACGACGGCACCATCGACAGCGCCATCACCGGCAGCGACAGCGCCGCGACGACGGCCAGGACCGCTTTCTCGCGCGTGGTCGAACTCCCTTGCCCCGCAGCGGAGTCCACGGGCGGCGCGGCCTGGTCCCGCGGCCCGCGCGCGGTCGCGCCGTAGCCGGCCGCCTCGACCTGCGCGACGAGCGCGGCCGCGTCGACCGAGGCCGGGTGGGTCACCCGCGCGGTCGAGGTGGCGAGGTTCACCGCGGCGGTGACGCCGTCGAGGCGGGCCAGCCGCTTCTCCACCCGGCTCACGCAGGCCGCACACGTCATGCCGGTCACCTCCAGGTCGGTGGTGACGGTGGCGACGCCGCCGGGCGCTACGGTGTCGGCGCTCATCCCATGCCCCCCATCCCGCCCCCGCCCCATACCCGGCGGCACCGCGCGGCGCCGCGGCGCGCGGGCGCCCGCCCGGAATACCACCTAGCAGCCC
>JAJSZB010000614.1:0-2397 GCA_050613715.1 Streptomyces sp. IBSBF 3018
CGTCCGCCCCGCTCCCCCGCCTCCGCTCGCCACCCGCGCGGCCCGCGTCCTGCGCGCGGCGCCCCGCTCAGTCCGCGCCGCGACCCGCGCGTTCGCCGGCGCCCTACGTAAGGACCGCAGATGACGCCCGAACTCGTCGTTCCCGCAAGGTCCGAGGCCGCCGCGCGGCGTGCGCCGTGGGCGCTGATGTACCACTCCGTGGGCGGCGTCTCGCACGATCCGTACCAGGTCACGGTCAGCCCGGACCGGCTGGCGCGACAGCTGCGGTGGCTGAGCCGGCGCGGGCTGACCGGCGTGAGCATGCGCGAGCTGCTGGCGGCGCGGGCGCAGGGGCGCGCGGCCCGCCTGGTGGGCCTGACCTTCGACGACGGCTACGCCGACTTCCTCACCGAAGCGGTGCCGCTGCTGCACGAATACGGCCACACGGCAACGGTGTTCGTGCTGACCGGCCGCCTCGGCGGCGACAACGCGTGGGACCCGGACGGCCCGCGCAAGCCGCTGCTCGACGCCACCGGGGTCCGCGCCGCGCAGTCGGCGGGGATGGAGATCGGCTCGCACGGCCTGCTCCACCGGGACCTGACCGCCCTGGACGACGCGGAGCTGGCTGCCGAGACCGCGGACAGCCGCGGCCGGCTCGCGGAGATCACCGGCGCCGCGCCCGGCGGGTTCTGCTTCCCGTACGGCGCGGTGGACGCGCGCACCGCGCGGGCGGCGCGCCGGGCCGGGTACGCCTACGCGTGCGCCGTCGACCCCGGGCCGCTCGCCGGGCCGTACGCGCTGCCGCGCACGTACGTCGGCGAACGCGACAACTCCGCGCGCCTGCACGCCAAACGCGCCCTGCACCGGCTGCGCGGCGCGCGCCTCGCCGACTTGCCGACGCCCACGCCGACGCCCCCGCGCACCTCGACGGACCCCGCACCACCCACCGCGGCATCCACCGCGACACGCAGCTCGTCGCCCACCCCGGCGGGCAGCTCGTCGCCCACCTCGGCGGGCAGTTCGTCGCCCACCCCGACGGACGGCGCGTCCCGCTCGACGGACACCGCGTCCCGCAACGCCCCGCGCCCGCAGCCCACCGCACCCTCCCGGGAGGACACATGAGAGTCCTGCACGTCATCACCGGCCTCGGCATCGGTGGCGCCGAGCAGCAACTGCGGCTGCTGCTGCGGCACTTGCCGGAGGAGTACGAGTGCGAGGTGGTCACGCTGACCAACCCCGGGCTGGTCGCGGAGGGCCTCGCCCGGGACGGCGTGCCGGTCGCCCACCTCGGGATGCACGGCAACCGCGACCTCGCCGCGCTGCCCCGCCTCGCCCGGCTGATCCGGGCCGGCTCGTACGACATCGTGCACACCCACCTGTACCGCGCGTGCGTCTACGGGCGGGCCGCCGCGCGCCTCGCCGGGGTCCGGGCGGTCGTCGCCACCGAGCACTCGCTGGGCCGCAGCCAGATCGAGGGCCGCAGGCTGTCCCTCGGCGTCCGCGCGCTCTACCGCGCGAGCGAGCGGCTCGGCTCGACCACCCTCGCGGTCTCCGAGACCGTCGCGCGGCGCCTCGGCGAGTGGGGCGTCGACCCCGCGCGGGTGCGCCTGGCACCCAACGGCATCGACGCCGCCCGCCACGCCTTCTCGCCGGCCGCGCGGCTGGCGGTCCGCGGCCGGCTCGGCATCCCGCAGTACGCGTACGTGGTCGGCGGCGTCGGCCGCCAAGCGCCGGGCAAGGACTTCGACCGGCTGGTCCGGGCGGTCGCCGCGAACCGCGACGCGCATCTGCTGCTGGTGGGCGACGGGCCCGAGCGGGTGCCGCTGCTGCGCACCGTGCACCGGGTCGGCGCGGCGGGCCGCGTGCACTTCGCCGGCGCGCACGAGCACCCCGAGGCGGACGCGCCCGGCGCGCCTGACGTCCCCGAACTGCTGTCCGCGATGGACCTGTTCGTCTCGCCGAGCCCCGAGGAGTCCTTCGGCCTCGCGGTCGTCGAGGCGCTCGCGGCGGGCCTGCCGGCGCTGTACGTCGCCTGCCCGGCGCTGGAGGACCTCCCGGCCGAGTACGCGCCGGGCGCGCGCCGCGTGTCCTCCGAGGACCTCGCGGCCGCGATCCGCGCGGAGGTCCTGGCCGGCTCCCGCCGCCTCCCGGTGCCGCCGGCGGTCGAACGCTACGACATCGCCCGCACGGCCGAGGCGGTCGCCGCGGCCTACGAGTCCGTCCTCGCGCCGCCCACGCCCTCCGGCCCGGTCGCCGCACAGCCCGCGGCCCCATCCGTCCCCGCCCCGGCGACGGTCTCCCCGAGCGCCCCTGTGACGGCTTCCGCGAGCGGTTCCGCGACCGGTTCCGCGACCGGGTTGGGGGGGGGGGGGGGGGGGGGGGGGGGGGGGGGGGGGGGGGGGGGGGGGGGGGGGGGGG
>JAJSZB010000615.1:0-2392 GCA_050613715.1 Streptomyces sp. IBSBF 3018
CGCCAGCCCCCGCCGACCCCCGCCGACCCTCAGCGGCTCAGCGCTCAGCGGCCCCGCAGGCTGGAGCCGCGGACCACCAGCTCGGGCTGGAGCACGGTCTGCCGGTGCTGGTGCGCCGCGCCCTCGCCGACCGTCTCCTCCATCAGCATCTCCGCGGCCAGCCGGCCCATCGCCACCGCCGGCTGCCGCACCGAGGTGAGCGGCACGGCCGCCGCCGCGGCGAACTCGATGTCGTCGTAGCCGACGATCGCCATCTCGTCCGGCACGCTGATCCGCGCGGCGAACATCGACTGCAGCACGCCCAGCGCCAGCAGGTCGTTGGCGCAGAACACCGCGGTCGGCCGGTGGCCGAGGCCGAGCAGCCGGGAGCCCGCGTCGCGGCCCGCGGCCACGTCCAGGCGCTCGGCGGAGACCTCCACCAGCGCCTCCGGCGGCAGCCCCGCCTCGGCGAGCGCCGCGAGCGCCCCGGCCTTGCGGTCGCGGACCTGCGGCAGGTCCGGCGGGCCGCCGACGAAGACGATCGTGCGGTGTCCGGCCTGGACCAGGTGCTGCGCGGCCAGCCGGCCGCCCGCCACGTCGTCCACCGACACCGAGCACACGCCCTCGTCCGCCGACACCCGGTCGACCAGCACGAACGGGATGCCCTGGGCGCGCAGCACGTCCAGGCTGCGCCCGGAGGCGTCGGCGGGGGTGACCAGCACGCCGCGCACCCGCTGCTCGGCGAAGAGCGAGAGGTACTCGCGTTCCTCGCTGACGCTCTGCGCGCTGTTGCAGACCATCACCCCGAGCCCGGCGGCGCGCGCGGTGCGCTCGGCGCCGCTGGCCACCGCGACGAAGAACGGGTTGCCCATGTCCAGCACCAGCAGCGACATGATGCGGCTGGCGCCGGCCCGCAGCTGGCGGGCCGACTCGCTGCGCACGTAGCCGAGCCGGGCGATCACCGACTGGACCCGGGTCCTGGTCTCCTCGGCCACCAGGTCAGGACGGTTGATCACGTTGGACACCGTCCCGACCGAGACGCCGGCCTGCCGTGCCACGTCCTTGATCCCCACCATGGGTCCCACGCTCCGTCCCGCCACCACAGTGCGAACCTGTCGCGATTTCTGCCTGAGCCAACTCAATCACACGGAATGAATCGCTTCATCCCCTGTTGCCTGCCCGCCGGGGCCGGCCGCCCGCGGCGCCGGCCCCGGACCCCTGCTCGGAACCTCCTCAGAACCTGCTCAGAACCTGTTCAGAAGTGGTACTGGGCGATGTTCGCCTTGTCGAAGACGGTCGGCTTGCCGAGCACCACGACGCTGTCCTGGCCGATGGTGAACGATCCCATGTCGCCGGCCGTGAAGGTCTGCCCCTGCGCGCCGCTGATCTGGCCGGAGGCCAGCGCGATCGCGGTGTAGCCGGCGAGCGCGCCGAGCTTGGCCGGGTCCCACAGCTCGAAGGACTGCACGGTGCCGTTCTGCACGTAGGCGCGCATGTCGTTCGGGGTGCCGAGGCCGGTCAGCTGCACCTTGCCCTTGTACTTGGAGCCGCTGAGGTACTGGGCGGCGGCCTTGATGCCCACCGTGGTCGGGGAGATGATCCCCTTCAGGTCCGGGTACTGCTGCAGCAGGCCCTGCGTCTGCTGGAAGGACGCCTGCGCGTCGTCGTTGCCGTACGCGACCTTGACCAGCTGGACGTTCTTGTACTCCGGCTTCTTCAACTCGTCCTTCATGAAGCCGATCCAGGTGTTCTGGTTGGTCGCGGTCTGCGCGGCCGACAGGATCGCGATCTTGCCCTTGTAGCCGATCTGCTTGGCCATCAGCTGGACCTCGGTGCGGCCGAGGTCCTCGGAGCTGGCCTGCGAGACGAACACGTCGCGGCAGGTGGCGTTGGTGTCGGAGTCGTAGGTGACGACCTTGACGCCGTTCTTGCGGGCCTGGTTGAGGGCCGTGCACAGCGCGCCCGGGTCCTGCGCGGACACCGCGATGGCGTCGACCTGCTGCTGGGTCAGGGTGTTGACGTAGGAGACCTGGCCGGCGGTGTCGGTGCCGCTGCTGGTGCCGACTTCCTTGTACTTCTCTCCAGCCGCCTCGACGGCCTGCTTGCCGCCGTTGTCGGAGATGGTGAAGTAGGGGTTGTTGACCTGCTTGGGCAGGTACGCGATCGTCAGGCCCTTCTTCAGCTGCGCGTTGGGGTCCGCGGAGGCCTTGGAGGCAGCCGGGGCACTGGAGTTGGCGGCGTCGGAGGACTTCTTGGTGGTGCCGCCGCAGGCGGTGGCGGCCAGGGCGACGACGCTGACGGCGGCGACGGCCGCTGCGGCGCGGCGGGCGGGGGCGCTTCTGAGGGACATGGCGGTTCTTCCTTTACGGTCTGGGGGCCGTCCGACGGCGGGTCGGGAGGCGGTGTGGAGGCG
>JAJSZB010000616.1:0-2376 GCA_050613715.1 Streptomyces sp. IBSBF 3018
GGCGAGGGCGGGGCAGCGGGTGAGGAGGGCGCGCAGGGCGACCGCGCCCTCCAGGCGGGCGAGGGGGGCGCCGAGGCAGTAGTGGATGCCGTGGCCGAACGCGAGGTGGCCCTGCGTGCTGCGGCGGATGTCGAACGTGTCGGGGCGCGGGTAGCGCGCGGCGTCGCGGTCCGCGGAGGCCAGCGCGACCACCACCACCGAGCCGGGCGGCACCACCGTGCCGCCGATGGGGTAGGCGTCGCGGGTGAAGCGGTACGTCGCCGTCTCCACCGGGCCGTCCCAGCGCAGCGCCTCCTCGATCGCGCCGGGCAGCAGGCCGTCCATGTCGGCGCGCAGCGCGGCGAGTTGGTCGGGGTGGCGGAGCAGCGCGAGGGTCGCGTTGGCGATCAGCCCGACGGTCGTCTCGTGCCCGGCGACCAGCAGCAGGAACGCCATGCCGACCAGTTCGCTCGGGGACAGCCGGTCGCCGTCCTCGTAACGCGCCTGGATCAGCGCGCTGAGCAGGTCCTCGCGCGGGCCCGAGCAGCGCTTGTCCTCGATCAGTTCGCCGAGGTACGCGCCCATCCGCGCCTCCGCCTCGGCCACCGTGGCCCCGGCGTCGGCTCCCGCACCGGCTCCCGCACCGGCTTCCGTCACGGCCACGCCGTCGTCGTCCCCGAGGATCGCGCGGGTCCAGCCGCTGAACGCCTCGCGGTCCAGATCCGGCACGCCGAGCAGCTCGCAGATCACGGTGATCGGCAGCGGGAAGGCGAAGGACGCGACGAGGTCGGCGCGGCCGGCCGGGAGCATCGCGTCGATCAGCTCGTCGGTGATCGCCTCCACCCGGGGCCGCAGCGCGGCGACCCGTCGCGCGGTGAACTCCCGCGCGACCAGCTTGCGCAGCCGGGTGTGCCGCGGCGGGTCGCTCTCCAGCATGTTCCGCCCCACGGTGACGACGGCCTCGCCGCCGTACGGCTCGGCGCCGGAACCGCAGGCGTCCGCTCCCCCGCCGTACGGCTCGGCGCCGCCGCCGTACGCACCCACGCCGTACGCACCCCCGCCGTACGCGTCGTCCCCGCCGTGCGGATCGGCGCCCGCCCCGTACCCGGCGTCCTCGAACGCACCTCCCGTGAGCCCGTGCCAGTCCTTGGCCAGCCGCTGGTCGGCGAGCGCCGCGCGCGCCTCCTCGTAGCCGACGACGAGCCACATCTCGCCGTCCCGGGTGCGCACCCGGTGCACCGGGCCGCGGGCGCGCAGCTCCGCGTAGACCGGATAGGGGTCGGTGACGAAGTCCTCGCCGAGGGCGGTCAGGTCGACGATGTCGGTGGTCATGGCGGTCCTCCGCGGTGTGCTGTCGGCCCCGCCCGCGCGCGGCCCCCCGCCGCGGGCTCCGGCCGCCGGGCGCAGCGGACGGCGCCCGGTCGCCCGCCCCGGCGCCCACGCGGCTACCGACTCAACTCCCGGAGTCGGCGAGGCGTTCCAGGAGGGTGGTCAGGCGCTTGGTGACGGTCTCGCGGTCGCCGTCGGTGAGCGCGGAGCCCATGCCGACCGCGACCGCGCCGGCCGCGACCCAGTCGGGCGCGGCGTTGACGGTGATGCCGCCGACCGGCAGCACCGGCGCCTGCGGCAGGATCGCGCGCACGTCGGCGATCCAGTCGGGGGTGTAGGAGATCGCCGGGTAGAGGGTGAGCGCGTCGGCGCCCAGCTCCAGCGCGCGGACCGCCTCGGTGGGGGTGGCGACGCCGGGGAAGACCGGCACGCCGTAGCGGTGGCCGGTGCGCAGCACCTGCTCGTCGAGGTTGGGCGAGAGCAGGAAGCGGGCGCCGGCCTCGATGGCCATCCTGGCGGAGACGCCGTCGATGACCGTGCCGGCGCCGATCACCGCGTCGTCGCCGACCTCGCGGACCAGCGTGGTGATCGCCTCCAGGGCGAAGGGCGTGGTGAGCGAGATCTCCAACGTGGTCAGGCCGGCCGACAGCAGTGTGTCGGCGGTGGCGGCGGCCTGGTCGTAGCTCTCGCCGCGGATGGTGGCGAAGACCCGCTGGGCCAGCGCGGCCCGGGTGATCTCCCAGCGGTACACGGCGGTTCGCCCACCTTCCTGGAGCGTCCTGGTCGGACCTGGTACGGGTCCGGTGCCTGTCCTTGCCATTTGCCATTGCCATTGCCGGCCATTGCCGCCGGGCGCGCGGGCTCCCGGTGCAGGCACGGTACCGGTACGCCGGGGGCCGCCATGCCCCGGTCGCGGGCAGCTGTGTCCTTACCGTGACGTGCGAGGGGCATGTGTCCCCTGCGCGCGGGCGACACGCCGTGTTGGTACGTACCGCAGGCGGGTGACCACGGCCGGTGCGCGTACGCCCGGGGGCGGCGGCCGACCGACCCGTTCGCCGACCGGCCCGG
>JAJSZB010000617.1:0-2372 GCA_050613715.1 Streptomyces sp. IBSBF 3018
GGACGACGGCCTACCCCCGCGCCGCCGAGCCCGTCGAGCCCGCGGCGCCTGCCGAGCCCGCCGGACGCGCAGGCGCCGCTGCGCCCGTCCAACCCGCGGCGCCCGCCATGCCCGCCCACGTCGATCCGGCCACCCGCCGGGACGTTCCCGTGACCGCGCTGCTCCGCCGCGCAGGGGCCGTGCCGCGGGACTTCCTGCACCGGGTGGACCGCGCGTCGCGCTGACGCCCGACGCCGGAGCCCGGCGGACCCGCCGTCCCGGCCGCGCCCCGGCGCGAGGGCACCGCGGCGCGCCCCCGCCGCCGCGCCCGGCGACGTAAGCTGCCCGCATGGACACGAGCGCTCCGACCGGCAGCCGGGCCGCCACCGCTCGACGGACCGACACCGCCACGCCCACCGTTCCCGGGCCGCCGCCCGCCGCCGCGACGTACGCTCCCGCCCCGCAGGGCCCGACCGCCGGCCCGCCCACCGCGAGCCCGCGCCCCGCGCCGACCGCCGCGGCACCGCGGCCCGACCCCGTGGACGCCCTCGCCGAACTGCTCCCGGCCCGGGGCGTCCTCGTGCTCAGCGGCGCCGGACTGTCCACGGAGTCCGGCATCCCCGACTACCGCGGCGAGACCGGCAGGCGGCGCAGCGGCACGCCGATGACGTACCAGGAGTTCACCGGCGACCACGCGAGCAGGCAGCGGTACTGGGCGCGCAGCCACCTCGGCTGGCGCACCATCGCCGCGGCACGCCCCAACGCCGGCCACCACGCGGTCACCCGGCTGGCCGCCGCGGGAGTGGTCTCGGGCGTCGTCACGCAGAACGTCGACGGACTGCACGCCGCCGCCGGCACGCCCGCGGCTGTCGAACTCCACGGCAGCCTGCACCGGGTGCTCTGCCTGAACTGCGGCGACCGCAGCTCCCGTACGCATCTGGAGGAGCGCCTGGCCCAGGCCAACCCCGAGTTCGGCGGCCGCGCCACGCGGACGAACCCCGACGGCGACGCGGACCTGGACCCGGAGCACATCGCGGCGTTCCGCACCGTGCCCTGCCAGGTGTGCGCCACCGGCACCCTCAAGCCCGACGTCATCTTCTTCGGCGAGAACGTCCCCAAACCGCGCGTCGAGCAGTGCTACGCGATGGTCGACGCCGCGGCGGCGCTGCTGGTGCTAGGCTCCTCGCTCACCGTGATGTCGGGGCTGCGGTTCGTCCGCCACGCGGCCAAGCAGGGCAAGCCCGTGGCGATCGTCAACCAGGGCCCGACCCGGGGCGACGACCTCGCCGCCCTCCGGATCGGCCTGCCGCTGGGCGCGACGCTCATCGCGCTCGCCGACCGCCTCCGCGCCTGACCGCCTCCACGCCTGACCGTCTCCGCGTCCGACCGCCACCACGCCTGACCGCGCCCACCCGCGGGCACCGCCCCGAGCGGGCGCAGCGCCACCGGCGCGTCCGCCGCCGACGCGTCCGCCTCACCCGTTCGGGCGACCACCGCCGACCGCGTCGCACGTCACGTCGCCGGCTGCGACGTCCCGCTCCGGTCGTGCCGCCGGGGGACCTGCGCGGGAGCGTGCGGACCGGCGAGCACCAGCCGCTCGGCGTGCGCGGCGAGGACGTTCTGCGCCTCGACGGGCAGCGCGTGGTCGGTGACGACGGCGTCGGCCCGGTCGAGCCGGGCGACCGCCGCGGCCCCGGACCGCTCCCACGCGGTGTGGTCGGCGAGGACCACGACCCTGCGCGCGGCGGCGACCAGCGCGCGCCCGGTCTCGGCCTCCGGCAGTCCCGCCACGGTGAACCCGTCGCGGCGGTGGATGCCGTGCACCGCCAGGAAGAGCGTGTCGACGTGCAGCGACCGGATCGTGGCCACGGCCAGCGGCCCGACCTGGCCGGCCGGGGTGCTGACGCCCCCGACGACGATGTGCTCGCGGTGCGGCGCGCCGTCCAGCGCCGCGGCGACGGCCGTCGAGGTGGTGACGACGGTCAGGTCCCGCACACCGTGCAGGGCCCCGGCCAGCGCGACGGTGTGCGGCCCCGCCGACACCGCGAGCGTCGTGCCGGGCCGCACGAGCGCCGCGGCCGCCGCGGCGATGCCGTCGGACCGCGGCCGCGGCCACGCGTCCCGGCCGGCGGGCCCGCCGTCCAGGGGTACCGCCCCGCCGAACACCCGGCGCAGCGCCCCGCGTTGGTGCAGCGCGGCCAGGTCGCGGCGGACCGTGGTCTCGGACACGCCGAGCGCGCTGCTGAGTTCCCGGTGGCTCGCCCCGCCCCGGCTGCCGAGCAGCGCGAGCAGGGCGTGGCGCCGTTCGCCTGCAGGCATGTGCCGCTCCTCGAAGAGACGTCGGGGGGGGGGGGGGGGGGGGGGGGGGGGGGGGGGGGGGGGGGGGGGGGGGG
>JAJSZB010000618.1:0-2364 GCA_050613715.1 Streptomyces sp. IBSBF 3018
GCGGTGCGCGACGGGGGCGGGCCGGGCACGGTTCCGCGGGTGCGGGTGGCGCGGGACCTGGACGAGGCGCTGCGCGGCGCCGACTTCGTCTTCTCGGCGATCAGGGTCGGCGGCACCGCCGGCCGGGTCCGCGACGAGCGGCTGCCGCTGGCCGAGGGCGTCCTCGGCCAGGAGACGGTCGGCGCCGGCGGCGTGCTGTACGGGCTGCGCACGGTGCCGGTGGCGCTGGACATCGCCGAGCGGGTCGCACGGCTCGCGCCGCGCGCGTGGGTGATCAGCTTCACCAACCCGGCCGGGACGGTCACCGAGGCGATGACGCGGGTGCTCGGTCCGCGGGTGATCGGCATCTGCGACTCGCCGGTGGGCCTGGTGCGGCGGGCCGCGCGGGCGGCGGGCGCGGACCCGGACGCGCCGGGCTTCACGTACGACTACGTGGGACTGAACCACCTGGGCTGGCTGCGCGCGCTGCGCACCGCCCCGGACGGGCCGGACCTGCTGCCGGGGCTGCTCGCCGACGCCGCGGCGATGGGCTCCTTCGAGGAGGGCAGGCTGTTCGGCGCGCGCTGGCCTGCGGCGCTCGGTTCACTGCCCAACGAGTACCTGCACTACTACTACTTCCGCCGCGAGACGCTCGCGGCGGTGCGCGCGGCGGCGGCCACCCGCGGGGAGTTCCTGGACCGGCAGCAGGGCGAATTCTTCGCCGCGGCGGCGCGATCGGTCACGGCGGTCACGGCGGTCACGGCGGACCCGGCGGACCCGGCGGACCCGGCGGACCCGGCGGCGGCGTACCGGCTGTGGCGGCAGGCCCGGCGCGAGCGCGAGGAGACGTACATGGCCGACAGCCGCGCGGCGACCGGCGGTTGGCAGCGCGACCCGCACGACCTGGACGGCGGCGGCTACGACAGGGTGGCGCTCGCGCTGATGCGGGCGATCGCGCACGACGAGCGCGGCACGCTGATCCTGAACGTGCCGGGCGGCGGCGCGGTGCCCTTCCTGGACCCGGCCGCGGTGGTCGAAGTGCCCTGCGAGGTGGGCGCGTTCGGGGCCCGCCCGCTGCCGGTGGCGCCGCCCGACGAGCACCAGGCGGGCCTGATGCTCGCGGTGAAGGCGGTGGAGCGCGCGACGATCGAGGCGGCCGTGACGGGTTCGCGCGCGGCGGCGCTGCGCGCGCTGGCGCTGCACCCGCTGGTGGACTCCGCCGCCGCGGCGGACCGTATCCTCACCGCGGCCGGCTGGTGAGCCGGCCGGTGAGCCGTCCGGCCGGCGAGCGCCCCGGCGTGGCGGGAGCGCCCCGGCGAACGCCCGGAGCCGGCGCCCGTCCCCGCCCGGCGCGCGCGCCCGGTCCCGTGAACACCGTCTGAACTGCGCGTTGACCTCGACGAAACACCCGCCGCGCCGACTTCGGCGACCACGCGCGTAGACGACCCTTGACCTGCCACGATGCCGGGCCCTAAGTTCGCGGGCACCAACCAGCGTCGAAGGAGCACCGCCATGCCCCGAGCCCGCCTGTCCAGACGATCCCTGGCCGTCGCCGCCGCCGCGGTCGCGCTGAGCGCGACCTTCTACGGCGTCGGCGCCGCGACCGCCGACAACTCCGTGCCGCGCAGCGACAAGGAGATCCCCAACCTCACCGACGTGGTGAACGACATCAAGGCGTACTACGGCGACACCGTCGACGCCTCGGGCGAGCACCAGGCGTCGGCGACGAGCAACTACGCCAAGCAGCTCGCCGGGATCGAGGCGAAGGCCACCGCCACCCTCGCGCACGCCCACACGCCGCGGCACGGCGCCAAGCCGGCCATCGTCCTGGACGTCGACGACACCTCGCTGCTGACGTACAACTACGAGCTGGAGGTGGGCTTCAACTACACCCCGGCCAGCAACCAGGCGTACCTGGACACGAAGAACATGCCGCCGGTCTTCGGCATGGACACCCTCACCAACTGGGCGGCCGATCACGGCTACACGGTCTTCTGGATCACCGGCCGCCCCGAGGCGCAGCGCGCGGACACCGTCCGCAACCTCACCGCGGTCGGCTACCGCGCGCCCTCCGACGCCGCCCACCTGTACCTGAAGAACAGCGCCAACCCGCCCGCGTACCTCTCCTGCGGCGCGACCTGCACCACCGTCGAGTACAAGTCCGGCACCCGCGCGCACATCGAGTCGCTGGGCTACGACATCGTCGCCGACTTCGGCGACCAGTACAGCGACTTGAGCGGCGGGCACGCGGACCACACGTACAAGCTGCCGAACCCGATGTACTTCCTGCCGTGATGCCGTGATGCCGTGATGGGGGGGGGGGCCGGCCCGGCCCCCCCCCCCCCCCCCCCCCCCCCCCCCCCCCCCCCCCCCCCCCCCCCCCCC
>JAJSZB010000619.1:0-2349 GCA_050613715.1 Streptomyces sp. IBSBF 3018
CCCCCCGGCGTGAGCCGGTCCCGCCCTCGCGACTCACCGCATGCGACGCCGCCGCGGCGGCGGGTGGTTCCTGGGCCCGCCCGCGTGCGTGCCGCATACGGAGATATGGCGCGAACGGCACCCCCGGACGGCTGAAGACGCCCCGGCGGACGGCTGAAGGCGCCCCCGGCGGGAGGCGCCCGAGCCCCGGACGCGCCTCACAGCAGGCTGTTCCGGGCATGCCGAACACACCCGGGTGCTCGACGGGACCGGCGACCGCGGCGAGGGGTGACGCGGCCCGCACGGTCCCGGCACGGGAGGAAGGACAGGGAGAAGGGACGGCGATCAGGCCCGGGGGGACGGGTCCGGGCCGGCCGGGGTCAGGAACCCTGCTCGGCCTGAGCCACCGACTTCCGCACCTCGTCCATGTCGACCGCGCGGGCCTGGGCGATGACGTCCTCCAGCGCGGGCGCGGGCAGCGCGCCGGGCTGGGCGAAGATCGCCACCTTGTCCCGGACGATCATCAGCGTCGGGATCGACCGGATCTGGAACGCGGCCGCCAGCTCCGGCTGGGCCTCGGTGTCGACCTTGGCGAACACGAGGTCCTCGTGCGCGTTGGACGCCTTGTCGTAGACCGGCGCGAACATCTTGC
Source organism: Streptomyces sp. IBSBF 3018 (assembly GCA_050613715.1). GTDB lineage: Bacteria > Actinomycetota > Actinomycetes > Streptomycetales > Streptomycetaceae > Actinacidiphila. The sequence continues at coordinate 632 of JAJSZB010000619.1, forward strand.
ACGGTCCGCACCAGTCCGCCCAGAAGTCGATGAGGACGAAGTCGTTGGACGAAACGACCTCGTCGAAGTTCTCCTTGGTCAGCTCCAGAGTGCTCATGCCCGCTCAACGGGCCGCGACGGCCGGAAATTCCTTCGCACGCGCGGGAGTCCTTCACTCTTCCGAGTGGTGCCCGGCCGTACCGCAGTGGCGTGCGACGGCCCGCCGTCGTTGATCAGCCCATGGCGGCAAGCAAGTGGGTCAGGCAAGAGTTCGCACCGGTCGCGGCGGTGGAGGGCGGCATGATGCCGCCGGCCCGAGGCGAAACGCTTCTGCAGAGCAGGGAGGCGCCCCTCTACGCGGCCCTGGCCGACCAGTGGCGGCTGGCCGGACGCATGGTCCCGGGCCAGACGGACCCCGAATGGGCCGAACTCGTCGGCCGGGTCCCGCGGCTCAGCGGGGTCTGAGCGCGGGCCGGGAGCCGGCGGACATCCGCGCCGGACCCCGGGCGCGGGTCCGGGCTCAGCGCGCGGGGCGGCCGGGAGCCGGGAGCGGCCGGCCGGGCGGCGGTCCCTCGTAGCCGCCACTCGGCCGCATCCGCAGCGGGCGCTCGGCGTACTCCTCCAGCGCGTGCGCGATCCAGCCGGCCGTCCTGGCCACCGCGAAGACCGTCTCCCCGGCCTCCGCCGGCATCCCCGAGGACACCGAGAGCACACCGAGCGCCAGGTCGACGTTGGCGTGCAGCGGGGAGTGCCGGGCGGCGGTGGAGACCACGTCGCGGGCCGCGGCCAGGGCGGGGGCCGCCGCGGGCACGTCGGCGAGCAGCCGCAGCAGCAGCCGGGCCCGCGGGTCCTCGCCCCGGTACAGCCGGTGCCCGAGGCCGGGGACCGGTCGCCCGGCCCGCAGGTGCTCGGCCACCACCGGGCCCGCGCCGCGTTCCAGCACCTCGCCGAGCATCCGGTGGGCCAGCGCGCTGGCCTGGCCGTGCAGCGGGCTGTCCAGCGCGCCGAGGCCCGCGGACACCACCGCGTAGGGATGCGCCCGCGCGGAGGCCGCGACGCGCGCGGCCAGCGTGGACGCGGCCAGGTCGTGGTCGACCAGCAGCGCCAGCGCCACGTCCAGCACGCGCAGCGACGCCTCGTCGGCGGGACGCGCCGTCAGCCGCGACCACAGCCGCCACGGCAGCCGTCCGGCGCCGCGGTGCGCCCGCCCGGCCGGCGGCAGCGCGTCGACCAGCGTCGGCACCAGGCTGCGCGCCGAGCCCAGTACGGCCCCGGGCGAGAGGTCGAACCGCAGCGGGTCCGCGGCCGCCGCCGCGATCACCGCGACGCGCAGCCGGTCCACGGGACCGCTGTCGGGCGGCAGCGCCCCGGCCGCCCGGCGCGCCGCGGCCAGCGGCCCGGGCGGCGCCTCGAAGCGGACCCCGGGCCGCAGCTTCCCGGTCCACAGCCACTCGGCGACCTCCTCGTACGAGAACGCCTCGGCCAGCGCGACGGCGTCGACGCCGCGGAAGAAGTAGCGGTCCTCCCCGATGAGGGTGATGCCGGTGCGGACCCGGCCGAACGCGCCGCCGGACCCGTCCGGGGCGGCCGTCGCCCTCGGGGAGCCCGCGTCGGCGGGGGAGTCGGCGTCGGTGGAGCCCGGGAGGAGACCGCCTGCCCGGTCTTGAAACCGAGCCCGGATCCGGGCCTGATCCTGGGCCTGGGCCCGGACATGGCCCCGGCCCGTCGCCGCCCCCGCC
>JAJSZB010000061.1:0-25303 GCA_050613715.1 Streptomyces sp. IBSBF 3018
GCCTCCACGGTGCGGCGCCCGGCGGCACCCCGGCCTCCGACGCGTCCGCGCGCCGCACCGTGGAGGCCGTCTGGCGGATCGAGTCCGCGCGGATCGTCGCCGCGCTGACGCGGTACACCGGCGATTTCGCCCTCGCCGAGGACGTCGCCCAGGAGGCCCTGGCCGAGGCGCTGGTCTCCTGGGCCCGCGACGGCGCGCCCAGGAACCCGCTGGGGTGGCTGCTGGCCACCGGGCGGCGCCGCGCGATCGACGCGTTCCGCCGCCGCGCCGCGCTGGACGAGCGCTACACCGCGCTGGCCGGCGGCCTCGCGGAGGGCGAGGCGGTCACGGGTGCGCCGCCGGCGCGCGGCGGCCCGGACGACGAGCTGCCGTGGGACCCCGACCGGGTGGACGACGACGTGCTGGCGCTGATGTTCGTCGCCTGCCACCCGGTGCTGTCGCCGCAGGCCCGGGTGGCGCTGACGCTGCGCGCGGTGGCCGGGCTGAGCAGCGAGGAGATCGCCCGTGCGTTCCTGGTGCCGGTGCCGACCGTGCAGGCGCGGATCACCCGGGCGAAGAAGACGATCGGCGCGGCGGGAGTGCCGTTCGAGCTGCCGCCGCCGGAGGGCCGGCGCGAGCGGCTGGGCGGCGTGCTGACCGTGCTGTACGTGATCTTCACCGAGGGGTCGACGGCGACCGCGGGCGACGACCTGCTGCGGCCGGACCTGGCGTACGAGGCGGTGCGGCTGGCCCGCACGCTGGCCGCGCTGCTGCCGGACGAGCCGGAGGTGCACGGCCTGCTGGCGCTGTGCGAGCTGACCGCCGCGCGGTTCCCGGCCCGCACCGGGCCGGACGGCGAGGCGGTGCTGCTGGAGGACCAGGACCGGCGGCGGTGGGACCGTTCTGCGGTCCGGCGCGGGCTGGCGGCGCTGGGCCGGGCCTCGGCGCTGGGGCGGGGCCTGGGTCCGTACGGGCTGCAGGCGGCGATCGCGGCGTGCCACGCGGTGGCGCCGTCGGTGCGCGAGACGGACTGGGAGCGGATCGTGCTGCTGTACGAGGCGCTCGGCCGGGTCGCGCCGTCGCCGGTGGTGGAGCTGAACCGGGCGGTCGCCGTGGCCATGGCGCAGGGTCCGGAGTCGGCGCTCGCGCTGGTGGACGAGCTGGTCGCCGCGGACCGGCTGGCGGGCTCGCACCTGCTGCCGACGGTGCGCGGCGAGCTGCTCACCCGGCTCGGCCGCACCCGGGAGGCGCGCGCCGAGCTGGAGCTGGCGGCGCGGCTGTGCCGCAACGAGCGCGAGCGGGCGGTGCTGCTGCGCAAGGCGGCGGCGCTGCCGTGACGGCGGACCGGCCGCCGCCCCGTCTCCGGGACGGCGGCCGGTCACGCGCTCATGCGGTCATCGGCTCGTACGGTCGTCAGCCCGTCCGAACACCGGCCGTGCGCGCGCCTGTTGCGCGGTCCGATGCGTATCAGGCCAGCGACCACTGCTGGTTGGCGCCGCCGTTGCACGTCCACAGCTCCAGCGGGACGCCGTTGACGTTGCCCGCGGGCTTGTCGCCGCCGGTGACGTCGAGGCACAGCCCGGACTGGACGCCGGTGACGGTGCCGTCGGGGTTGAGCCGCCACTGCTGGTTGGCGCCGCCGTTGCAGGTCCACAGCTCGACCTTGGTGCCGGAGGCGGTCTGGTTGTCGTACGCGTCGAGGCACTGCGTCCCGCCGTACAGCCGCAGTTCGCCGGCCGAGGTGAGGGTCACGGCCTGGTTGGCGCCGCCGTTGCAGTCCCAGATCTCGATGACCGTGCCGGGGTCGGTGGCGCCGCCGGCCGCGTCCAGGCAGCGCTGCGAAGAGGCGCCGCGCAGCGGGTGGGTGGTGCCGACGCTCGTGCCGCTGCCGGCCGAGACGCGGTACATCACGCTGCCGTGGCCGGGGACGGTGGCGGAGATGGTCCCGGACGTGCTGGTCACCACGTTCGACCAGAGGTTGGTCAGCTGGTACGACGAGGAGGCCGGGACGCCGGCCGCGGCCGCGGTGGTGCTGATGGTGGCCGCCGAGGAGTTCTCGTTGAACAGCACCACGGACACGTCTCCGTTGGACAGAGGCTTGGCGAGGACGTCGAGGCCGCCGGAGGAGGCGATCTGCCGGCCCTGCTTGCCCAGCGGGTCCTGGTCGACGGCGATCACCGCGCGGTTGCCGTAGAGCGAGAGCGTGGCGGGGGTGGCGGTGCGCAGGTCGGTGCCGATGAGCAGCGGCGCGGCCATCTCGGCCCACAGGCTGAACTCGGAGCGGTCCTCGGTGAACGACATGCCGTTGCCGACCTCCAGCATGTCGGGGTCGTTCCAGGCGCCGGGGCCCGCGTACTGGGCGAGCTGCACGTTGCTGTGGTAGATCGACAGCATCGAGCCGAAGGACGCGTTGATGTCGCCGGTGGTGCGCCAGGAGTTGCCGATCGGTCCGGCCCACTCCCACGGGTTCTGCACCCCCCACTCGCACAGACTGAACACGATCGGCCGACCCGTGGCCGCCAGCGCGTCCCGCATCGCCGTGTACCGGTTCACATAATCCTGACGCGACCCGTCCGACTGGTTGTTGCAGTTGTCGTACTTCAGATAGTCCACACCCCAGTCCGCGAACGACCGCGCATCGGTGGACTCGTGCCCCAGACTCCCCGGATACCCCGCACACGTCGCCGTGCCCGCGTCCTCGTAGATCCCCAGCTTCAGACCCTTGGAGTGGACGTAGTCCGCCGTCCCCCTGATCCCGTCGGGGAACTTCACCGGATCAGGCACCAGACGACCGTCCGCGTCCCGACTGTGCGTCATCCAGCAGTCGTCGATGTTGACATACGTATACCCCGCCGCCTTCAACCCCGACGACACGAAGTAGTCCGCGGTCTGCTCGATCAGCTGCTCGTCCACATTGCAGCCGAACGCATTCCAGTCGTTGAACCCCATCGGCGGCGTGAGAGCCAGCCCGTTGCCGAGCGCGGCGGCCTGGGGGGCCGGGCCGAACACGAACAGCGCGGGCAGCAGCATCAGGAGCGATACGGCCGCGGTGGCGAGCTTCGCCACCGGTCGCGGGAGGCGCGGGAGGTGCGACAGGCGCACGAGGCGTGACAGGCGCGGGAGGCGCGGAAAGTGCAGGAGGTGCGGGCGACCCATGGGTCATCTCCTGGGGTGGGGGGAAACGCTCGGGACCGATCACGTTCCACCAGCCGTACCCGGCCTCACTGTGTCAATGTGGGCGCACCTGTTGGAACATGACCGGACCGCAGTGTCGGCTTTTGATGGTGCCCCGTCAAGATGTCGCGCGCGACCGCAGCGCGTACCAGAGCAGTCCGGCCGCCGCGACGCCGCCCGCGGTGACCGCGAGCCGCGGCGCCCAGGGGCCCGGTTCGCCGGTGGTGCGCCGCGCGAGGACGGCGTCCTGGGACTGCCAGCTGAGCACCGAGCGGTCCGACTGCCCGGACAGGAACGACCCGAGGCTCTGGAACGACCCCGCGGACAGCACCGACATCGCCGACCCGATCGACCCCACGGAGGCGAACGACCCCACCGACCCGAAGGACAGCACGGACCCGGCCGACCCGATCGACAGCACGGAGTCCGTGGACCACAGCGACAGCAGCGAGTTGCGTGAACCGATCGATGGCATGGCGCCCATCATGCCCGACCCGGCCGCACCGCCGGGGCCGGACTCCGCCGCCCGGCGCCGAAACACTATGACAGCACTTACATAAGTGCTGTTACGATGGCGGCATGAGCGATGCGGAGACAGCCGGGACACCCGAGCGGGCAGCCGAAACCGCCGGGGCGCCCGGGCCGGCTGAAGGGGCAGCCGATCCCACCGAGCAGAGCCTGTGGCGGCCCCTGCGGCTGCTCCAGGCGGCGATGGACGCGGAGATCGGGCGGCTCTACGCCGAGCAGCGGATCGAGGGGCTCAAGCCCAGCTATGTGATGGAGCTGCTGCGGCTGCACGCGCGGGGCCCGATGACGATCACGGAGCTGGCCGCGTCGGTGGAGCGCACGCACTCGGCGCTGAGCCAGAAGGTGGCCGCGATGCGCAGGGACGGCTGGGTCACGACGGTCCCGGGCGACGACGCGCGGAGCAAGAAGGTGGCGCTCACCGACAAGGCGCGGCGTACGGTCGGCCGGCTGGCGGCTGAGTGGCGGGCCACCGAGGCGGCGATCGCCGATCTGGAGGCGGAGATCCCGTACCCTCTCTCGCGCGTGGTCCGCGACATCGAGCAGGCGCTGGCACGTCGCGGCTTCCGCGACCGGATCGCCGAGAAGCTGGCGCAGGACCCGGCGTGGGAGTGACCGGCGCGGGACGGAAGGGTACGGGGCTGACCGGCGCAGGACAGAAAGGCGCGGGGCGGAAGGGCGCGGGGCTGCGGGGCGCGCTGATCGACGTGGCGCCGCTGCGCTCGTCGGCGGCGTTCCGGCGGCTGTGGGTGGGGCGGACGCTGTCCGGGTTCGGCGGCCAGATGACGCTGGTCGCGGTGATGTTCCAGATCTGGCGGGCGACCGGGAGCACGGCGTGGACCGGCGCGGTGGGGCTGGTGCAGGCGGTACCGCTGGTCGCACTCGGGCTGTTCGCCGGGGCGCTGGTGGACCGGGTGGACCGCCGCGCGTTCTGTCTTCTGGCGACCGCGGGGCAGGCCGCCTGCTCGCTGTTGCTGGCGTTGCAGGGGCCGTTCGGGGAGGTCCCGGCCGGCGCGGTGCTGGGCGTGCTGGCACTCCAGTCGTGCTTCGTGGCCGGGGCGGGACCGGCCTCGCGGACCTTCGTGCCCGCCCTGCTGCCCAAGGAGCAGCTGGCCGCGGGGCTCGCGCTCAACCGCGTCGCGTTCCAGGGCGCGATGCTGCTGGGGCCCGCGCTCGGCGGGGTGGCGGTGGGGGCGCTCGGCGTCGGCGGCTGCTACCTGATCGACACGCTGACCTTCGCCGCCGCGCTGTACGGGGCGTTCGGCCTGCCGCGGATGCCGCCCGGCGACGAGCCCGCACGGCCCGGCGTGCGCGGGGTGCTGGACGGGCTGGCCTTCCTCGGCCGCACGCCCGTGGTGCGCGGGGCGCTGCTCGCCGACCTGGCCACCACCGTGCTGTCGATGCCGATCAGCCTCTTTCCGCTGGTCAACGCCGAGCGCTTCGGCGGGAATCCGCGCACGCTCGGGCTGTTCCTGACGGCGGTCGCGGTCGGCGGGGTCGCCGCCTCGCTGTTCTCCGGGACCTTCACCCGGCTGCCCCGGCCGGGTCTGGTGATGCTGTGCGGCTCGGCGTCCTGGGGCGCGGCGCTGACCGCGTTCGGGCTGTCGTCGGACCCGTGGGCCGGGCTGGCCTTCCTCGCCGCGGCCGGGGCGGCCGACACCGTCGCCGTGGTCTCCCGCGGCACGGTCGTCCAGGCACACACCCCGCCGGAGCTGCTCGGCCGGGTCGGCGCCGCGGAGCAGATCGTCGGCCAGGCCGGGCCCGACCTCGGCAACATGCGCGGCGGCCTGGTCGCCGACGCCACGTCAGGAGCTGCGGCGCTGGTCACCGGCGGGCTGCTCTGTCTCGGGGCCGTCGCGCTGATCGGCGCGAGCACGTCGGACCTGCGCGGGTCCGGGTCGCATACGCCCGAAGAGTCGCCCGGACCGCCCGGACCGCCCAAGCCACCCGCGCCCACCGCGAAGCCCACGTCATCCGTGGCACCCGCGCCACCCGCCGGCGCGGACCCGGCGTCGGCGGGCTCCTGAACCTGCGCCGGTCGGCGGAGGCCCGGGCGCCGATCGGCGGAGGTCCGGGCGCCGGTCGGCGGGGGCCCGGGCCACGGCCCCGGATCAGCGGGCCAGCCGGTGGAGCCAGTCCCTCAGCAGGGCGGTCTCGGCCGGGCGCAGCGGCACGGCCGCGCCCGCACCGGCGCCCGCGTCGACCTCGTCCGCGCCCGATCCGCCGGTCGCCTCCGCCAGCGCGGCGTCCAGCGCGAGCGCGCGGGACGCGAGGCCGGGCGCGGCCGGGCCGGCTGCCCCGCCGGGGGCGTCCGGCGCCTCGGTGAGCGCGGCCACGAGCATCTCGCGCATCCTCGCGGAGGCGTCCGGGTCGCGCTCGTGCGCGGGGACGGCGATCAGCGACAGGGTGACGCCGGTCGCCGCGGCCAGGAAGAGCTGCGCGGCGAGCGGCGGCGGGACCCGCAGGCGGCCGGCCGCGGCGGTGCGGTCGAGGAAGGTCAGCAGCAGGTCGTGCGCCTCCTCGGCCGCGTGCGGACGCTGGCCCGGCCGGTCGGTGCCGAACATCAGCACGTAGAAGGCCGGATGCCGCAGCCCGAAGTCGACATGGACGTCCCAGCCGCGGCGAAGGTCGGCGACCGGGTCGCCGGTGCGCTCCAGCGTCCGCTTCTCGGCGAGGTAGAGGTCGAAGGCGTGCACGGCCAGGGCCGCGAGGAGGCCGTCCTTGTCGCCGAAGAGCTGGTAGAGGGAGGCCGCGCGGATGCCGGCCGCCGCGGCGACCGAACGCGTCGAGACCGCCTGCGCGCCCTCACGCTCCAGGATGCCCGCCGCCGCTTCGAGGATCTGCCGCCGCGTGCGGCTCTTCGCGTCGTCGTCCACGGTTGCAATGCTACGCCATTCCGCGTATCACTGGAACGCATCACCGATACGCAACAGCGCGAGGCACTGATACAGACGGTCGGACGCGACAGCCCGCAGCGGTACGCGGGCCGGGTCCGGCGAGGCGAGCCGCGGCACCCGGTGGGCGCGCCCGGCAACCCGACCGGGCGAGGTACCCCGGCGCGGCAACGCAACCCCGAGGGAGACGACGATGAACCGAGTCGGATACGGCGCGATGCAACTGGCCGGGCCGAACGTGTGGGGGCCGCCCGACGACCCCGAGTCCGCGAAGGAGGTGCTGCGCCTCGCGGTCGAGCTGGGCGTGACGTTCTTCGACACCGCCAACGCGTACGGGCCGCGTACGGTGAACCGGCTGATCGGCGAGGCGCTGCGGCCGTTCCCCGAGGGCGTGATCGTCGGCAACAAGGTCGGCGCCGAGCGCGGTCCCGGCGGCGAGTGGATCGTCGCGGACCGGCCGGAGACGATCCGCCGGCAGGTCCACGAGGCGCTGGAGGATCTGGGCGCGCAGGCGAGCGAGCTGACCTATCTGCGGCTGGGCGGCGACTTCCCGGGGCCCGAGAGCGAGGTGCCGCTGGAGGAACGGCTCGGGGTGCTCGTCGAACTGCGCGAGCAGGGGCTGGTCCGCCGCATCGGACTGTCCGGCGCGTCGCCGCAGGCGCTGGCCAGGGCGCGGCGGATGACGCCGATCACGGCCGTGCAGAACCGGTTCAACCTGCTGGACCGCAGCGGGGTGCGCGTGCTCGCCGACTGCGAGGCGCACGGCATCCTCTTCGTGCCGTACTTCCCGCTGGCCTCGGGGCGGCTCGCCGGCCACGAGGAGCTGGCCGGCCCGGCCCGCCGCCTGGGCGCCACCCCCGCACAGGTCGCGCTCGCCTGGCTGCTGCGCCGCTCCCCCGCCGTCGTCGTCATCCCCGGCACCGCGGACGCCGGCCACCTGCGCGCCAACGTCGCCGCGGCGCAGGTCGCCGAGCGGCTGACCGACGCCGAGGTGGCCCGGCTGACCGGCCTGGCCGACGAGTCGCGGGCCGTGCTCGACCAGCCGCACCAGTCGACCCTCGACGCCCTCGCCTCGGCGGCCGCGGCCGCCGAGACTCCTGCGGCCGCCGGACCCGGCTCTCCCCCGGCAGTGTCGTCCCGCACGCGCCCCCGCCGGACCCGGTGACACCGCGCGGCACCCGTGCGGCGGCCCTGACCGGCGCGCGGAGTCCCGGCCGGGGGCCGCGCGGGACCACACGGCCGGGACCCGCGCGGCCGGGACCCGCACCCGGGTCCCGGCCGGACTCGGGTCTCAGCCCTTGCTCTGGTCGAGCGTCACCGCGAACAGCTTCAGCTGGGCCTGGTCCGGGAGCGTCAGGGAGCTGACCGTCCGGGTCGGGTCGAGCGGGAGCGTACGGGCGAAGATCTTGACGGCCGGTCCGTCGCGGCCGGCGCCGGCCTTGTAGCGGTACGCCGCCGCGACCGCGACGTCCTCGCCGGACTGCGGGCTGCCCGCGGCCCAGTCGCTGAAGCCGAGCGGCACGTCGGCGGTGGTGCCGTCGGTGTAGGTGACCGTGGCGACGGCGTCGGCCGAGCCGCCAGAGGCCGCGCCGAGCAGCCGTGCGCGGTCCGCCCGCAGGCCCGGCAGCGCGAGGGTCTGCCCGTGCGCGGTGACCGCGTTCTTCACGCCGTCGGCCGAGGACGGGAAGTCGAACGGCGTGCCGGCCAGCACCTGCGGCCCCGCGGCCGGGAGCGTCTCGGCGGCGTAACTCCAGCCCAGGTCGTCGAAGTTGCCGTCCTCGGGGTGCGCGGCGGTGGCGATCGCGTCACGGTCGTAGGCGCCGCTCAGGTCGACCGGGCAGGAGTCGTCGGTCGCGCCGCAGCCGAGGCTGCGCACGTCGAGGACGGCGCCGGCGACCGCGGTCGAGGTCCGGACGCCCGCGAAGGTCCGGACGGTGAAGGCGACATGGTGCTCGCCCGGCGTCTCGGTGGCCGGCACCGGGATGTCCTGGGCGACGTCGACCTGGGCGAAGCGCCCGTCGCTGCGGACGCTGAAGGAGTGCGTGAGGCCCTTGCCGAGCGGCTTGCCGTCGAGGGTCGCGGTGACCGTGCCGCGCACCGTGCCCGGCGCCTGGACGGTGGTCCGGGAGACGAACGGCAGGGTGGCGGCGCGACCGGCCAGCGCGACGGCCTGCCGCGGCGACGCGGCGACCGACAGCGAGCGCTCCGGACGGTGGGCCGGCGCCGGGCGGACCGGGCCGGGGCGGCCGAGCGCGTTCAGGTCGACGGAGTCGGCCATCGCCCGGTAACCCGCGTCGCCCGGGTGCAGGTGGTCGCCGCTGTCGTAGGCGGGCAGCATCCGGTGCGGGTCCGCCGGGTCGCGCACGGCGGCGTCGAAGTCCACGACCGCGTCGAACACGCCGCTGTCGCGTATCCAGGTGTTGACCGCCTCGCGGGCGCCCTCCTGCGCCGGGCTGTACGTGCCCCAGCCCTCGAACGGCGTGAGCGTGGCGCCCAGCACCCGCAGCCCGGCCGCGTGCGAGCGGTCGGCGATGTCGTGCAGTCCTGCGATGATCTGGTCGGCGTCGCCCTGGCCGGGGATCAGCTGGATGTCGTTGATGCCCTCCAGCACGATGACGGTACGGGCGCCCGCGCGCTGCAGCACGTCCCGGTCGAGGCGGGTGACCGCGGCCTGGCCGGCGCCGTCGGTGAGCACCCGGTTGCCGCTGATGCCGGCGTTCATGACGCCGAGTCCGCTCGCCGGGCCATGGCTCGCCCGCAGCCGGGCCGAGAGCAGGTCCGGCCAGCGGCGGTCCGCGCCGGAGGTGGAGCCGATGCCGTCGGTGATCGAGTCGCCCAGGGTGACGACCGAGCCGCTGCCCGCCGCGGCCTGCGCCGCGCCGGGCTGCACGTCGACCTCGGTGACGTAGTGCCAGGAGCCGGTGGTGTCGGGCAGGCCGGCGGCGGCGAGGTCCGCGGAGTGGTCCGTGCCGTCGGTGGCGTAGTACGAGGTGGACATGCCGGCGTCGTGGTAGGTCACCGGGCCGGAGGGGTCGGGGGTGAAGGTGCTCACGAACAGGTCGTCGGCGGCGGCGATCGGCAGGTCGACCGGGTCGCTGTAGATCTCCTGGCCGGCCGGCACGGTCACCGCCCGCTGCCCGCCGAAGGTCAGCGTGCGCAGGGTGCGCGGCGCGATCGCGGCGCTGCCGGGCAGTTGCTGCAGGCCGACGGTGGTGTGCGCGAAGAGCACGGGCGCGGTGCCGAAGGCGTTGGAGAGCTTCACCCGCACCCGCTCCCCGCCGACGCTGGTGTGCACCAGGTTGCGGATCGTGTAGCCGGCGTAGCCGGTGGTTCCGGTGCCGCCGTTCGCTGCGGCGGCCCAGGTGCCGGTCCAGCCGGCGCCGGGCGTCGCGCCGGATACGGGTGCCGCGCCGGGGGCCGGGGCCGCGGGGGCCGCCGCGGCCGCGGACAGCGGCAGCCCGGCGGCCGCCAGCAGCAGCGCGGCGAGCGTGGCGCATCTGCGCAGGGACAGCATGGACACTCCTCCTCATGGCCGTTGACGCATCGTCGACAACGTTGTCCGGAGACGATCGTGCGGCGGAGCGGGAGTGCGATGAGGTGACAACGTTGTCAGGTATCTGTCATGGCAACGTACCCGGCCGCGTCGCGGAGGGTCAACCCCCGTGCACAGGGCCGGACATGGCGGCGGGCCCGGAGACGGCAGCGGGGGCGGGCCGGCGGACGGGGCCGGCCGCGCGCGGGAGCGGCGGCGCGGGCCGGCGGTGGCCGGGGCAGGCCGCGGCGGGGGCAGGCCGCGAGGAGCCGGTCCGGCGCCGGTGCGGCGTCAGGTCCAGGGCAGGGCGGCGCGGTGGGCCCAGTACGCCTCGGGCGGCTCGGCGAGCGTGTCCAGAGCGGCAATCTGCTCGTCGGTGAGGGTCAGGTCCGCGGCCGTGAGGTTGGAGGCGAGCTGCGCGGTGGTGGCGGCGCCGGACAGCACCACGTCGGCCCAGGACCGGTGCAGCGCGGCGGCCAGCGCGAGGGCGTCGTACCCGGCGCCCGTCGTGCCGGCGACCGGGTCCAGGACGCGTGCGGCCCGCTGGTCGGGCGCCGCCAGCCGGCCGTTGGCCATCGCCTCCTTGACGATGACCGCGCGGCCCGCGTCGTGTGCCTCGGCCAGCGCGGGTCCCGCGGACGGCTCCAGGAGGTTCCAGGTCGCCTGGACGCTGCGGAACAGCGGCTCGCCGTCGACCGTCAGCGCGAGCGCGGCCCGGATCGCGTCGCCCTGTGCGGGGCCGCTGGCCGACAGCCCCACGGTGACGTCCTCGGCGGCGAGTCCGGCGAGGGCGCGCTGGAGCGTGGCGTCGGTGAGGACGGGGCTGTCCGGGGTCACCGAGTGGACCTGGTAGACGGTCAGCCGGTCCCCCAGCAGCCGCCGGGACTCGGCGAGTTGGCGTTCGTACGCGGCGAGGCTGTGCTCCTTGACCTCGTGCGTGGCGGCGTCGGTGCGCCAGTCGGCGGTGTATGTGTAGCCCCACTTGCTGGAGACGACCAGGCCGGGCAGGTCGCCGCGGTCGCGCAGCCACTGCGCGAGGAACTCCTCGGCGCGTCCGTACGACCGCGCGGTGTCGATGTGCCGCACTCCGGCGGCCCACGCGGCGTCCAGCAGGTCGTGCACCCGCCGGCGCATGGCGTCCACACCGCGGTCCCGCGGCAGGTCGCGCTCACGCCCGAGGTTGAGGTAGCCGGGCCGGCCGACGGCGGCCAGTCCCAGGCCGATCCTGCGGGGGGACGCGGGGGCGTTCACGCGGTTTGCGCTCCTCGTCTGTCGCTGCGGGCCGCCTGGCGCGGCGGGCGGTCGGCGGGCCCGGCGGGCACGCGGCGGCGCGGGCCCTGACCGGCGGACCCACCGCTCACCGTAACCGGCGGCCCGCCACCCGGCCACGACCGCAACGCCGCCCGCCCGCGCCCGCGCGGAGCACCGCCCGCCGGCGACCAGGAACCGCGACGCGGGCCCGGCATCCCGAAGCGCCACACGCACGCCTCGCCGCCAGGCACCCCGCGCCGGCGGAACACCACCCACGCCGCGCGCGCTGCCGCCGCGTCACACCCGTCCGCCGGGGTGCGGCCCTCACATCTCGCGCAGCTCCCAGGGGGATCCGTACGCCGTGAGCAGGTCGAGGAAGGGGCGGGGGGTCAGGGCCTCGGGGCCGAGGAGGCCGGTGGCGGTCCAGGCGCCGGTGGCGAGGAGTTCGAGGGCGACGACGGGGTTGATCGCGGTCTGCCAGACGACGGCCTGGCAGCCGTATTCGGCCATCGTCCGCTCGTTGTCGGCGACGTGGTAGAGGTACACCTCGCGCGGCTGGCCGTCGCGGCGGCCCCTGACCCAGGTGCCGGCGCACGTCCTGCCGTGCATGCGGTCGCCGAGGCGGGCGGGGTCGGGCAGGCAGGCGGCGACCACGTCGCGCGGGGAGACGGACGCGGCGCCGACGCGGACCGGTTCCGTGCGGTCCAGGCCCAGTTTGCGGAGCGTCTTCAGGACGTCGATGAACTCCTGCCCGAGGCCGTACTTGAACGTGACCCTGCGGGCGTCGAGCCAGCGCGGCATCAGCAGCACCTCCTCGTGCTCGACGTTGACGCACTCCACCGGGCCGATGCCGGCCGGGAAGTCGAAGACCTCGGGCTCGCTGAAGGGCTCGGTGGTGAACCAGCCGCGGTCCGCCTCGTAGACGACCGGCGGGTTGAGGCACTCCTCGATGGTGGTCCAGATGGAGAACGACGGTGCGAAGCCGTAGCCGTCGACGGTGAGGTCCGCGCCGTCGCGTACGCCGATCTCGTCGATCTCGTCGAACAGTTCGTCGGCGGCGTAGCGGGCGAAGACGTCGGACAGGCCGGGTTCGACGCCCATGCCGACCAGCGCCAGGCGGCCGGAGTCCTGCCAGCGCCCGGCGAGGGCGAACTGCTCGTCGCCGAGCTTGACGCCGGTCAGCTCGTGCGGGCGGTCGGGGTGCGGGCGCGAGAGCGACATCGCCATGTCGAGGTAGTGGGCGCCGGCGGCCAGCGCCTCCTCGAACAGCGGCATGACGAAACGCGGATCGGTGGCGTTGAGCAGCACGTCGCAGTGGTGCTCGGCCAGCAGGGCGCGCACCGCGGCGCGGTCGGCCGCGTCGACGCGGGCGGCGACGAATCGCGGGTCGCCGGCCGCGCGGACCGCCCGGGCCGCGCGCTCGCCGTCGTGGTCGGCGACGACCATCAGCTCGAAGAAGTCGCGGCGCGCGGCGATCGCGGTGATCGCGCCTCCGACGCCGCCCGCGCCCACCAGCAGAATCCGCATCGCGCACTCCCCTCCCGGCCGTTCGGCCGCGCCCGCGGTCCGCGTCGTGGCGGCCGCGTCGACCCGCGCGCGTCCGGAGCCGCCGCCGGGCGTGGCGGCGGCGCCGGACGCGCAGGAGTGCACCGTACCCGGGCGGGGCCGGCTTCAGCCCCCGGCGGTGAGGTCCACCCGTTCCAGGATCTGGTAGCCGGTGCCGGGCTGGTAGTAGCTGATGTACTGGGTCAGCCCGTTGTTCTGGGCGTACTCGGGGTGCGCGTAGAGCGCGTAGTCGACGCCGCTCGCCGGGGTGCGGCCGGTGAACATCGTCCTGGGCGCGGACCACGGGCCCCAGGGGTTGGCGGCGGTCTCGTACTGCGCGGTGTTCGACAGCGGGGCCATGTAGGTGTTGAGCCAGGCGTTCAGTCCGGGCACCCACTGCACGGTGCCGCCGGCGCCGCCGGAGTCCAGCACCTGGACGGCGCGCGACTCGTCCGGGGTCCACACCGGGCCGCCGCTGCTGTCGCCCGCGTAGAAGGTCCACTGGGCGCGGTCCTGGACCGAGGCCAGCGGCACCCGGCCGAGCCGGCAGCGGAAGTTCTCGCAGTGGCCGTAGCCGTAGAGGGTGTCGCCGGAGACGAACGCGGAGTTGTTGCCGTAGCCCTGGCCGGGGCCGAAGAGCATGGTGGCGTCGTCGCCGTCGACGGTGTGCACGGGGGCCGGCATGTTCTGGGCGTCGAGCCGGGTGACGGTGTGGGCGTCCATGTCGATGGCGGCGACGCCGTTGCCCTGCTCCTGGCCGGCGAAGCCGTTGTAGCAGGGCGCGCCCTCGGTGCTCTGGCCTCGGCAGAGCTTGCCGTAGAAGGTGAGCAGCCGGTGCCGGACCGGGTCGGCGACGATCGCGCCGGGCCAGTAGGCGAAGACCGAGCCGCAGTACGGGTCGGAGGCGGTGGTGCAGCCGTTGTTGTGGGTGGCCTGGAAGGCATACTCGTTGAGGGTCATGGGGATGAGCGAGTTCGGCACGCCGGTGTCGCCGCTGGTGTAGGGCGAGGCGGAGGTGAGCGTGATGCCGTCGGCGCCGTTGAGGTCGTCGGTCATCGCGCCGCTGTTGGTGAGCAGGCTGTTGTCGGTCAGCGCGGTGTCGTTGAAGATCCACACCGAGCGGCCCTGGTAGCCGGTGCTCTGGCCGTTGTCGCGGCCGGAGACGAAGGCGCCGTTGAACAGGATGTGGGGGTTCTGGGCGATGACGCCGAGATCCTGCGCCCCGGCCACGGAGGACGCGGGGGCGGCGGTGGCCGCGGCGGTGGCGTAGGGTGCGCCGACCGCGAGGGCGAGGGCGGCGGCAGCGGCGGTGAGGCCGAGCAGCGCCCGGCTGCGGGGGCGGCGCGTCAATGGCGACAAGAACATGACGATCCTCCAGGAGGTGGGGGGCGCCGCGGGGCGGCACACGCGCGCTGCCGCCCCGCGGCCTGTCGGACGGGGTGCTCAGGACCGCTCGGCCGTGCTCGCGCCGCCGGCCGGCTTCGCCAGGTCGAAGTCGACGCGGACGAGCTGCTGGGAGCCGTCCTGCGGGCGGTAGTAGCTGAAGAACTGGGTGAGGCCGCCGCGGCGTGCGTACTCGGGGTGCGCGAACATCGCGTAGTCCCACAGCTGGTCGGTGGGCAGGCCGGTGAACATCGGCCGGGCCGCGGTCCACGGACCCCAGGGCGTGGGCGCGGTCTGGTAGCGGCCGACGTTGTCGAACAGGCTCATGTACGTGTTCAGGTAGCCGTGCAGCGCCGGCACGTACTGGATGGTGGAACCGGCCGGGCCGTTGCCCGCGCCGGCCGGGACCGCGGCGTCGGGGTCGGTGGACCACACCGGGCGCCCGGTGGCGGTGCTGCCGGTGTAGTAGCGCCAGGCCAGGCGGTCCTGGATGCGGCCGGCCGGGACCTTCGCCAGCGCGCAGGAGTTCACGGTGGTGTCGCAGCGGCCGTAGGCGTAGATGACGCCGTCGCGCAGCACCATGGAGCCGCCCGCGAAGTCCTTGCCGGGCGCGAACATCAGCGCCGGGTCGACGCCCTCGGGGCCCGCGTGGGTGACCGCGGGGTCGGGGTGCTCGACGGTGATCCGGCTGACCTTGTGGGTGCGCATGTCGAGCTGGGCGAAGCCGGTGCCGAGCGGGGTGCCGACGAAGCCGGACGCGCAGGGCGTGCCGTCCGGCGCGCCGCGGCAGAGCTTGCCGTAGGAGAAGATGATGCGGTGCCGGGCGGGGTCGGCGACGACCGGCCCGGGCCAGAAGCCGAACACCGTGCCGCAGTAGTCGTCGCCTGCCGCGCAGGGCTTGGCGTGCGCGTCGGTGAAGTCGCTCTCGGCCTCGGTGAGCGGCATCAGTTCGGTGGGCGCGCCGGTGTCGGCGGTGCTGAACGGGGTGGTGGAGGTCAGGTCGATGCCGTCGCGGGCGTCCAGGTCGGCGGTGACGGCGCCGCTGTTGGACAGGAAGCCCTCGGGATCGCGCAGCATGGTGTCGTCGAAGATCCATACCGAACGGCCCTGGTAGCCGGCGCTCTGGCCGTTGTCGCGGCCGACGACGTGGGCCTCCTGCCGGAGCACGGGCAGCGACGCGCCGGCGGTCACGCTGAGGGTGCGGGGGGCCGGGGGCGCGGACTGCGGGGCCGGCTGCGCGGCCGCGCCGGGCGCCGCGGCGGCGGTGATCAGCGCCGCGGTGGCGCCGACGACCGCGAGCGGCAGCCGGAGTCTCGCTCCGGTCCGTCCCGTCGACGTCACCTGCGTCGCCTGCGTCGCCCGTGTCGTCCGTCGTGCGCGTCTCGGCTGTGTCGTCCGTCGTGTCCATCGTGTCTGTCTCATCCGTGCGTCTCCCTTGTCGAGGAGGGTGGAGCCGGGAGGAGGGCCGTCGCGCGGGTCGTCACTTGCCGCTCGCCAGCGCGTTGATCTGCGCGATGGCCTTGGCCACGCCGGCCCCGGTGTCGGTCCGGCCGCCGACCGCGGGGTTCCAGATCGCGGTCACGATGTCGGTGGCCTTGGTGGACCACGGCTCCATGAAGCCGGTCTGCACCTTGGTGGGCGCGTTCAGTTCGTACTTGACCGAGGCCGCCATGACCGCGGGGCCGTCGCCCTGGCCGGACAGCCCCTCGAAGTAGCCGGTCGAGCCGGGCAGGTACGCGATCGGCGCCACCGGCACCTTGCGCATGGTCTCGTTGAAGACGTTCGTCTCCAGGTACGACAGCGCCTTCCACACCTGGTCGGGGTTGCCGAGGGTGGCCGGCGAGCAGACGCCGTTGGTCTCGGTGGGCTGCACGTTCCTGTCCACCTGCGGCATCGGCACGAAGCCCCAGTCGAAGGAGGGCTTGTCGGTGACCATGGTCTGCGCGAGCCACTGGCCGCCGAACATCATCGGGATGGAGCCGTTGGCGAAGGAGGACGCGGCGTTCTGCGTGCTGGTGTCCGGGTAGGTGATCTGGCCGGCCTTGATGGCGGCGGCGTAGCGCTCGGCGGCCTCGACCACCTTGGGGTCGGCGGTGACGTGCGTGACGCCGGTCGCGGTCGGGGCCAGCGGCTGTCCGCCGGCCGACACCGCGTACTGGGCCAGGCCGAACGGGCTGTCCAGCAGCGTCCACTGGGTGACCAGGCCCTGCTTGGCGCCGCCCTTGCCGGTGAGCTTCGCCGCGTCGGCGAACATCTCGTCGTAGGTCCAGCCGGCCTTGGGCACGCTCACCCCGGCGGCGTCGAAGAGCTTCTTGTTGTAGAAGACGCCGTAGGTGTTGGCGAGCGTGGGGATGCCGAAGAGCTTGCCCTTGGCGTACCAGGAGTCCAGCGAGCCGGGCGAGAACTTCGCCAGGTCCAGGCCCTGGTTCTTCTTGGCGTAGCCGGTCCAGTCGTAGAGCAGGCCCTGCGAGGCGAGGGTCTGCTCCTCGACGTTGCTGCACCAGAAGAAGTCCGGCATCTTCTTGGACATGATCAGCGAGGCGAGCTTCTGCGCGTAGTCGGCGTTGGGCGCGGCCTGGCGCTTCATGGTGATGCCCGAGGACTTGGTGAACGCGGTGAACGCGGCGTCCATCGCGCTGTTGGTCTGAGTGGTCTCCCAGGACATCCAGGTCACCGTGGACGAGGAGTGCGAGGCGCCGCTGGAGCCGCATGCGGCGGCGGTGGCCAGGGCCGTGGCGGCTGCCGCCACGCCGAGCGCGCGTATCTTCACGAGAAATACCTCCCGGTACCGTCGGGCGGGTACCGCACAAGGGGAATGGGAACTACTTGGAGCTCATGCCGAGGGCGCCGATGCCCTGCATGAAATAGCGCTGCGCGAAGAAGAAGAGCAGCAGCGGCGGCAGCATGTAGAGCAGGTTGGTCGCCATGAACAGGTTGTACTGGGAGGTCGATCCGCCGGCGGTGTCGCTGACGAAGCCGGCCATGCCCATCGACAGCGTGAAACGGCTCGGGGTCTGCAGGTAGACCAGCGGGTTGAGGTAGTCGTTCCAGGCCAGCTGGAAGGAGAGCACGGCCATCGTCATCCACACCGGGCGGGTGAGCGGGACCATGATGGACCAGAAGATCCGCAGGTGGCCGGCGCCGTCGATCTTCGCGGCCTCGTCCAGCGAGAAGGGGATGGACAGGAAGTACTGCCGGGCCAGGAACACGAACACCGGCGAGCCGAGGAAGGCCGGCAGGATCAGCGGGACCCAGGTGTCGATGAGTCCGAGGTCGATCCACAGGTGCTGCAGCGGGATCAGTCCGACCATCGGCGGCAGGAACATGCTCGCGGTGAAGGCGTAGAACCAGAATTTGCGGCCGCGGAATCTGATACGGGCCAGACCGTATCCGACGAGCATCGAGGAGACCACGGAACCGATGGTCGACAGCACGGTGATGACGGCGGTGTTGAGCAGCAGCCGGTAGAAGTTCACGCTGCGCGGGCCGTCGACGAAATTGGAGAAGCGGAATTCGTGCGGCAGGAACTGCGGCGGCAGTTTGTTGACGTCGGCGCCGCTCTTCAGCGCGATGGAGACCATCCACACCAGCGGCAGCAGCATCGAGACGCTGAGCACGACGCACAGGAGGTACCAGCAGACCCGGGAGGCGCGCAGCGGCACGCGCATCGCCAGGGTGGGCGCTGGGGGCCGGGCGGTGGTCACTTCTCGCCCTCCTCGCTGCTGTACACCCAGATCGAGGAGAACCGCAAAGTGACCGCGGTGACCAGCATGACGATCACGAACAGCACCCACACCTCGGCGGTGGCGTAGCCCAGTTGGGGCGAGGAGAGGTAGTTGCCGAAGCCGTCGTTGTAGATCTTGTACATCAGGACGTCGGTGCTGGTGCCCGGTCCGCCCTTGGTGAGGATGGCGATCTGGTTGAAGGTCTGGAAGGTGAGGTTGATCTGGAGCACCAACTGGAGCAGCAGCACCGGGGTGATCATCGGCAGGGTGATCCGGAAGAAGGTCCTGATCGGTCCGGCGCCGTCGACCTGCGCGGCCTCGTACAGCTCGCTGGGGACCGCCTGGAGGCCGGCCAGGAAGATCATCATGGTGCCGCCGATGCCCCACAGGCCCACCAGCACCACCGCGGGCATGGCCATCCGGGTGCTGCCGAGCCAGACGCTGGTGGGCAGGTGGAGCGTGTGCAGCACCTTGTTGGCCAGGCCGTACTGCGGGTCGTAGATGTACTTCCACAGTGCGAGCACGGCGACCGAGGGCAGCACCACCGGCAGGTAGAAGATGGTGCGGAAGATCCGTACGCCGCGCAGCGGCCGGTTGACGAGCACCGCGAGCGCCAGGCCGATGACCAGTGAGGCCGGCACGCTCATCAGCACGAACAGGCCGGTGGCGCGCAGCGACGGCCAGAAGGTCGGGTCGCGGCGCAGCACGTAGTGGAAGTTGTCCCAGCCGGTCCACTTGGCGGCGGTCAGGCCGTTCCAGTCGGTGAACGCGTGGTATCCGGAGGTGACCAGGGGATAGACGGCGAGCAGGCCGAGTCCGACGATGGCCGGTGCGATGAACAGGTGGCCGGTGACGAAGGCCCGCAGGGCGCTGCGCCGCCGGCGCGAGCGGGCCGCGTCGTCGTCCCGGCCGGTGTCCGCGGCGCGGCCGGCCGCGGTGGCGATTCTGGTGGCCGTCATCGCCGTTCGCCCCCGGCGGGGCCCGCGGGCCCGGGGAACCCGGCGAGTGCGGCGCGGCCGGTCCGCGCCGCGGCGGCCGCGGGGGCGAAGTGGCCGGCCGCGCGCACCAGGCGGGCCGCGCCGATCCGGGCGTCGGCCATGCCGTAGAAGCACAGCAGTCCGGTCTCGTGCGGCAGCAGCGCGGTGGGGAAAACAACGTTGTCGACGGTGCCGGCCACCTCCTCGGGCGACTCGGGTTCCAGCAGCGGGTGCTCCGTGCGGGCCAGCACGCGGCCCGGGTCGTCGGCGTCGAGGAGCGCGGCGCCGGCCCGGTAGGACTGGCCGCCGTCGCCGGTGGGGCTGACGCCGTGGTAGAGCAGCAGCCAGCCGCCCTGCACCCGGACCGGCGGCGGTCCCGCCCCGATCTTGGTCCGCTCCCAGGGCTGTTGCGGCCGCATGACCTCGCGGTGGCCGCTGAGCACGGTCAGCATGCTCCGGTCGGCGCGGGCCGCGTCGAGGTCGACGTACGACAGCCACACCGACAGTCCGCCGCCGTCGTGGCCGCCGGGGACGTACCGGCCCAGCCGTCCGCCGTCGAGCGCCTCGCCCCACATCGGGCGGTGCAGCACCGCGAGCGCGGGGCGGCCGTTCGGCCCGGTCACCGGCTCGGGCAGGATCACCACGTCCTTGTTCCAGGCGAGGTTGAGCTCGACGTCGGCGGCGTCGTCGTAGACGAAGACCAGCGGGCCGAGCCGGCGCCAGCCGGTGAGGTCGGAGGAGACCGCGAGGGCGGTGCGCGGGCCGAGCGGCCCGTAGGCGACGTACGTCATGAGCCAGCAGTCGAGGGCGTCGACGCGGGTGACCCGGGGGTCCTCGACGCCGGCGTGGTCCTCGGCCCGCTCCCAGCTGCGGTCGGGTTCCAGCACGGTGCCGGCGCGGTGCACGCCGGTCGGCACGCCGCCGGCGAAGGCGACGGTGGCGCGGGAGATCCGCGAGACGTTGCCCTCGGCCACGATCCGCGGGAACAGCACGATGCCGCCGTCCGGGGCGAGCGCGCCGCCGGGGTTGAGGGTGCCCTCGGCCTCGGCCGGGTCGTCGGGGTCCGGGCTCATCACCGTGCCGAGCCGCTCGAAGCGGTACGGGAAAGCGCTCTCCGCACCGGTGGTGCCGGTCGTGTCCGTCGCGCTCATCCGGCGACCGCCTCGGGCTTGGCGAGGGAGTTGGCGAACTCCAGGTGCAGTTCGCGCAGATAGCCCATGCCGTTCTCGTGGCCGTTGAACGGCCAGACCTGGATGCGCTTGGTGCCGCCGTAGGCGTTGTGCGCGGCGAAGACGCTGGAGGGCGGGCAGACGGTGTCCATCAGGCCCACGGAGAAGAAGCCGGGGGCGGTCGCGCGGGCGGCGAAGTGCACCCCGTCGTGGTAGGAGACGGTGCGCTCGGCGTGCTCCATCTTGTCGCGCTTGACCCGCAGGTAGTCGCGCAGTTCGGAGTAGGGCGCGTCGTCGGTGACGGTGGCGCAGCGCATGATGTCGCACAGGAACGGCGCGTCGCTGATCATCCCGATGACGTCCGGGCGCAGCCCCGCGACCGCCAGGGATATCCCGCCGCCCTGGCTGCCGCCGGCCACCATGACCCGCTCGGGGTCGACGCCGTCGAACTCCCGCACCGCGTCCACCGCGCGCACCGCGTCGGTGAACACCCGGCGGTAGTAGTAGTCGTCCGGGTCCTCGATGCCGCGGGTCACCAGGCCGCCGGACTGCGGCGCCCCGGTCGCGCCGAGGTCGGGGGTGTCCGCGCCGACCTGGCCGCGGCAGTCGACCAGCAGGTGGGCGTAGCCGGCCGCGCTCCACATCAGCGACTCGCTCGGCTTGCCGCGCCCGCCGGTGTAGCCCAGATACTCCACCACCGCGGGCAGCGGGCGCAGGCCGTTCCGCGGCACCATCAGCCAGGCGGCGATGCGCTGTCCGGCGAAGCCCCCGAAGGACACGTCGTACACGTCGATGGTGGACAGCCGGGTGGACATCGGCGTGAACCGCGCGTCCAGCGGATGGGCGGCGGCCTCGGCGAGGGTCCTCGACCAGAACGCGTCGAAGTCGTCGGGCGCCACGGCGGGCGAGCGGAAGGCGTGCAACTCCGGTAGTGGCAGGTCGAACTGCATGGGAGGTCCCCTCTCCGGGACTGGGTCCAGATGACACCGGACGACACCGGGCGGCAGGGCCCCGGTCGTCGCACGCTCCGTGAACCCCGTGTGTCGGCGATGTGTCCCGCGGGTTGAAGCGTGGCATAGGATCAAGCCAATGTCAACGTTGACATTACGGGGTGCCGCGACGGCTGCCGCGGGCTCAGGAAGGGCCGGCCGGCCGCAGCCTGACGGTCACGATCTCGAAGGGGCGCAAGCCCAGCAGCACCCCCTCGGCGTCGGACTCCACGGCCCTCACGGGCCGTTCGAGGAGGTCGGTCAGCAGGGCGTCGCGGATCGGCACGGCGGCCGAAAGCCGTACCCGGGCGCGGTCGCCCAGCGGTTCGTAGAGCCGGACCACGATGTCTCCGGAGCGGTCGTCGGCGAGCTTGACCGCCTCGACCACCGCGGGCCCGTCCACCGCCACCAGCGGCGGCACGTCCGATCCGCCGGTCACCGCGCGCGGCGGCAGGTTGGTCCGGTAGCCCTCGCGCACCGCGGCGGCCGTGTCGGCGCCGCACACCAGGGCGTAGCGGAAGACGTGCCGGCCCTGGTCGGCGTGCGGGTCGGGGAACTGCTGGGCGCGCACCAGGGACAGCGCGAGGACGGTGGTGGTGCCGCCGTCGGGGCGCACCTGCCGGGTCGCGTCGTAGCCGTAGGTGGAGTCGTTGACGACCGCGGCGCCGTACCCGGGCTCGCCGACGTGCACGAACCGGTGCGCGTACGCCTCGAACTTCGCCTCCTCCCATGAGGTGTTGCGGTGCAGCGGCCTGCGCACATGGCCGAACTGGACCTCGGCGGCGACCGTGTCCGCGCGGATGTCCAGCGGGAACACCGCCTTGCACAGGCGCTGTTCGGTGTGCCAGTCGATCGTCGTCTCGAAGTCGAGGCGGGGTTCGCCGGCGGCCAGCGAGATGCGCTGCTCGTAGCGGCAGCCGTCGTGGGTGCGGGTCACGGTGACGACGGGGTCGCGGTCGCCTCCGCCGCCGGGGCCGGGGCGGTCGTGCCGGTCGCCGGGGCCCGGAGTGGGATCGAGAGCGGGGCCGGGGCCGGGCTCCGGGTGGAGTTCGACGCTGTCCGCGTCGGCCAGGTCGTGCGCGGCGGCGCGGTAGTGCTCGTCCAGGTCCCAGGCGTCGGCGCCCACCGGGTGGTCGGCGTGCAGCCGCAGCAGTCCGGCCTGCTCGCCGGGCGGCACCAGCTCCCGCTCGTGCCTCAGGTCGTACACGGACCTGACCGCGCCGCGCGCGTCGATCGTCACCCGCAACAGGCCGTTGTCCAGCAGGACATGGCCGGACCCGGTGCGCCGGGCGCGGGCCGGCGCGGGGCGCCACGGCTCGGCCGCGCCGAGCGCGGGCACGCCGTCGCGGGCGTGCGGCGCGGCGTTGAACTCCAGCCGCCGTGCGCCGGGGCCG
The DNA here is from genome assembly GCA_050613715.1 of Streptomyces sp. IBSBF 3018. Taxonomy (GTDB): domain Bacteria; phylum Actinomycetota; class Actinomycetes; order Streptomycetales; family Streptomycetaceae; genus Actinacidiphila. The sequence continues at coordinate 22,538 of JAJSZB010000061.1, forward strand.
GCCAGCGCGGTCACCGCCTCCGAGACCAACTCCCCCAGGCGGGCTTCCAGTTCGGCGTAGCGCCGGGCGGCCTCGCGGTAGACCCAGGCGATCGAGGAACCGGGCAGGATGTCGTGGAACTGGTGCAGCAGCACGTCCTTCCACAGCGCGTCCAGCTCGTCGTACGGGTACGGCGCGAGCCCGTGGACCGCGGCGGTGGCGCACCACAACTCGGCCTCGCGCAGCAGGTGTTCGCAGGCCCGGTTGGCGCGTTTGACGTCGGCCTGGGTGGTGAAGGTGCCGCGGTGCACCTCCAGGTACAGCTCCCCCGCCCACACCGGCGCGCGGTCGGCCTGCTCCTGCGCGGCGGCGAAGAAGTCGCCGGGCGCGCCGATCGCCACCTTCGGCAGTCCCTCCAGGTCGCGCAGCCGCGCGGCGTGCTCCAGCATCTCGCGGGTCGGCCCGCCGCCGCCGTCGCCCCAGCCGAACGGCACCAGCGAGCGGCTGTCCGCGCCGTCGTCGGCGCAGCGCTCGGCGGCGCCCGTCAGGTCGGCCGCCGACAGGTCGCTGTTGTACGTGTCCACCGGCGGGAAGTGCGCGAGCACCCGGCTGCCGTCCAGGCCCTCCCACCAGAACGTGCTGTGCGGGAAGCGGTTGACCTGGTTCCACGACAGCTTCTGCGTCATGAACCGGGTGGCCCCGGCGAGCCGGAAGATCTGCGGCAGCGCCGCGGAGTAGCCGAAGGAGTCCGGCAGCCAGATCTCGTCCGACTCGTAGCCGTACTCCTGGAGGAAGAACCGTTTGCCGTAGGTGAGTTGGCGGACCATGGCCTCGCCGCCCGGCATGTTGGCGTCGGACTCCACCCACATGCCGCCCACCGGGTGGACCGCGCCGGCCGCGACCGCCTCACGCAGCCGCTCGAACAGCGCCGGCTGGTGCTCCTTGAGCCAGGCGTGCTGCTGGGCCTGGGAGAACGCGAAGACCAGTTCCGGGTGTTCGGCGCGCAGCGCGGTGACGTTGGCGACGGTGCGGGCGACCTTGCGGACGGTCTCGCGGACCGGCCACAGCCAGGCGGAGTCGATGTGCGCGTGGCCGACCGCGGTGACCCGGTGCGCGGTGGCGGCGGCCGGGCCGGCGAGGACGCCGGCGAGCATCTCCCGCGCGGCGCCGGGCGACCAGGTCCCGGTCAGCTCGGACCGGTCCAGGTGGTCCAGCACGTCGGTCACCGCCCGCGCCACCGCGTGCCGGCGCGGCTGCGTCGCGGGCAGCACCTCCAGCAGGCCGCCCAGCACCTCCAGGTCGGCGACCAGCGCGCGGACCTCGTCGTCGACGAGCGCGACGTGCGCGCCGCCGAAGACGTAGAGCGGCTCGCGGCCGGCCGTCGTGACGTCGCCGAGGTCGGTGGGCGCCCACGGGTACGGCTGGTGGATGGTCGGGTTGGCGGCGGCCTCCACCAGGAAGTCCACCCGGGTGCCTGCGACCAGCGGCCGGGACGCGGGGCCGACGCCGCCGGGCGCGGCGGGGTCCACCGGGACGTGCCGGCTGCGCGGGTGCAGGCCCTTGAGCGGCACGCCGTCCGGAGTGTGCGCCAGGCCCTCGACGGTGAAGCCGGGGCCGACGCCGGTGAACCCGAGGTCGACCAGGGCCTCGGCGCGCCGCCCGGCCCAGGCGTCCGGCAGCGTCGCGGTGCAGCGCAGCCAGCTGGTCCCCCACGGCGGGCCCCAGCGCTCGCCGGCGGCGAAGGGCGCGTAGTCGGCGCGCAGCGCGGTCGCGGCGTCGACCGGCTCACCGGGCACGTGCCAGGCGGTCACCGTCAGCGGCACCCGGTCGGTGTGCCGGGCCGGCCGCAGCCGCCGCTCCAGCACGCGAGCGAGGCGGGCCCCGAGCCGGTCGTCACGCATGGCCGCCGGTCCCTTCCGCTCCCCCGCCGCCGTCCGCGGCGGGGTCCGCGTCCGGCGCCGCGAAGCGCAGCGTCACGATCTCGAACGGGCGCAGGTCCAGGGTGACGCGCTCGCCCGCCCGGTACGTCCTGCCGTCGGGGATCGGCTGCTCCAGCAGGTCGGTCTCGGCGGCCGCGCCCGCCGCGCGGACGGTGACGGTGGTCCTGGCGCGGGCGCCGAGCGACTCGTAGAGCCGGACGACGAGGTCGCCGGAGCGGTCGTCGGCGAGCTTGACCGCCTCGACCACGACGGCGGGGTCGTCCACCGCGACCTCGGGCGCGACCGGTCCGGCGCCGGGCACCGTGCGCGGCGGCAGGTTGATGCGGTAGCCCTCGCGCACCGCGGCCGCGGTGTCGGCGCCGCACACCAGGCCGTAGCCGAAGCGGTGCCGGCCCTGGTCGGTGTCCGGGTCGGGGTAGCGCGGTGCGCGCAGCAGCGACAGCCGCACGGTGGAGTACGTCCCGCCGCCGGGGTGAGCGGTGCGGGTGATGTCGTGGCCGTAGGTGGAGTCGTTGACCACCGCGGCGCCGTACCCGGGCTCGCCGACGTGCACGAAGCGGTGCGCGCACACCTCGAACTTGGCCGCGTCCCATGTGGTGTTGGCGTGCGTGGGGCGGTTCAGGTGGCCGTACTGGATCTCGGCGGTGGCGCTGTCGGTGTGCACGTCGACGGGGAACGCGGCCTTCAGGAAGCGCTCCCGCTCGTGCCAGTCGACCTCGGCGGTGAAGCGCAGCGTACGGGTTCCGGGGGCGAGGGTGATCGTCTGCACGGCGCGCGAGGCGCGGGAGGCGCCGAAGGTGCGGCGTACGGTCACGGTCGCGGCGGCGGGTGCGGGTGCGGCGGCGGG
>JAJSZB010000620.1:0-2336 GCA_050613715.1 Streptomyces sp. IBSBF 3018
GGTGACGGGTCTTCGCGCATCTGCCGGGTCTCGGGTGCGGCTACCGCGCCGGGAGCGGTGGGCGCCCGGCCGGGCGGCCGTTCACGAGATGTCCGCGGCCCGGTACGGTCAGCCCGCGCCGGGCCGTGACAGTCGCTCGGTGATCCGGTCGAACAGCTGCGACAGCGGCTCGCCGACGTCCTGGCCGAACTCGGTCAGCCCGTAGGTGACCTGGGGCGGCGTCGTCGGCTCGACCTCCCGCCAGACCAGGCCGTCCTGGACCAGCGTGCGCAGGGTCTGGGCGAGCATCTTCTCGCTGATCCCCTGGATGCTCTCGCGCAGCTCGTAGAACCGCAGGCTGCTGCTCCGCAGGGAGATCAGCACCCAGATGCCCCACCTGCTGGTCACGTGGTCGACCACATCGCGGGCGAGGCAGTCGGTGTGAAACACGTCATACCGCTTCCCTGTCCCGGCCTGTCTGTGCTGCGAGCCTCCCGTCATGTCGTGAGCTTACCTTCAGGTATGTCCTTACGAAGAGTTAGCCCGTGCTCTTAGCGTGCAGACCGCACAGGACATCCGACAAGGAGCTGATCATGATCGTGGTGACCGGGGCCACCGGGAACATCGGCCGGCCGTTGACGCGGGCGCTGGCGGAGACGGGCCATCAGGTGACGGCGGTGTCACGGCACACGGCGCAGGTACCGGACGGCGTCCGCCATGTGGTGGCCGACCTGGCCGGGCCGGCCGGGTCGGTCGGGTCGGTCGGTCTCGAGCCCGTGCTGGCCGGGGCGGAGGCGTTGTTCCTGCTGCTGTCCGGGGACCTGCACGCCATGGGAGCCAGCCCTGCCGACATCATCGGCGAAGCCGCGGCCGGCGGGGTCCGCCGGGTCGTCCTGCTCTCCACGCTGGGCGTGGCGACCAGGCCCTTCGGACGAACGCGGATCGCGATGCGCGCGCTGGAGGACACGCTGCGGGAGTCCGGTCTGGAGTGGGCCGTCCTGCGGCCGGGCGGCTTCGCGTCCAACGCGCTGTGGTGGGCGGGGTCCGTGCGCACGCGACGGGTCGTCGCCGCGCCCTTCGGCGACATCGGGGTGCCGGTCATCGACCCGGCGGACATCGCCGCAGTCGCGGCGGCCTGTCTGCTGGAGGACCGGCACATCGGCGGCGTGTACGAGCTGACGGGCCCGGAGGTGATCACTGCGCGCCGGCAGACGGAGGCCATCGCCACCGCGCTGGGCTCGCCGGTGAGGTTTCACGAGCTCACCCGCGACGAGGCCAGGGCCGCCATGACCCAGAGCATGCCGGCGGAACTCGCCGACGACACCCTGGACATCCTCGGTTCCCCGAGCCCGGCCGAGCTGCGCGTCAGCCCGGACGTCCAGCAGGTCCTCGGCCGCGCCCCGCGCCCGTTCGCCGACTGGGCCGCCCGCAACGTCGACGCCTTCCGCTGAGGGTCACTGCCACCGCAGCCGGCCGTCGCGCAAGGTGGACCACCCGGCCTGCGGGTACGGGCGGTTCGCCCGGCGCGACGCCTGTGAAGGGTGCCGCCCGTGGGGCGGATCCGCGGGACCGGATTCGATGAGCCGTCGGACTCCGGGGGGGATGTACGCCACCGAACCGGGTCAGCGACGGGTCGCCGTTGCCCCGTGCCATGTCGCCGAAGACCCGCGGCCGCCGTCCGCGGCCGCGCTCGATGTCCGGGGCCAAGCTCAAGCCGGCGGTGTGCGCGGGGAAGGGGGCGCCGGCGACCGCGCAGCGGGCCCTCGTGCAGGACTGGACCACGGCGCTGAGCAAGCTGGGACCCGGGTGGACCACGGCCGCCCCCGCGGTACCGCACGCGCTTTTTTCGGGCAGGGGACGGAGCCGGCGCGAGCGACGCGCTCACCGGGTTCGGCACCGGGGTGGTCGACGGGCTGCTCGCGCCGCGCCGCGCGGCCGCCGCGATCGGGGTCCCGGCGGCCGCGCTGAGGCCCGGCGGTGGCGGCAGCGCGTTCTGTCAGTCCCGGGCGGCGTACTGGCCGCCGATGGTCCACCGGCTGGTGAGGTCCAGACCGGGTGGGACCGGCTGGCCGAACATGCCGGCCGCGTGGGCGACCGCGTCCCTGGTGACGTAGCGGTCGGCGTCGCAGTCCTAAAGGTGGTGGCGGATCAGGTCGTCGTCCCGGCTGAGCATCTGGAAGAAGGCGCCGTTGGTGCCGGCCGTCATCTGGGTGTAGGCGCAGCAGTGCGGTCATGGCTCGTCGGGGCGTCACCCCGCCTGCCAGAGCCGGCTACGCGGCGGTGTGCCGCGGTCGGTCGGGTCGGCACACCTGGCACGGCGCGGTGTCGGGGTGTTGGAGGGCGGTGCGGGCCTGGTC
>JAJSZB010000621.1:0-2325 GCA_050613715.1 Streptomyces sp. IBSBF 3018
GGACGCGCCGGGCGGGCGCGGCGGCGGGTGGGTGGAGCACGCGGCGCTCGGCGCGGCGGGCGCGGTGCTGCTGCTGATCCACCCGATCACCGCGCTGGCGGCGACGGTGGGCGTGGCGGCGACGGTGGCCGCGCGGCGGCCCGAACGGTCCCGGGACGGCGGCAGGCGGCGGCGGGGCGACGGCCGGCAGCGGGGCGGCGGCTTCCAGACCTGGCCCCGGGCATGGCCCCGGATCTCGCCCTGGTCCCTGCCCCGGTCCTGGCGGGAAGGCGCGCTGTGGGGGCTGACGGCGGCGGTCGCGGTGGGCGCGGCCGCGGCGTGGCCGTACTTCGACGTCTTCGCGCTGGCCGGCGACGGCACGCTGGACGCGGTGCACCGCACGCTCTACGAGCAGCCGCTGCGGTGGTACGCGCTGGCCGCGGCGGGGCTGCCCGCGCTGGTGTGGCGCGCGCGGACGGCTCCCCGGCCCGGGGACGGCGTACGGGCGGGTGACGTACCGGCGGCGTACGACGAGGGCCGGGCGCGCGGACGGGGCCGGGCGCGGTGGAGCGTGCGGGACCCGCTGCTGCTGATGTTCGCCGCGTACTGCGTGGTCGCCGCGTACGGCTGGGCGAGCGGCCACTACACCTACGGGCGGGTGTTCGCGCTGCTGCTGGTGCCGCCGCAGTTCGCGCTGGCGGTCGAGCTGGCCGAACTCCCGCACTGGACCCGGCTGCGCGCGGTGCTCGCGCCGCTCACCGCCGTGGCGCTGTGCTGCGGCCTGGTCGCGCAGATCGGCGCGGTAGTGCCGCGCCGGGTGCTGCCGGTCGCGCTGGACCACCCGCTGCGCTTCCACGACTACCGCTGGGCGGCCGACCGGATGCGCACCGGCGACGTCGTCCTGACCGACAGCTACCAGGCCACGCACGTGCTGCCCGCGTACGGGGTACGGCTGGTCGCCCCCACCTGGCCCGACCCGTCGGTGCCGGCCGCCGATCGGGACCGGCGCTTCGCCGACCTCGTCGCGTACCTGCGCACCGGCACCCCCGGCGCGGCCCGCACCGCCATCGCCCGCCGCTACCACGTGCGCTGGCTGCTGCTCACCCAGGACGAGCACGTCCCCTACGACGGCGTGCTCGTCGACTGGGACGTCCCCACCCACGAGCGGCTGATCCGGCTGGGCCCGCCGTAGAAGGCGGTGGGAAGCCGTGCCCGGTGGTCCGCCTTTCTGACGCTGCGTCGGCGGCATGTCACAGAAGTGATGTGAATCCGCCGCGAGTTGGGGACGGAGGCCGGGTCGTGCGGGGGCGGCCGGATAGCATCGGAGGCCGCTTGAACGCCTACCGGGGGGTGCCGTCATCTCCAGCGAGTCCAGCCAGTCCGACCGGTTCGGCCGGTCCGGCCGTCACGAGGACAGCGGGCCGCTGCGGCCGCTGGAGCCGCACGACCCGCGCGAGCAGGCCGGGTACCGGCTGCTGGCCCGGATCGGCGAGGGCGGCATGGGGACGGTGTACCTGTCGCACACCCGCGGCGGCCAGCCGGTCGCGCTGAAGGTGATCCGGCGGGAGTTCGCGCGCAACGAGGAGTTCCGGCGGCGGTTCCAGCAGGAGGTCACCGCGGCGCGGCGGGTGCAGGGCTACCACGTGGTGCCGGTCGTCGACCACGACACGACCGGCGACCAGCCGTGGCTGGCCACCTCCTACGTCGCCGGGCTGCCGCTGGACGAGGCGCTGGCCCGGTACGGCGCGCTGCCGCTGCCGACGGCGCTGCAACTGGTCGGCTGTGCGGCCGAGGCGCTGCGCGCGGTGCACGCGGCCGGCGTCATCCACCGCGACCTCAAGCCCAGCAACGTGCTGCTGGCCGCGAACGGCCCCTGGGTGATCGACTTCGGCATCGCGCGGGCCGCGGAGTCCACGCAGATCACCCGCAGCGGCGGGCTGATCGGCACCCCGCAGTTCATGTCGCCCGAGCACGCCAACGGCCTCGACCTGACCCCCGCCACCGACGTCTTCTCGCTCGGGCTGATAGCCGCGGTCGCCGCGACCGGACGGCACCCGTACGGGCAGGCGGGCGCGATCACGCTCGCCGCGAAGATCGCCAACACCGCGATACGGCCGCCCGGCCTGTCGGACTACCCCGACGCGCTGCGGCCGCTGCTCGAACGCTGCCTGGTCGCCGACCCCGCGGCGCGGCCCGCGCCCGCGGAGATCGCCGAGCTGTGCGAGCGCGCCGCGGGGCGCACGCTCCGGGACTTCACGGGGTGGCTGCCCGGGCCGCTCACCGCGGAGATCGCGCGGCGGCATCGCAGGGCGCGGCGGGCGCGGCGACGCCCGTGCCGCCGGTGGA
>JAJSZB010000622.1:0-2292 GCA_050613715.1 Streptomyces sp. IBSBF 3018
GCGCCCCGGGGGCGCGGGAAACGGCGCGAGCAACCACCTGCCGGGGGAAGATCCGGTTGCCGGGGGAAGGGGGCTGGTCGGGCGGGCCGGGAGCTTAAGGTTGGGGCGTCGGGAGGAGTGGGAACGTGCGGGAAGACGTACCGGCGTATCCGGTGGGACTGAGGCTGCGCGGCCGCCGCGTGGTCGTGATCGGCGGCGGCCAGGTCGCCCAGCGGCGCCTGCCCGCCCTGATCTCCGCGGGCGCGGACATCGTCGTGGTCTCGCCGACCGTGACGCCGTCCGTGGAGGCGATGGCCGCGGCCGGCGAGATCCACTGGGAGCCGCGGCGCTACCGCGAGGGCGACCTGGACGGCGCCTGGTACGCGCTGGTCGCGACCCCGGACGCCGCCGCGAACGCCGCCGCCTCCGCCGAGGCCGAGTCCCGCCGCGTGTGGTGCGTGCGCAGCGACGACGCCGAGGCCGCCTCCGCGTGGACCCCGGCCACCGGCCGCACCGCCGGCGTCACGGTGGCCGTGCTGACCGGGCGCGACCCGCGCCGCTCCGCCGCCGTGCGGGACGCGGTGGTCGCGGGCCTGCGCGACGGCACCCTCGGCGCGCCGCGGCACCGCGCCCGGCAGCCGGGCGTCGCACTGGTCGGCGGCGGCCCCGGCGATCCCGACCTGATCACCGTGCGCGGCCGCAGGCTCCTCGCCGAGGCCGACGTGGTGATCGCCGACCGGCTCGGCCCGCGCGACCTGCTGGACGAACTCCCGCCGCACGTCGAGGTGATCGACGCGGCGAAGATCCCGTACGGCCGGGCGATGGCGCAGGAGGCCATCAACGCCGCGCTGGTGGAGCACGCCAAGGCGGGCAAGGCCGTGGTCCGGCTCAAGGGCGGCGACCCGTACGTCTTCGGCCGCGGCATGGAGGAGGTCGAGGCGCTGACCGCGCAGGGCGTCGCGGTGACCGTGGTGCCCGGGATCTCCAGCTCCATCAGCGTGCCGGGCGCGGCCGGCATCCCGGTCACGCACCGCGGCGTGGCCCACGAGTTCACCGTGGTCAGCGGGCACGTCGCGCCCGACGACCCGCGTTCGCTGGTCGACTGGACGGCGCTGGCGCGGCTGCGCGGGACGCTGGTCCTGCTGATGGCGGTCGAGCGCCTCGGCGCGATCGCGGACACCCTGATCGCCGGCGGGCGCCCGGCCGGCACGCCGGTCGCGGTCGTCCAGGAGGGCACCACCGCGAGCCAGCGCCGGGTCGACGCCACGCTGGGGACCGTCGCCCGTACGGTCGCGGAGCAGGGAGTACGCCCGCCGGCCGTCGTGGTGATCGGCGACGTGGTCGGCGTCGGCCCCGGCGACCCCGGCATCCCCGGCGCCTCTCGCGTCCCGGCAGACCTCCGCGACGCCGGCGGCCCCGGCGGCCCCGACACGGCCGGCGGCCCCCGCGGCGCGGCGGACGGCCGTGGCTGAACCCGTCACCGTCGACGACCCCGAGGACCCGCGGCTCGGCGACTACACCGCGCTGACCGACGTCGAGCTGCGCCGCCGCCGGGAGCCGGCCGAGGGGCTGTTCATCGCCGAGGGCGAGAAGGTGATCCGCCGGGCCCGGACGGCCGGTTACGCGATGCGCTCCCTGCTGCTGTCCGAGAAGTGGCTGGACGCGCTGGGCGACGTGATCGCCGCGTCGGACGCGCCGGTCTACGTGGTGGCGCCGGCCGTCGCCGAGCAGGTGACCGGCTACCACGTGCACCGCGGCGCGCTCGCCTCCATGCACCGCAAGCCGCTGCCGGAGCCGCCCGCGCTGCTGGCCGCGGCGCGCCGGGTGGCGGTGATGGAGGCGGTCAACGACCACACCAACATCGGCGCGATCTTCCGCAGCGCCGCCGCCCTGGGCATGGACGCGGTGCTGCTCTCGCCGGACTGCGCCGACCCGCTGTACCGGCGGTCGGTGAAGGTGTCGATGGGCGCGGTGTTCTCCGTGCCGTACGCCAGGCTGGAGCGCTGGCCGCACGACCTGGACACGGTGGTGCGGACGGCCGGCTTCCACCTGGCCGCCCTCACCCCCGCCGCCGACGCCGTGGACCTGGTGGCGCTGCCCCGGCACGACCGGCTCGCGCTGCTGCTGGGCGCGGAGGGCCCCGGCCTGACCCGTCGCGCCCAGCAGGCGGCGGACACCCGGGTGCGCATCCCGATGTCCCACGGCGTCGACTCCCTCAACGTCGGCGCGGCGGCCGCGGTCGCCTTCTACGCGCTGGCCGCGCCGCCGCACTGAACAACCCCCGGCCCCCGGCGGCCCGCTCGCCACGGTGGG
>JAJSZB010000623.1:0-2288 GCA_050613715.1 Streptomyces sp. IBSBF 3018
GGGGGCCCCCCCCCCCCCGGCGGCAGGCCCCCGGCCCTGCCGCCTCCCGTCCGTCCGCACGCGCCCGGGAGGCGGCGGGGCACGATCCGAAGCGCACGAGAGAGGACGTCATGCTTGCGACGATGGTGCGGGTCCGGCTGCGATCGCGTTCGCTGGTCCAGATCCGACGGGTCGCCCCGGTTCCCTTCGACACGCCTGAACCGGCCGTATCGCGTATCTATCGAGAGGTAGAGCGCGATTTCGGCGTACTTGCCCCTCCGGTCGCCCTGCACGCCGCGAGTCCGGCCACCACGGCCGCCGTCTGGCTGATGCTCAGGGAAACGCTGGTCGCGCCCGGCGCCGCCGACCGTGCGGATAAAGAAGCCGTGGCCGACGGTATTTCGCGCAGCAACTCCTGCCCTTATTGTGTGACGATGCACGGCGCTATGCTGGACGCGCTCGGGGCCGGGGCCGGATCCGTCCGGGTGCGGGACTGGGCGGAAACCAACGCGATCAGGGGGGCCGCAGTAGCCGATGAACTTCCCTTTCGAGAGGAAGCCGCTCCCGAACTCGTCGCCACCGCCGTGCTCATGCACTATCTCAACCGCATGGTGAATGTCTTCCTGGGTGAGGCGCCGCTGCCCCCCAAGGCCCCGGTGCAGGCGCTGAAGGTCGTCACGCCGGTGCTCAACTGGCTGCAGCGCTCCGCCGACCGCGACGCGGTCACCCCGGGCACCAGCATGGACCTGCTGCCGCAGGCGCCGCTCCCGGCGGACATGGCGTGGACCGGGGGCAACCCGGTGCTGATCGACGCCTTCTCCCGTGCGGCGGCCGCGATCGACCAGGTCGGCGAGCAGGCACTCCCCGCTGACGTGCGGGAACTCGTACTGACCCGGTTGAAGGCCTGGGACGGGACACCGCCCGGGATCAGCCGGGCCTGGGTGGAGGAGGCGGTCGGCGTGCTCGCGCCCGACGACCGCGCGGCGGGCCGGCTGGCGCTGCTCGCGGCCTTCGCCTCGTACCAGATCGACGACGCGGTGGTGGACGCCTACCGGGCCACCGCGGACGGGCAGGACGCGCGCCTCATCGAGGCCACGGCCTGGGCGAGCCTGGCGGCCGCCCGCGAGGCCGCTTCATGGATGATCACGAAGAAATGAGCGAACGGACCGCACGCGGCCCGGATATGTACGTCGGACACCGGGTAGGTCTCCTGAATTCACAGCGGAACCGCGCGATCTCAAGCAGGCGGATCACATCCAAGACGGGGGAATTCGGATGGAGTTGGCGGCAGAGGCAGCGATCAAACGCACAATCGGCATCATGTGGAATCGCTATCATGATCCACTGACGCTGGAGGAACTCGCGGACGAGGCGATCTTCAGCAAGTTCTACTATTCCCGACTGTTCAGGGATGTCACCGGAATCTCACCGGGCCGTTTCCTCAGCGCCATCAGGCTCTACATGGCCAAGCGGCACCTGCTGGAATCCGGCGCGAGCGTCACCGACATCTCCTACCGGGTCGGGTACAACAGCCTCGGCACGTTCACGAGTCGTTTCACCCGCAGCGTCGGCACCTCGCCGGCCCGGTACCGCATCCTGGCCGACTGCGGCATGCCACCGGTCGAACCCATGGTGAGCGCCTGTCCCGGGGGACAGAAGCTCTCCACCGTGACCGGAGATTTACACGCCCCGGACAGCGACATGCGGATGCGGATCTACGTCGCCGCGTTCAACACGCCGGTGGTGGAGGGCATACCCCAGGCCTGTGACGTCCTGGAGAAGCCCGGTCCGTTCCGGCTGGAGGTCCCGGACGGCCAGTGGTTCGTACGGGCGGCGGCCGTCGGCATCGACGACCAGCTCGACCCGCGGCCCCGGCTGCGCCGGCCGCGCCTGGTCGGCACCGCCTGGCCGGTGACCGCCCGCGGCGGCCGGATGTACAGCTCGGACCTGAAGCTGCGCCCGCTGGGCCCGTTCGACCTGCCGATCCTCCTCGCACTGCCGGGACTCGACGGAGGCGCCCTGAACCAGCTCGCCCAGGTCGCGCACTGACCTGAACGCGCATTTCCAGAGCGGCAGTCGGCACAGCGCACGCAACGCACCGCTTTCCCGTGCGTTCCTTCTTTCGCGTCACACGCCACACCGCGCACACCGTGAGCCCCGGCAGCACGATCGCCTCGGGCACCTCCGGCGCCGGGCGGGAGCACATCACTGCTCCCGCCCCGGCCGGCCGGGCCGGGGGGGGGGGGGGGGGGGCGGGGCGGGGGGGGGGGGGGGGGGGGGGGGGGGGGGGGGGGGGGGGGGGGGGGGGG
>JAJSZB010000624.1:0-2280 GCA_050613715.1 Streptomyces sp. IBSBF 3018
ACACACCCTCGGCCGAGCCGCCCCCCGCCCGCCGCGCCACCGCGTCCGCGATCGCCCAGCCCAACGCCGCATCGACGCACCACGGCCCGCCACGCGCCCCCGCGGACCCGCCTTCGCCGGGCGCCGCCCGCACCGCGACCGCCGAGCGTCCCGGCGCGGACACGCGAAACCCGCGCGAGGAGGCCGCGCAGGAGCCGGCCGGAGCGCAGGCCGGAGCGCCGGCCGAAACGCGGAGCGCTTCCGCAGCCACCGCCGCCGAGCACGACGTACCCCGCGAGCAGGCCGGCTCCGCGGCCGCCGGGGCCTCCGCGGCCACCGCGTCCTCCGCCGCGTCCGCACGCCCTGGGCTGCCGACGCGGATCGGCGCGGGAGCCGACACCCGGCGGGCGGTCGCGGCCGCCGCGCGGAACGCCGCCGCCACGACCACCGCAGCCGCCGGCGAGCACGGCGCATCGCGCGAGCAGACCGTCCCCGGGCCCTCGCGGGTCGGCGGGTGGCGCGGCGACGGGCCGCGTGTCCCGGACGCCGGGGGCGGGTCCGGGCAGGGGGCCGCCCGCGGGTCCGGCCGCGGGTCCGGGCGTGAATCCCTGCGCGAGCCAGGGCACGAAGCCGTACGCGGCCTCCTGCGCGAGGGCGGAAGCGCGCACCGGCGCGGTCCCGCGGACGCAGCACGCCGCGCGCAGCGCGAGCCGCACGGCGTGTGGGGGCTGGTCGCCGCGGACCTGCTGGGCGCCGCGGCCGGCATCGCGGCCGGGGTCGCGGCCGGCTCGCCGGGACCGGACCCCGCCGAGGCCGCGGCGCTGCTCGCCGTGCTGCTCCCGGCGCACCGCGCGGGCGGCCTGTACCGCCCGGGCTTCGCCGCCTCCGCGCTGAGCGAGGTCCCGGCCGTGGCCGTGCGGGCCGGCGCCGCGTGGGCGGTGGCCGCCGCGACCGCGGCCGCGCTCGCGCCCGGTTCGGCGCTGCGCCCCCTCGCCCTGCTCGCCGCGCTCGCGGCCACCGTGCTCACCACGTGCCTGCTGCGCGCGTTCCACTACGCGCGCGGCCGCCGCGCCGCCCGCCGCGACCCGCGCTCGGCCCTGATCGTGGGCGCGGGCCCGCACGCCGGCCCGTACGTCCAGCAGATCGCCGCCGCGCTGCACGGCCACCCCGAGTACGGCCTGCGCCCGGTCGGCGTCGTCACCCCCGACCCCGGCGCGGAGCCGCACGACCCCGCCGTACGGCTGCTCGCCGCCGCGCTGCACGCGCAGACGCCGGGCTCGCCGCCGGGACTGCCGCTGCCGGTGCTGACCGGCCACGCCGAGATCACCCGCGCGGTGATCCAGAACAGCGTGCGGCACGCCGTCGTCACCGGCCCGCCCGCGCTCGACGCGCGCACCACCGCGACGCTGCGGCTGCTGGCCGCCCAGGGCTGCCGGGTCTGGCACCTCACCTCGGGCCGCGGCCCGGTGCCGCCCGCGCACCTGTGGGGCTTCGCGTTCCGGCCGCTGGACCTGGAGCCGTACCCGGCGCCGCGCCCGGGCCGCGCGGCCAAGCGCGCGCTGGACGCGGTCCTGTCCGGCGCCGCGCTGCTCGCGCTCGCGCCGGTGCTCGCCGCCTGCGCGCTGGCCGTACGCCTCAGCGACGGCCCCGGCGTGCTGTTCCGGCAGGAGCGGATCGGCCTGGGCGGACGGCCGTTCACGCTGCTGAAGTTCCGCACGCTGCGGCCGGCGGACTCGCGGGAGTCCGCGACGCTGTGGAGCGTCGCGCACGACTCCCGGGTGAGCCGGGTCGGCCGGCTGCTGCGCCGCACCTCCCTCGACGAGCTGCCGCAGCTGTGGAACGTGCTGCGCGGCGACATGAGCCTGGTCGGCCCGCGGCCCGAACGCCCGCACTTCGTCGAGGAGTTCAGCCGTGCCCACCCCGGCTACCGGGACCGGCACCGGATGCCGGCCGGCATCACCGGGCTCGCCCAGGTGCACGGGCTGCGCGGCGACACCTCGATCAGCGACCGAGCGCGTTTCGACAACCACTACATCGACAGCTGGTCGTGGTGGCAGGACATCGCGATCCTGCTGCGCACGGTCGGCTCGCTGTTCCGGATGGGCGGGAGCTGATGGCCACGGCCACACCGGTCGACGGCACGCCGCCGAACGCCCGCGCGGCGGCGGGGAGTTCGGCGGCGGCGGGCGCGCCGAGCAGCGAGGGGCCCGCGTCCGGAGCGGCCGCACACGCCGCACCCGCCGCACCGGCCGCACCCCCACCTGCCTCCAGGGGGTGGGGGGCCCGGTCAGCGACACGTAC
>JAJSZB010000625.1:0-2272 GCA_050613715.1 Streptomyces sp. IBSBF 3018
GCATCCCCGTCCCCGTCCGTGGCTCTGCTCGTGCCGGGGCCCGAGGCCGGGGACTCGCGGGGGCGGCGGTACGACGTGGTCGCCGCGGTCTGCGGGCTGGTGCTGTTCGCCGCGGCGGCCGGGGTCGGGGCGTACCTCCAGCGCGACAGCTACGTGCTGCGTTCGCCGTGGCCGCCGCTGGAAGCGTGGTGGCGTCCGCACGCCGGGCCCGGCACGCCCGCGGCGGTCGTCGTCGCCGCGCTGGTCGTCGGCTACGGGCCCGGCCTCGCGCAACGCCTCGGCCGGCGGGCGCTGAGCTGGTCGGCGTGGGCCGCGGCGATGGCCTGGACGTGGTCGCTCGCGCTGGTCGACGGCTGGCAGCGCGGCGTCGCGGGCCGGCTCACCGACTCCACCGAATACCTCTGGGGGGTGCCGCGGTTCGAGCGCGACGGCGTCGGCGCGACGCTGCGCGACTTCCACCGGCACATCCTGCTGAACTCGCCCGACCACTGGCCCACCCACATCGCCGGGCACCCGGCGGGCGCGGTGCTCACCTTCGTCGGCCTGGACCGGATCGGGCTCGGCGGCGGCGCGTGGGGCGCGGCCTTCTGCATCACCGCCGCCGCGTCCGTCGTGCCGGCCGCGCTGCTCACGCTGCGGCTGCTCACCGGCGAGGACCGCGCCCGCGCCGCCGCGCCCTTCCTCGCGCTGGCCCCCGGCGCGGTCTGGTCTGGGGTCTCCGCGGACGGCTACTTCGCCGGCGTCGCGGCATGGTCGCTCGCGCTCCTCGCGGTCGCGGGGACACGCTTCCGCGCCGCCGCGGGCTCCCCCGGCTCCCGGCCCGCCCGTTCCGACCCGGCGGCCGCCCGTTCCGTCCCGGCGGTCACTCCGTCCGGACGGCCGGTCCGGCCCGGCGCGCGCAGGGGCGCGGTCCTCGCACCCGCCGTCACCGCCGCGCTCGCGGCCTTCTGCGGCGGGCTGCTGCTCGGCGCCTGCGCGTACCTCTCCTACGGGCTGGTGCTGATCGTCGTGCCGGCCGCCGGTGTGCTGCTGTGCACCCGCAGCGCGCGGCCGGTGCCGTACGCGCTGGCGGGCGCGGCCGTCGTCGTCGCGGCGTTCAGCCTGGCCGGCTTCGACTGGTGGCAGGCGTACGGGCTGCTGCGCACCCGCTACTACCAGGGCTACGGCGGCGTCCGCCCGTACTCGTACTGGATCTGGGGCGACCTCGCCGCGGCCGTCGCCGCCGCGGGCCTCGCCTCCGTCGCCGGCCTGCGCCGCGTCCTGGCCGCGGCCCCCCGCGCCCTACGCCCCGCGAACGCCCGGTGGGCGTACGGCCCGGGCGCCGCGGACGGCCTGCGCGGCGCGAGCGGCGCGGACGCCTCGGCCGGCTCGGACGCCCTGGCTGGCCCGGGTGGCCCGGACGGCCTGCGCGGCCCGGATGACCTGCGTGGCTCAGGGAGTCGGCCCGCGGGTGACCCGGCTGGCCCGGGCGGCGCAAACGGCCTGCGCGGCGCGAGCGGCGCGGACGCCTCGGCCGGCGCGGACGGCCTGGCTGGCCCGGACGACCTGCGCCCGTATGACGTGGTTGGCCCGGATGACCTGCGTGGCTCGGGGAGTCGGCCCGCGGGTGACCTGCGCCCGGCTGGCCCGGACGGCCTGCGTGGTTCGGGCGTCCTGCGCCCGTATGACCCCGGTGGCCCGGACGGCCCGCGTGGCTCAGGGGGCGGGGGGCACGGCCAGGGGCGCTTCCTCGGCCGGTGGGCTCGGCGGGTGCCGTGGCCGCCCGGCGACGTGCGGGCCGCGGCGGCCGTGGTGGTGCCGTGCGCGCTGGTGCTGGCGATCGTCGCCGCGGACCTCTCCGGGATGAGCAAGGCGGAGACCGAACGGATCTGGCTGCCGTTCACGCTCTGGCTGCCGGCGACCGCGGCGTTCCTGCCGCGCCGCGACCACCGCACCTGGCTGGCCCTCCAGGCCCTCGCCGCGCTACTGGTCAACCACCTGCTGCTGACCGGCTGGTAGCCGCCAGGCCCACGCCCCGGGACCCGGCCACATGCCCCCCGGGCCGACCGGTCCGGCGACCGGTCCCGGCCGCCAGGCACCCGTCTCCACCGGCTCGGTCTGCGGCAACCTGCTGGGCGCACCGGTCCGCCCACCGGTCCGCCCACCGGTCCGCCCACCGGTCCGCCAACCGGTCCGCCCACCGGTCCGCCCACCGGTCCGGCCGCCGGTCCGGCCGCCGGGCCCCCGCCCCGGCCGGCCGGCTCAACCGTGGTGGCCGCCTCCGCCGTCGAAG
>JAJSZB010000626.1:0-2264 GCA_050613715.1 Streptomyces sp. IBSBF 3018
CCCCCCAACGGCATAGGCGGGAGTAACGACCTTTTGTTGTTGGTTCTGATATTGCTATAACAGAAGGCGACCGGGGGCGGCGCGGCGCTGCGGGCCTCGGTGGCCGCGGGGGCGGCGTGATCGCGGGTGGCCGTCATTCGGGGGCTCCGAACTCCAGGGGGATGTTGTCGATCAGGCGGGTCGTGCCGACCTTGGCGGCGACCGCCAGGACCGCGCGGCCGGTGTGGCCGGGCCCGGCGTCGGTGAAGTCCGCGGGGTCGATCAGCGCGGCGTAGTCCAGCACGACGGGCGGTTCCACGGCCGCGGCGTGGTCCAGCACGGCGCGGGCGGCGTGCAGCGCGGCGGCCGGCCCGGAGGGGGCGGCCTCGCGGCCGGCGAACAGGGCGCGGGACAGCGCGCGGGCGCTGATCCGCTCGGCCTCGCTCAGGTAGCGGTTGCGGCTGGACAGCGCGACGCCGTCGTCCTCCCGTACGGTCGGCACGCCGACGATCTCCACGCCGAAGTTCAGGTCGGTGACCATCCGGCGGATCAGCGCGAGCTGCTGCGCGTCCTTCTCGCCGAAGAACGCGGTCCGCGGCCGGGTCAGGTGCAGCAGCTTGGCGACGACGGTGAGCATGCCGTCGAAGTGGCCGGGCCGGGACGCGCCCTCGTAGCGCTCCCCCATCGCACCGGCCGAGATGCGGACCTCGGGCTGCCCGCCGGGGTAGACCTCGGCGGTGTCCGGGGCGAAGACGACGTCGGCGCCGGCCTGTTCGGCGAGCTTGACGTCGGCGTCGAGGGTGCGCGGGTAGCGGTCCAGGTCCTCGTTCGGGCCGAACTGCAGCGGGTTGACGAAGACGGTCACGGTGACCCGGCCGTCCTCGCCCGCGTGGGCGCGGGCGGCGCGGATCAGCGCGGCGTGACCCTCGTGGAGGGCGCCCATGGTCATCACCACCGCGTCGGCCGGCGCGAGGTCGCGGGCGTGGTGCACGGTCACGGTCATCGGGTCGTCCCCCCGTCGGCGAGGGCGCCGAGCAGCGCCTCCGCGTACTCCGCCTTGAGCATGCCGTTGCCGAGCGCCAGGTCCGCGGTGGCGCGGGCCATCGCCACGTAGGAGGCGACGTCCTGCGGCGCGTGGGCGCGCAGCTCGGCCAGGTGGGCGGCGACGGTCCCGGCGTCGCCGCGGGCCACCGGTCCGGTCAGGGCCGCGTCGCCGGAGCGCAGCGCGTTGTCGAGGGCGGCGCCCAGCAGCGGGCCGAGCATCCGGCCGGGCTCGGCGACGCCCGCCTGCCGGAGCAGGTCCATGGCCTGCGAGACCAGCGTGACCAGGTGGTTCGCGCCGATCGCGAGCGCCGCGTGGTAGAGCGGGCGGGCCTCCTCGGCGATCCACTCGGGCTCGCCGCCCATCTCGATGACCAGCGCCTCGGCCGCGGTGCGCAGCTCCTCGGGCGCGGTGACGCCGAAGGTGCAGCCGTTCAGCCGCTGCACGTCCACGGCGGTGCCGGTGAACGTCATCACCGGGTGCAGGGCGAGCGGCAGCGCGCCGGCGCGCAGGGCCGGGTCGAGCACGGAGGCGCCGTAGCGGCCGGAGGTGTGCACCAGCAGCTGGCCGGGGCGGACCGCGCCGGTCTCGGCGAGGCCGCTGACCAGGGCGGGCAGGGCGTCGTCCGGCACGGTCAGCAGCACGAGGTCCGCGGCGCGGAGCACGGCGGGGGGTTCGACCAGCGGGACGCCCGGCAGCAGCGACTCGGCGCGGCGGCGGGAGGCGTCGGAGACGCCGGAGGCGGCGACGGGGTGGTGGCCGGCGCGGGCCAGCGCGGCGGTCAGCGCGGCGCCGACGCGGCCGGCCCCCACGACGCCTACGGCCAGCCGTGCCGGCCTCTCGTCCACGACCACTGCGCCTCCCGGGGGCTCGCACTTCTCGTCAATCCTACGCGAACTCGCTGGGCGCTGACCTGAGCGCCCCACGTGACCCCTCCCACTTTCCGGCTTGCCCCTGCCCGCATTCGGCGTCGCCCCTGCCCGTCCGGGCTGCCCCGGTCCGCCGCTCCCGGATCTTCCCTCGCGGAGTGGCTGGCCGCGCAGTTCCCCGCGCCCCTGGGGGTGCACGTCGTCCGTGCAGGCCAACCCAACAGGGGCGCGGGGAACTGCGCGACAAGCCACCGCGGCGGGGCGGACGGCGACGGCGGGACCGGGGCAGCCTCGGAGGCCGAAAGGGGCGCGGGGAACTGCGCGGCCAGCCACCCGGCAAAGGGAAGGTCCCGGGACGGGGGAAAGGGGCAGCC
>JAJSZB010000627.1:0-2249 GCA_050613715.1 Streptomyces sp. IBSBF 3018
CGCCTCCCCCGTCTTCCTCGCGGCCACCGTCCCCGTGCTCGCGCTCGGGGACGTCCTCCTGGTCACGTTGCAGGGGGACCTCCCCGACGGGGTGGCCGAACGGCTCCAGGACGACATCACCCACCGGATCGCCCACAGCCCGGCCCCGGTCGGCGGCGTGGTGATCGACGTCTCCGGCGTCGGCATCGTCGACTCCTACCTCGGCCGGGTCCTCGCCGACATCGCGGCCGGCGCCCGGCTGCTGGCCGCACGTACGGTGCTCGTCGGCATGCGCCCCGCCGTGGCCATCACCCTGGTCGAACTCGGGCTGTCCCTGCCCGGCCTGGAGACGGCGCTCACCACGGGCGAGGCCCTGCGGCTGCTGGACCACCCGGCGGCGGCACCGCCCCCACGCCCGGAAGAGGGCGCATGATGCATGCCCCGCCCGCCCCCACCATGACCCTGCCGATCGGCTCGGACGCGGACCTGGCCTGGATGCGCCAGCAGGTGCGCCGGACGACCGCCGACCTCGGGTTCACCCTCGTCCAGCAGACGAAACTGGTCACCGCCGCGAGCGAACTGGCGCGCAACGCCCTCGTCCACGGCGGCGGGGGGCACGTGGAACTGACGCCCCTGGAGGACGGGCACCGGCGGGGACTGCGGCTCTCGTTCGTCGACTCCGGCCCCGGCATCCGCGACGTCGCGGCGGCCATGACCGACGGGTACACCACCGGCGGGGGCCTGGGCATGGGCCTGAGCGGGGCGAAACGGCTCGTGCAGGAGTTCGCCCTGGACACCCGCCCCGGCCAGGGCACCACGGTCACCGTCGCCGACTGGACCTCCGGTCTGCCCGCACCGCGCGGAGGTGGAGCATGAGCAGGGTCTGGGACGTCCCGGTGCAGGAGAGCACCAGGATCAAGGACGTGCAGACCGCCGCCGAGACCGCCTGCCGTCACGCGGGGTTCGACGCGCACGCCACGGCGGTCGCCGCGCTGGTGGCCACGGAACTGGCGACCAACCTCGTCAGGCACGCCGCCGCGGGCCGTATCGTCATCGGTTTGGTGGACGCCGCCCGCGTCCGCGCGGACGCCGCGCCCGGCGTGCAGATCAGCTCGCTCGACCACGGGCCGGGCATCGGCAACGTCCCGACCGCCCTCCAGGACGGCTACACCACCGCCGTCTCCTCCCTGGGCGCGGGCCTGGGCGCCTGCCTGCGCCTGGCCGACGAGTTCAGCCTGCACAGCCGCCCGGGCCAGGGCACCGTCGCGGTCGCGCGCATCGGCCCGCCGGGCACGCCGCAGGCGCCGGGCGGGCGGCCCGGTGGGGGCGGCGGCGCCCGCGCCGGGGGCATCAACATCCCGCTGGCGCACGCCGAGCACTCGGGGGACGCCTTCGCCTGGACCCGCTCCGGCCCCCGCGTCACCCTGATGCTCGCCGACGGACTCGGCCACGGCGCCGGGGCGGCCGAGGCGTCCACCGCCGCGGTCGAGGCCCTGCGCCGCAACGCCGGCCTGCCGCCCGCCGAGATCCTCCGGCGCCTGAACGACGCGCTGCGCCCCACGCGCGGCGCCGCCGTCAGCGTCGGGCAGGTGGACGAGGACACCGGCCGGCTCTCCTTCGCCGGTGTGGGGAACGTCGGCGCGCGGCTCCGCGCCGACGGCGAGTGGCGGCACCTGCCCACCCACCCGGGCATCGTGGGCGCGCACTTCCCCGCCTCCGTGCCCGTGCACCAGGCGCCCTGGAGGACGGACAGCCTGCTGGTCCTGCACAGCGACGGCCTTCCCGGCCGCTGGACGCCCCCGGACGACCCGGACGTCCTCGCCTGCGAGCCGCCGGTGCTGGCCGCGGTCGTGCTGCGGAACGCCGGCAGCGCCGCGAGCCCGCTGCGCGACGACACCAGCGTGGCGGTACTGTCCCCCGGGCACGGGACGTGAGCCGATGACCGTCACCCGTGACGTGCGGAGGATCGCCTCGTCGGCCGACGTCGCCGCGGTCCGCGTCGCCCTGGCGCGTGTCACCGCGGACGGCGACGCGCCGGCGCTGCCGCGGGCCCGCTTCCTGTCCGCGCTGACCGGACGGCTGCGCCGCTGCCTGGACGAGGGCGGCGCATGGACGCTCCTGCTGCACGTCCACGATCCCGCCGACGGACGGGACGGCCGGCTCGACGTCCGCCTCCGGCCCGGCGAGGAAGAGGCCGCCCCCGCGCGGCCCGGCGAGGACGAGCCCGCGACCGCCCCCGCGCGGCCCGACCAGCCCACCGCCGCCCTCGC
>JAJSZB010000628.1:0-2215 GCA_050613715.1 Streptomyces sp. IBSBF 3018
CCCCCGCCCAGCACGTCGCGGACCCGGCCGCGGCCGTCCCGCCCGGCGGCACCGTGCTGCTGCGCGGGGGCTTCGTCTACAGCCCGGCCGACCCCTTCGCGACCGCCATGGTGGTCGACGGCGGTACGGTCGCGTGGGTCGGCTCCGAGGGCGCCGCGGACTCCTTCGCGGACGGCGTGGACGCGGTGGTGCACCTGGACGGCGCGCTGGTCGCACCGGCCTTCACCGACGCCCATGTGCACGTCACCGCCACCGGCCTGGCGCTGACCGGCCTCGACCTCGGCGACGCCCGCTCGCTGCCCGAGGCGCTCGGCAGGATCGCCGCGCACGCCGCGGCCCGGCCCGGCGACCGCGTCCTGCTCGGCCACGGCTGGGACGAGACACGCTGGCCCGAGCGGCGCGCGCCGGGCCGCGAGGAGCTGGACCGGGCGACCGGCGGCCGGCCGCTCTACCTGAGCCGTACTGACGTGCACTCCGCCGCCGTCACCACCGCGCTGCTCGACCTGGTGCCCGGCGTCCGCGAGCTGCCCGGCCACGACGCCGACGGGCCGCTGACCCGCGACGCCCACCACGCCGTCCGGCGCGCCGCGCACGCCGCGATCACGCCCGACCAGCGGGCCGCCGCCCAGCGCGCGGCCCTCGCGCACGCCGCCGCGCGCGGCATCGGCACCCTGCACGAGTGCGCCGGCCCCGACATCTCCTCCGAGGACGACCTGACCGCGCTGCTCGCGCTGGCCGCCGGGCAGGACGGACGGCAGGGCCCTGCCGGGCCCCGGGTGATCGGCTACTGGGCGCAGGCCGCGACCGGCGCCGCCGACCTGGACCGGCTCCGCGACCTGGGCGCCGTCGGCGCCGGCGGCGACCTCTTCGTGGACGGCTCGATCGGCTCCCGCACCGCCCATCTGCACGCGCCCTACGCCGACGCGCCCGGCCGCGGCATCGCCCACCTGGACGCCGACACCATCGCCCGGCACCTGCTGGTGTGCACGCGGGCCGGCGTCCAGGCCGGCTTCCACGCCATCGGCGACGCCGCGATCGACGCCGTCGTGGCCGGCGCCCGGGCCGCCGCCGAGGAACTCGGCCTGGCCCGGGTGCGATCGCTGCGGCACCGGGTGGAGCACGCGGAACTGATGTCGCCGCGGTCCATCGCCGCGTTCGCCGACCTCGGCCTGGTCGCCTCCGTGCAGCCCGCGTTCGACGCCGCGTGGGGCGGCGCCGACGGCATGTACGCGCAGCGACTGGGCGCCGAGCGGGCCGCCGCCCTCAACCCGTACGCGGCGATGACCCGCGCCGGGGTGCCGCTGGTGCTCGGCTCGGACAGCCCGGTCACACCGCTCGACCCGTGGGGCGCGGTGCGGGCCGCGGCCTTCCACCGCACACCCGAGCACCGGATCTCGGCCCGCGCCGCCTTCAACGCGCACACCCGCGGCGGCTGGCGGGCCGTCGGCCGCGACGACGCGGGCGTGCTGGTGCCCGGCGCGCCCGCCGACTACGCCGTCTGGAGCGTCGGCGACCTGGTCGTCCAGGCCCCCGACGAGCGGGTCGCCAACTGGTCCACCGACCCACGCTCCGGCACGCCCGGCCTGCCCGACCTCACCCCCGGCGGCCCGCTGCCGACCGCGCTGCGCACGGTGGTCGGCGGCCGGACCGTGTACGCGGGTCCGAACGGGTGAGGTCCCGCCGCCGTCATGCGTCCGAACGGTGTGCCCTGGCCGGGTGGCGGCGTGTCGCCGTGCCGCGGGCCACTCCTCACTGACCTGCTGATTTGCCGAAAGCCCGCAGGTCACAGGGGTGTTGACAGGTGTCGGTCGGAGGCGAGTAGGTTCGGCCAAGTCCACCACAGGACGTCGGACCGGGGGCTCTCCGCGGTTGCGTCGACCACCGCTGGGCCATGGGGCGTCGCGCCGCACGTGCACGCCGCCACTGGCAGCCAGGTCCAGCGCCTTCGACGCGGCGCGCGGCTCGCCAGTGGGTCGCTCCGCCCGCGAGGGTACGGAGTGGGAGCGCCGCCCGATCGGCAGGTGTGACCCGGGAAGGGCCCGGACGCCCAGTAGACAACGGCCTCGCGCCGGCCCGCAGCCAGCGAGCCCCAGGTCGGCCCGAAGGGCATCCGGGCCCGTTCCGCAGCTCCGCGGCGCGACTGCGCCCCGCCGAGCCTCCCCGCCCCGCACGCTGGCGCGCCCTCCCTGTTGCCTCCGCGCGCGCCGACGTGGCC
>JAJSZB010000629.1:0-2185 GCA_050613715.1 Streptomyces sp. IBSBF 3018
GGCGGGGGCGGCTGCGACATCAGCGGGTCCTTCTCGTGACGCAAAAGCGATGGTCGGGTGAGCGGTCACTCTTTCTATCACCCGGTTCACGCGACGCCACCGGCCGCCGCCGGACCGTTACCGCCCTGCTACACGTCCTCCCCGGACCCCGCCGGCCCCGCCCGGCCGGCCCGTCCTGCCCGATGCGGCTACGCGTCCTCCGCCAATTCCAGCCACCGCATCTCCAGTTCCTCCCGCTCGTCGTTCAACGAGCGCAGTTCCGCGTCGAGTTCGGCGACCTTGGCGAAGTCGGTGGCGTGCTCGGCGATCTGCGCGTGCAGCTTGCCCTCGCGCTCGCCGAGCTTGTCCAACTGCCGTTCCACGCGCTGGAGTTCCTTCTTCGCCGCGCGGGTGTCGCCGGCCGGCTTCTCGCGGGCCGGCGGCGCGGGCGGCGCGGCCGCCGGGGCCGCGGCGCGGCGCCGCTCCAGATACTCGTCCACGCCGCGCGGCAGCATCCGCAGGGTCGCGTCGCCGAGCAGTGCGTAGACCCGGTCGGTGGTGCGCTCCAGGAAGTAGCGGTCGTGGCTGATCACCACCATCGAGCCGGGCCAGCCGTCGAGCAGGTCCTCCAGCTGCGTCAGCGTCTCGATGTCCAGGTCGTTGGTCGGCTCGTCCAGGAACAGCACGTTGGGCTCGTCCATCAGCAGCCGCAGCAGTTGCAGCCTGCGGCGCTCGCCGCCGGACAGGTCGCCGACCGGCGTCCACTGCTTCTCCTTGGTGAAGCCGAACTTCTCGCACAGCTGACCGGCCGTCAGCTCCCGGCCCTTGCCCAGGTCGACGCGCTGCCGCACCGACTCCACGGCCTGCAACACCCGCTGCGCCGGGTCGAGTTCCGCGACCTCCTGGGACAGGTACGCCAGCCGCACGGTCTTGCCGACGACCACCGTGCCGTGCGGCGGCTGCCGTTCGCCGCCGCTGACCGCCGCGTCGGCGAGCACCCGCAGGAACGAGGTCTTGCCCGCGCCGTTCACCCCGACCAGGCCGAACCGGTCGCCGGGGCCGAGCTGCCAGGTGATGTGCTTCAGCAACTCCTTGGGGCCCGCGGTGACCGTCACGTCCTCCAGGTCGAACACGGTCTTGCCCAGGCGGGAGTTGGCGAACCGCATCAGCTCCGCGCTGTCGCGCGGCGGCGGCACGTCCTCGATCAGCGCGTTCGCCGCCTCGATCCGGAAGCGCGGCTTGGAGGTGCGGGCCGGCGCGCCGCGGCGCAGCCAGGCCAGCTCCTTGCGGACCAGGTTCTGCCGCTTGGCCTCCTCGGTCGCGGCGATCCGCTCGCGCTCGGCGCGCGCGAAGACGTAGTCGCTGTAGCCGCCCTCGTACTCGTGCACCGCGCCGCGCTGCACGTCCCACATCCGGGTGCAGACCTGGTCGAGGAACCAGCGGTCGTGGGTGACGCAGACCAGCGCGGAGCGCCGGGCCCGCAGGTGCGCGGCGAGCCAGGCGATGCCCTCGACGTCGAGGTGGTTGGTGGGCTCGTCGAGCACCAGCAGGTCCTGCTCGTCGATCAGCAGCTTCGCCAGCGCGATCCGGCGGCGCTCGCCGCCGGACAGCGGGCCGATCACGGTGTCCAGGCCGTCGGGGAAGCCGGGCAGGTCCAGCGCGCCGAACAGCCCGGTCAGCACGTCGCGGACGCGGGCGTCGCCGGCCCACACGTGGTCGGGGCGGTCGCCGACGATCTCGTGCCGCACGGTGGCGGCCGGGTCGAGCGCGTCGGCCTGCGTCAGCACGCCCATGCGCAGCCCGCTGCTGTGGGTGACCCGGCCCGAGTCCGGGGGCTCCAGCTTGGCCAGCACGCGGATCAGCGTGGTCTTGCCGTCGCCGTTGCGCCCCACGACGCCGATCCGGTCGCCCTCCGAGACCCCGAGGCTCAGGCCCTCCAGCAGCGCCCGGGTGCCGTACGCCTTGCCGACGGCCTCGGCGTTCACGAGATTGACGGCCACGTCAGCATGTCTCCTACGATCGCCCGTTCCTTCCCGACAACCCTAGCCCGCCCCGGCAGCGCACCCGGCCGTCCCGGGTGCGGGTGCGGGCCGCGGGTGCGGGCTGCGGGTGCGCGCCCGGCCGCCGTACCGCCCGCGGGGGAGGCGTCGCGTCAGCGCAGGGGGGTCGCGCCGGGCGCCGGGGAGGACGCCGCGCGGGCCGCGGG
>JAJSZB010000062.1:0-25264 GCA_050613715.1 Streptomyces sp. IBSBF 3018
GCCAGCGCGGCGCCGGCCGCCCCCCGCCGCGCGTCGCCCACAGGCCCGCGGCCCGCCCTCCGCGTCACGGGCGCCCCCGCGCGGTGCGGGTACGCTCGCAGGCGTGCCCTCCATGAACGACCTCGTACGCGAGCACACCGACCTCGACGAGTCGGACCTCGAATGGCTCCACCTGCTCGTCTCGGAGTGGCAGCTGCTCTCCGACCTCTCCTTCGCCGACCTCGTGCTGTGGGTCCCCACCCGCGACGGCTCCCGCTACGTCTCCGTCGCGCAGATGCGGCCGAACACCGGCCCCACCTCGTACCAGGACGACATGGTCGGCCACCTGGTGCCGCGCGGCCGCCGGCCGCTGCTGGACGCCGCGCTGGACGAGGGCCGGATCGTGCGCGAGGGCGACCCGGAGTGGCGCGAGGAGGTCCCGGTCCGGGTCGAGTCCATCCCGGTGCGCCGCGACGGCCGGGTGCTCGGCGTGATCGCCCGCAACACCAACCTGCTCACCGTGCGCACGCCCAGCCGCCTTGAGCTGACGTATCTGCAGAGCGCCTCCGACCTCGCCCAGATGATCGCGGCCGGCTCCTTCCCGTTCCCCGCCGAGCAGGTCGACATGGACGCCTCGCCGCGGGCCGGCGACGGCCTGATCCGGCTCGACGCGGACGGCATCGTGCAGTACGCCAGCCCCAACGCGCTGTCCGCCTACCACCGCCTCGGCCAGGCCGCCGACCTGGTCGGCCACCACCTGGGCAAGGCCACCGCCGAACTCGCCCCGGAGCGCGGCCCGGTGGACGAGGCCCTGGTCAAGCTGGCCAGCGGCTGGGCGCCCCGGGAGTTCGAGGTCGAGGGCGGCGACGGGGTGATCCAGCTGCGCGCCATCCCGCTCAAACCCAAGGGCGTGCACACCGGTTCGCTGGTGCTGCTGCGCGACGTCACCGAACTGCGTCGCCGCGAACGCGAGTTGATCACCAAGGACGCGACCATCCGGGAGATCCACCACCGGGTGAAGAACAACCTCCAGACGGTCGCCGCGCTGCTGCGGCTGCAGGCCCGCAGGATCGACTCCGACCGCGGCCGGGAGGCGCTGGAGGAGGCGGTCCGCCGGGTCGGCTCGATCGCCATCGTGCACGAGACGCTCTCCCAGAACCTGGACGAGCGCGTGGAGTTCGACGAGATCGCCGACCGCGTGCTGGCGATGGTCGCGGAGATCTCACCCGGCCGGGTGACCACCCGCCGCACCGGCCGGTTCGGCATCCTCACCGCCGAGATGGCCACCCCGCTGTCCATGGTGCTCACCGAGTTGGTGCAGAACGCCCTCGAACACGGCTTCGGCCCGGGGGAGTCGGGCACCGTCGAGGTCACCGTGGCCCGCGGCCGGGAGCTGCTGACCGTCGCCGTCCAGGACGACGGCCGCGGCCTGCCGGCCGGGTTCGACGCGCAGCACGCCGGCAACCTCGGGCTGCAGATCGTCCGCACCCTCGTGGTCGGCGAGCTGTCCGGCGCCTTCGACATGCTGCCGGGCACGGCCGGCGGCACCCGCGTGGTCCTCGAACTCCCGCTGGACGCTTGAGCCGTCGGTCCAGGCATCGGCCCGAGCGCCGGTCCGAGCCTCGGGGCCGGGAACGGCGAGAGCCCCCGTACCCATTCGGTACGGGGGCTCCGAGCTGTGTGCTGCGCGTATGAGGCAGGTGCTGCGCGCTGCGGTTCGGGGGGAAGCCTGGGTGTCAGGCGCTGGCGTTACGGGCCCTGTTGCGGGCGGCGCGGCGCTTCATCGCACGGCGCTCGTCCTCGCTGAGGCCACCCCAGACACCGGCGTCCTGGCCGCTCTCCAGCGCCCACTGCAGGCACTGGTCCATGACGGGGCACCGGCGGCAGACGGCCTTGGCTTCCTCGATCTGCAGCAGCGCAGGACCGGTGTTGCCGATGGGGAAGAAGAGCTCGGGGTCTTCCTCGCGGCAAACGGCGCGGTGACGCCAGTCCATGGCTGCTCCAACTCCTTGTGTGACAAGCACGTTGCTTGTGAATGTGAACGCTTTCACGAATCCCCCCACAGGGAACGGGACGCCACCCAGCTCTCGCTGGTGCGGTCCCGCTGGTGTGAGAGTGAGGATTCGGGCTCTCATGGGGGCCGCTCTCCGCGGCCCGTCCCGATCGCCAGTTAGAGGTTCGCAAACCTCGGCTGGAGATACAACCCCTTCAGGAAAGTTTTTTTGGAATCCTCGGTGTCGCGTCGATCACAGCCCTACAACCTTCGGGTACAGCCCAGCCTAAACGTTCGAGTAAAAGGACTTTAGGCTCTTCGACTTACACAATCACACGCAGTGCCCGGCGTACGCCTGTGAAGGTCGCGCTCGTACGCAGCCCCAGGTGGTCACCGTCCACCTGAAAGGGCAGTGGCGCCTGCGAATGCAAGGTGAAGTCCGTGAGATCGTGCAGCGAGACCGTGTGCTTTCCGCGGGGCCCCCGCTCCGGGGTGGAGCGGAGCAGTTGCGCGGCGTAACGCGTACCTGACAGCGCCGACATCTTGGTGACGCCCAGCACGTCGAGCGCGGTGTCGAAAGACGCTTCCGGTGAGGCGTACACGGGCCTGTTGCCGAGATACGTCCACGGCGAGGTGTTGCAGATTATCGCCGTCATCAGGCCCTCGACCGGGCCCGTGTCCTCCGCGTCCCCGGCGCTCCCGGCGTCCGGCAGCTCCAGGGTGATGGTGCCGTGCCGCCGGTGCGGGTCGCCCATGAACTGCTTGGCGACCTGGCGCAGATACAGCGCGTGGGTCGAACGCTTGCCCAACTCCCGCTGCTGCTCGACCCGTCCGACCACACCGGCGTCGAACCCCAGTCCGGCGCAGAAGGTGAACCAGCGGGCCGGCACGCCCTCGTCCTCGGTGCCCGGGGTGCCGCTGGCCAGCCCCAGGCCGACCGTACGGGAGGAGCCGGCGCGCAGCGCGTCCAGCAGGGCGCCGGTGGCCTCCACGGCGTCGTTGGGCAGCCCGAGGGCGCGGGCGAAGACGTTGGTCGACCCGCCGGGCACCACGGCGAGCCGCGGCAGCGCGTCCGGGTCGGGGCCGTGGTGCAGCAGCCCGTTGACGATCTCGTTCACGGTGCCGTCGCCGCCGAGCGAGACCACGAGCTGGACCTCGCCGCCCTCGGCGGCCCGCCGGGCCAGGTCGCGCGCGTGCCCGCGGTACTCGGTGGTGGCCACCTCCAGCTTCAGGTCGCTGGCCAGCGCGGTGCTGATCACGTCGCGGACCCGCGCGCTGGTGGTGGTGGCGGCGGGGTTGACCACGAGAAGAGCACGCATGGTCGACAGCGTACCCAGGCGATTTCGCCCGGGGCTACGCTGAGCGGTGTGAGCCAGACCCCGAAACGCCGTGCCGCAGCCTCCCAGCGCCCCTCCGCCCCGGGCCCGTCCCGGGCCACGTCCCCGGGCGCGTCCGCCGGTACGACGTCGGGCACGCCCTCGGGTACGCCCTCGCGCCCGGCCGAGGGCCCCGCCGGGGATACCGCGGCGGGCGCGCCCGCCGGGCCGCCGCCGCTGCGGCTGAACGTGGCGGCGGGCGTGGCCGGTCTTGAGGGGCTCGCGGTCGCCGCGTGGGGCGTCACGATGTGCTTCACCGGCGGCGACAAGGGGGTGCTGGCCGGGCTGCTGGTGCTGCTGCTGGCCGCGCTGCCGCTGGGGGCGGCGTACGGGCTGCGCAGGGCCCGCAGCTGGAGCCGCGGGCCCGCGCTGATCATGCAGCTGCTGTGCCTGCCCATCGCGTGGACGATGCTCAAGAGCGACGGCGCGGTGGTGGCCGGGGGCGCGGTGCTCGGCGTCCTCGCGGTCGCCGGACTCGCGGTCCTCGTCCACCCCGCCACCACCGACGCGCTCGGCATCCGCCGCCGCACGCTCACGTAGCGCTGCCCCTGCCCCTGCCGGCCATCGCCCGGCGCCGGGCTGACGCCGGGGGGCTACTCCTCGATGAGGAGTTTGTCGCGGAGCTGCGCGAGGGTCCGGGCGAGCAGCCTGGAGACGTGCATCTGCGAGATGCCCACCTCCTGCGCGATCTGCGACTGCGTCATGTTCCCGAAGAACCGCAACAGCAGGATCGTCTTCTCCCGCGGCGGCAGCTGTTCGAGCAGCGGCTTGAGCGACTCCCGGTACTCCACCCCCTCCAGCGCCTCGTCCTCGGAGCCCAGCGTGTCCGCGACCGCCGGCGACTCGTCGTCGGTGTCCGGGACGTCCAGCGACAGCGTGCTGTACGCGTTGGCCGACTCCAGCCCCTCCAGGACCTCCTCCTCGGAGATCTTCAGGTGCTCCGCCAGCTCGTGGACGGTGGGCGCGCGGCCGTGCCGCTGGGACAGCTCGCCGGTCGCGGTGGTGAGCGACAGCCGCAGCTCCTGGAGCCGGCGCGGCACCCGTACCGCCCAGCCCTTGTCCCGGAAGTGCCGCTTGATCTCGCCGACCACCGTCGGCGTCGCGTAGGTGGAGAACTCCACGCCGCGTTCGACGTCGAACCGGTCCACCGACTTGATCAGGCCGATCGTGGCGACCTGGGTCAGGTCGTCCAGCGGCTCGCCGCGGTTGCGGAACCGCCGGGCCAGGTGCTCGACCAGCGGCAGGTGCATCCGGACCAGCTGGTTGCGCAGCTCCGCGCGCTCGGGGGAGCCGTCCGGCAGCCGGCTCAGCTCCACGAAGAGCGCGCGGGCGCCGGAACGGTCCTGCGGGTCGTGCGGACCGGCGTGCCCGGCCTGGTCCCCGTCCCCGGCCTGCCGGCCGTGCTCGGGGCTCTGCTCGGCGCCCGTGCTGTGCTCGGCGCTGGTGACCTGTTCGTGCTGCTCCATCGGCTCCGCCTGCTCCGCCGCGTCCATCGCTTCCCTACGGTCCGTACGCCTCCCGGTCTCGGGACGCGGTCGCGCCGTGTGCCGCCGCCCGGCGGGTACGGGTCCCGGGCTGGCCGGGCCGGTCTGCTGGGCGGGGACGGAGGCGCGACCGCGTGCCGCGGGCGCCTCGGGCTCCGCGGGCGTACCGGTGTTGTCAGCCGATCTCACGACCGCGGCCTCATGACAGCCCGGGAACGGCGCCGCGCTTCTTGTGCAGGCTGATGCTCACCGCCCGGTCCTCGTCCACCGTGGAGTCCACCTCGCCGGCCAGCGCGGACAGCACCGTCCAGGCGAAGGTGTCGCGCTCCGGCGCCCGGCCGTCGGTGGTGGGCGCGGAGACGGTGACCCACAGCGAGTCCCCGACCAGCCGGAACACGCAGCTCAGCACCGAGCCCGGAACGGCCTGTTGCAGCAGGATCGCGCACGCCTCGTCCACGGCGATCCGCAGATCCTCG
This sequence comes from Streptomyces sp. IBSBF 3018, assembly GCA_050613715.1. Classification (GTDB taxonomy): domain Bacteria; phylum Actinomycetota; class Actinomycetes; order Streptomycetales; family Streptomycetaceae; genus Actinacidiphila. The sequence continues at coordinate 5,309 of JAJSZB010000062.1, forward strand.
ATCTCGTCCAGGGTGAAGTCCAGCCGTGCGGCGAGTCCGGCCGTGGCCGTACGCAGCACCGACAGATAGGCCCCCGCCGCGGGCAGCCGGACCTCGACGAAGTCCTTCGACCCGGGGTCGCCTGCGATCTGGGACACCCACACCTCCAAGGTGGCACACGGTGATTGCGCTGGTTCGCATGGTTCGCTGCGACGCTATCGCGATCCGTCCCCCGGTGTCGCCCGGACGGAGCACGGGCGCCGCCCGTTCCTGTCACCCATGGTAAGCGCTCGGGCACGGACCGTGGAGGGGAATTCGGATCTCGATTCGCATGCGAATCCGTACCACTCCGGTGAGGTCCGGTCGGTGTCCGGTCGGGGCCGGGTCGGGACCGGTCGGAGTTTGTTCGCGTCCGGTCCCGTTCGGTCCCCGCCGGCCCCTTCGCCGTCCGGGCGCGGGCACTTGCCTGCAGGGTGCAGGCGTCCAGCCTACGCAGCCCGGGGTAAAGGCGGGGTCAGCCGGTGATCACGACCGCGACGCGGCTGCCGCGCGCGAACGCCCCCGCGTCCGTCAACTCCAGCGCCGCGTACAACGCCTTCGCGACGTACACCGGTTCCGGGCGCAGCCCGTGCCGCCGCGCGAAGCCGGCCGCGAAGGCGTCGAGCGCGGGGGTGGTGCGGGCGTAGCCGCCGTGGTGGAAACCGTCCTCGACCCGCCACCGGCCGCGCCGGCCGCCGTACGCCGCGTGCTGCAGCCGCAGCACCTCCTCGCCGAGGAAGCCGCCGCGCAGCACCGCGACGCCGACCGCCTCGCCGGGGAAGCCGGCCGCGAGCCCGGCGAGGGTGCCGCCGGTGCCGCAGGCGACCACCGCGACGTCCGCGCGCCCGGCCAGTTCGCGCCCCAGGCCCGCGCAGCCGCGCACCGCCGCGGCGTTGGAGCCGCCCTCGGGGAGCACGTACGCGGGGCCGTACGCGGCGAGCAGCGCGGCGAGTTCACCCGACGCGGCCCGCGCTGCGTGCGCGTCCCGGGCTTCCTCCGCTTCCCGCGCCTCCCGCGCCTCCTCCGCATCCCGCGCGGTCTGCCCCTCCCACGCGTCCCGCGCCTCCCGCGCCTCCTGCCCCTCCCGTGCGTCGCGCGGCGCCGGCCCGTGGTCCGCGGTGCGGTCGGTCAGGCGGCGGTAGGCGGCGCGTTCGACGAAGTGCAGCCGCATGCCGTCCGCGGCGGCCGCGGCGAGCGACGGGTTGAGCGGGCGGTCGGCCAGCTCCTGGCCGCGGACCACGCCGACCGTGCGGAAGCCGTGCAGCCGCCCCGCCCTGGCGGTGGCCCGCAGGTGGTTGGAGTAGGCGCCGCCGAAGGTCAGCAGCGTGTCGTGGCCCGCGCGCCGGGCCTCGGCCAGATTCAGCAGCAGCTTGCGGTACTTGTTGCCGACCAGCTCGGGGTGGACCAGGTCGTCCCGCTTCAGCAGCAGCCGCACGCCCCGGCGGGCCGCCCGCGGTTCGTCGACCTCGACCAGCGGGGACGGCGCGACGGCCCCGGGCAGCGCGGCCTCCGCGAACAGCGGGCCGTGCGTGCCCGGCGGCGCGGAGGGCGGCCCGGGCGGCGCTGCCGGCAGCGGGCCGTACGCTCCCGGCGGCGCGGGCGCGTCGCGGGGGCCCGCAGGGGGGCCGGAGGGCGCGGTCACCGGTCCATTGTCGCGCGAGCACCGCCCCGCGGGCGGTCCGGCTGTCACCCGCAGGCCGGACACCCGCGGCCGCCCGGCACCACCCCGCGCGCCCGGCGCGCGCCCGGTGGAGCGCCGGCGAGGGGCGCGGATTGGGCCACGCCGGTGTCGTACGGGGGACTTCCGGTGCATCCTGTGTCCCGTGCACGAAGAACACGCCGTCACCACCGCCGGGCCGGAGCGGATGGGACCGGGGAACGCCACTGCGGCCAGTGACACGACGGACGCGCTCACCGCGACCGTCCGCGGGCTGCTGCCGTCGCTCACGCCCGCCGCGGCGCGGATCGCCTCGCTGATCGTCGAGGACCCGGCGCAGGTCGCGCGGAGCACCATCTCCGAGCTGAGCGCGCTGGCCGGCACCAGCGAGTCGTCCATCGTGCGCACCGCCCGCGCGCTGGGCTTCGCCGGCTACCCCGAACTGCGCCTGGCGCTCGCCGCGTCCGCCGCGCGCCAGGCCCCGCGCTCCACCCTGACCTCCGGCATCACGCCGGACGACTCGGTCGCCGAGGTGGTCGCCAAGCTGGTGCACACCGAGTCCCAGGCGGTCCTGGAGACCGCCACGCAGCTGGACGCCGAGCAGTTGGCGGGCGCGGTCGCGGCGGTCTGCGGCGGCGGGCAGCTGCACATCGCCGGGGTCGGCGCGTCCGGGCTGGTCGCCCAGGACCTCCAGCAGAAGCTCGCCAGGATCGGCCGGCCCTGCCACGCGCACGGCGACTCCCAGTCCGCGCTGACCAGCGCGGTGCTGCTCGGCACGGGCGACGTCTTCCTCGCCGTCTCCCACTCGGGGGAGAGCCGTGACGTGCTGGCGCCGCTGCGCCGGGCCGCCGCCCAGGGCGCGACCACGGTGGTGATCACCAACCACCCGCTGTCCACCGCGGCCAAGCTCGCCGACCACGTGCTGGTCTCGGCCGGCCGCGAGACCACCTTCCGGCCCGGTGCGATGGCCAGCAGGATCAGTCAACTGGTCGTCGTGGACTGCCTGTTCGTCTGTGTGGCGCAGCGCACCTTCGACACCTCCAGCCGGGCCCTGCGCGTCACCCACGAGGCACTGGAGATCGACCGCAAGGGGTAAGGACCACGCCGCGGCCCGGCGGCCGCGGGGGCGCCCCCCCGGCCGCGGCGGGTCACGCCCCCCGCGGCCGCCGGGCGGTTCAGCCGGCCGGGATCACGTCGACGTCCGCCGCGTCCACGAACGCCATCCGGTGGTTGTAGACGATCTCGTACACCTTCGTCGTCCCGATGAAGTCGTGCTGGTCGTACGGCGCCGAGCCGTCGTAGTAGATCGCGAAGTAGGAGTCGGTGTTCACCGCGGGGCCGCCGGTGACGTAGGACTGGCCGGCCGCGATCGTGTACTTGGCGCGGGCCAGTTGGGCGCGCGGCGGGGTGCCGCCCTCGAAGGCGACGAAGTCCGGCGGGTAGACCGACGCCTCGGGGTAGGCCGTGGTGTAGACGGGGATCGTGGTCCTCCCCGGCTTCGGGGTGATCCGCGCGGCCTTCACCGGCACGGTCGCCGGCCGGGTCGCGGAGTCCTGGAGCCACGCCTTCGTGCCGCCCCACCAGATCGCCGTCCAGCCGGGCTGCCGGCCCGCCACCGCGTACTCCTCGCCGGCCGGGGCCTTGTCGCCCCAGTCGTTCATCGCGTTCGTGCCGGCGCCGGACGGGTGCAGGTAGGGGTCGGCGACCAGCGGCGCCGAGGTGCTCGGCGCGGTGTACAGCGGGACGAAGCTCGCGGGCGCGTCCGCCGAGGTCACCGGGCAGTCGAAGCTGCGGTACGGCCCGGGGAACTGCTTGTAGCCCTGCACGTCGTCGCAGTACGTGGTGGTCTGCCGGTTGCGCGCGTACCCGGGCTTGATCGCCACGACGGCGCTGCCCCGGGCCGCGGTGGCGTGGACGGGCGCGCCGAGCAGGTCGAAGAAGTGCTCCCAGTCCCAGCCCGGTCCGGGGTCCCAGTGCTGGGTGGCGACGCCGCCCTCGGTGCCGCCGGGGATGTTGTCGTGGCCCAGGATGTGCGCCCGGTCCAGCGGGATGTCGTACGTGGCGGCCAGGTACTTCACCAGCGTGGCGGTCGAGCGGTAGAGGTCCTCGCTGAACCAGGCGGCGCCGTGCGTCGCCCACGCCTCCTGCTCGATGCCGATCGAGTGCTGGTAGAAGGAGCGGTTGGCGCTGTCCCAGGCGATGTCCTGGTCCGGGATCATCTGTGTGACGTGGCCGTCCTCGGAGCGCACGACGTAGTGGGCGCCGGCCGCGTAGGTCGGGTCGCGGAACAGGTCGAGGGTGCCGTCGTACGTCTCGTCGGTGGTGTGCAGCGTGATGTAGCGGATGTCCAGGCCGCCGTGCGGGCGGTCGGCGAGGTCGTGACTGCCGTAGTCGGCCAGGTCCGAGGGGTCGAGCAGGGTGTACGCGCCCGGGATGACGTCGCAGTGCAGCGACGCCGGGCACTGCGGCTTCGCGTCGCTCTTCGGCGGTGTCACCTCCTTCAGCCCGAGCCTGCGCACGTCGCCGCGGTTCGGGTGCAGTCGCGGTACGGGCGCGAGGGTGATCGTCTGCCCGTCCTGCGTGGTGCGCGAGGCGCCGGTGCGCAGGGTGTCCCACACGCCGTCGGCGAACGCCTGGGCGACCTTGTCCTCGGTCGACCGGCTGTAGCGGGCCGCGGCCGCGTACCAGCCGTCGGTGGTGCGCGGCAGCCGCCCGTGCCCGTAGCCCCTGGCGTACGAGGCGAGGAGGGCGGCGCCGCCGCGGATGTTCTGCGCCTCGTCGCCCCGCACGGCGGCGAGGTCGGCGCCGGTGAGCGCGGCGGCCGCGGCGGCGGTGTGCTCGGCCGGGGCCTTCAGCAGGTCGGCGTAGCGCGGCGACCGGGTGCTGAGCCCGTCCGCGTCCAGCGTGGCCGCGGTCAGGTCGGTGAGGTTCATCGGGCCGTAGCCGGCCTCGGCGTTCTGCTGCCCGGCGTGCGCCTCCCACCGGGTCTCGTAGTACGACACCGCTTCGAGTACGGACTGCGGTACGCCGAACTCGTGGGCGGCCGCGGCGAATTCGGCCTGGCGGCTGCCGGCGCCGGCGGTGGCCGTACCGGCGGCCGTCACCGCGGACCGGTCGACCGGCCCGGTGGCGGCGTGCGCGGCGGCGGTCCCCGCGGTCACCGAGACGCCGGCCAGCAGCGCCAGGGCCGCGGCCAGGGTCGTCGTCCTGCGCTGTCCGCGTCGTCCTTGCGGGCCGCGGTGTCCGCGCTGTCTGTGTGGGCGGTGCATCCAGGCTCCTCGCGTCGTGCCGTTCCGGCGTGCTCACAGGTGCGTGCGGCAACTGCTGCGCGCAGCCTGGCGACTGACCCTGGCAGTGAGCAACCACCGCGACGTAAATCCTGGAACTTTTTGCCAACCGGGGGAACGGCTCACGCGGGCGGGGGAGTCGGCAGCAGGAAGGGGTGCGCGGAGGCCGGCTCGCGGCCCGGCGCGGTGTGCCAGTAGTCCCGCGTCTCGGCGGCCAGGCCCTCGGGCGTGAAGCGGACGAAGACGCAGCCGGCCAGGGTGCTGGAGCGCGGGCCCTCCGCGCCCGACTCCTCCGTGGTGACGTGGAACTCCGCGACCGCCAGGCCCCCTTCGCCCACCAGGGGCGCGCTGAACCGCACGGTCAGCGGGAGTTCGTCGGCGAACGACCAGCGCAGGTACGTCGCGAGCGCGGCCCGCCCGATGTGCGGCGGGCGGAACGGCATCGAACGGTGCACGCAGTCCTCGGTGTAGAGCGCCAGGATCGCCTCCACGTCGTGGGCGGCCCAGCCGGACTCCCAGACGCGCACGAATCGTTGCGCTGCGGCTGCGGTCTCCATGGCCATGGCTCGTCTCCTGCTCGGCGCCTCGTGGGGGGGCGTTCGTCCGCCGGCGCGGCGGGGGCGTCCACCCCCCGAAGTGGATGTCCCTGACTGAGACTTATGGAAGCGGCAAACAAGGGGCTACTTCCACCGTGACACCTGTCACATCACCCCCGGTGAACCCATCCCCACCACCGTGGGTGCGGGCCCTGCCCGGCCCACCGGGCCCGGACGCGGACCGCCCGGCGCGCCCCCCCGCGGGGGAACGCGCCGGGCGGCCTCGGCCACCGGAGCGGTGCGGGCGCGGGCGCCCGGGGGTCAGCGCCGGGCGACGCCCTCCGCCCGCGCGGCCGCGGCGACCGCCGCCGTGACCGCGGGCGCCACCCGCGGGTCGAACGGGGACGGGATCACCCGGTCGGCGGCCAGCTCGTCGGCGACGACCGCGGCCAGCGCCTCGGCGGCGGCGAGCTTCATGCCCTCGGTGATCGCCGAGGCGCGCACCTGGAGCGCGCCGGCGAAGATGCCGGGGAACGCCAGCACGTTGTTGATCTGGTTCGGGAAGTCGCTGCGTCCGGTGGCGACCACCGCGGCGTACCGGTGCGCGACCTCGGGGTGCACCTCGGGCGTCGGGTTGGCCATCGCGAAGACGAAGCAGCCCTCGGCCATGGTGGCGACCGCGGCCTCGGGGACGGTGCCGCCGGAGACGCCGATGAAGACGTCCGCGCCGGCCAGCGCGTCGGCCAGCGAACCGGTCAGCCCCGCCTTGTTGGTGTACGACGCCAGCTCCCGCTTGACCGGGTTGAGGTCGTCGCGGCCGGCGTGCACCACGCCCTTGCGGTCGGCCACCGCGACGTCCCCGATGCCCGCCTCGACCAGGATGCGGGCGATCGCGACGCCCGCCGCGCCCGCGCCGGAGACCACCGCGCGCAGCTCGCCGAGCGCGCGGCCGGTCAGCCGGGCGGCGTTGCGCAGCGCCGCGAGGGTGACCACCGCGGTGCCGTGCTGGTCGTCGTGGAAGACCGGGATGTCCAGCCGCTCCTTCAGCCGGCGCTCCACCTCGAAGCAGCGCGGCGCGGAGATGTCCTCCAGGTTGATCCCGCCGAAGGACGGCGCGAGGCGGACCACGGTCTCCACGATCTCGTCCACGTCCGTGCAGTCCAGCGCGATCGGGACGGCGTCGACCCCGCCGAACTGCTTGAACAGGATCGCCTTGCCCTCCATGACCGGCAGCGACGCCTGCGGGCCGATGTCGCCCAGGCCCAGCACCGCGGTGCCGTCGGTCACCACCGCGACCACCTGGGAGGTCCAGGTGTAGTCGTGGACCAGCTCCGGCCGCTCGGCGATCGCGGTGCAGACCTGCGCGACGCCCGGTGTGTAGGCGAGCGACAGGTCGTCGGCGTCGCGCACCGGCACGGTCGCGGCGACGGCCAGCTTGCCGCCGCGGTGCAGCGCGAACACCGGATCGACCGGATCGACCGGATCGACCGGATCGACCGGATCGACCGGATCTGCGTCGACCGCGTCGATCGCGCCGATCGCGCCGACGGCGTCGGCCGGACCGGCGGTGTCGCTGCGTGGATTGACGATCTCCGTTGCCACTTTTGACCCCTTTGTCGGAATGTTGAGGGAGAGTGCTCCCCCCGGCCGCGGCAAGTGCGGCGACCGCGCCGATCGCGGGAACGGCGCGGTGCACGGACAGGGGGAGGTGGGCTTCGGCGCCTGCGCCGCCGGATGAGAGTGAGCGCGGCGGCAGCCGGACGCCGGACGCGCCGCACGCGCGCCGTGGGCCCCGGGATGAGGGGTGAGGAACCGTTCTACCGGAAAGACCATCCGGGTGCCGAACGGAATGTGGTGCGGAAGGTGACGTCGGTTACGGCTGTGACGTCGGTGATGACCGTGATGAAGGGCACGCTCCACCGCGTTCCGGCCTTGGTGGACCGGCGGGGTGGGTGCCCGGGGATCGCCCGTTATCCGATTTTGACACAACGGCGACCCTGTCGGGGGCTGTCCGGATGGCAAGATGCACAGATCACACAGCGTGGCGGTATTCGAAGACGCATTCCAGGCCGCGCGGCTCTGCACCACCTTCGTCTCGCAGGAGGACACAGCGATGACCGCAGGCACCAGTCGGTGTACCACCCCACGTTCGCGTCTCGCCGCGGTCGCCGCACTCGCGGTCGCCGGCGCCCTGGTGCTGGCCGGGTGCGGTGACCAGACCAAGAAGGACTCGGGGTCCGATAACGGCACGACCCCTTCTTCCAGCACGTCGCAGGCCCCCCTGTTCGCCAAGCTGCCGAAGAAGTACCAGGACTCCGGTGTCGTCAACGTCGGGACCGACGCCTCGTATGCCCCGATGGAGCAGACGCAGGGCGGCACGATCGTCGGCATCGACCCGGACCTGGGCAATGCGCTGGCGCAGCAGCTCGGCGTGAAGTTCAAGTTCACCAACGGCACCTTCGACGGGCTGATCACCTCGCTGTACACCGGGCGCGAGGACATCGTGATGTCCGCTATGAGCGACACCAAGGCCCGCCAGCAGGGACTGGACGACAAGGGCAAGAAGACCGGCAAGGGCGTCGACTTCGTCGACTACTACATGTCCGGCTCGTCGCTGCTGGTCAAGAAGGGCAATCCGGAGCACATCGCCTCGCTGGCCGACGTGTGCGGCAAGACGGTCGCCGTCCAGCGCGGCACGATCTACCAGGACGCCTTCAACAAGCAGAAGAAGGCGTGCGGTTCCAAGGGCCTGACCATCCAGCCCTTCGACACCGACGCCGAGGCGCAGACCCGGGTCAAGGCCGGCGGCGCGGTCGCCGACCTCAACGACACGCCCGTGGCCGCGTACATCGCGCAGAAGTCCAACGGCGCCTTCGAGGTGGCCGGCTCCCCGGCCGACGCCGGGCCCTTCGGCATCGCGCTGGACAAGAGCAACACCCAGCTGCGCGACGCGCTGAAGGAGGCGATGGACGCGATCATCGCCGACGGCACCTACGCCAAGGTGCTGGCGAAGTGGAACGCCACCAGCGGCGCCATCAAGACGGTCACCCTCAACGGCGGCTCCTGACCGTGGCCGGCGAGCTGGACAAGGGAGCGGCGGGCCCGCAGGACGCGGCGCCCGCCACCCCGTACGAGGCGATCCGTGCGGTGCCGGTGCGGCACTACGGGCGCTGGGTCAGCGCCGTGGTGGTCGTGGCGCTGCTGGGCTGGCTGGCCTACGCGTTCTCGCAGGGCAACATCCTGTGGGGGACCGTCGGCGACAAGCTCTTCGACCCGACGGTGATCAAGGGCGCCTGGCACACCGTGCTGATCTCGGTGTGCTCGATGGCGCTGGGCCTGGTGCTCGGCGTGCTCTTCGCGGTCATGCGGCTGTCGAAGAACCCGGTGACCGGCGCGGTGGCCTGGCTCTACATCTGGTTCTTCCGCGGCACCCCGGTGTACGTGCAGCTGCTGATGTGGTTCAACCTCTCGTTGATCTTCCCGGTGATCAACCTGATGCCGCTGTACAAGAACAACACCGTCGCCGTCATCACGCCGTTCGTGGCCGCGCTGCTGGGCCTCGGCCTCAACGAGGGCGCGTACATGGCGGAGATCGTCAGGGCCGGCATCCAGTCGGTGGACGAGGGCCAGACCGAGGCGGCCCACGCGCTCGGCATGACCGGCGCGCGGACCATGAGCAGAATCGTTCTGCCGCAGGCGATGCGGGTGATCATCCCGCCGACCGGCAACGAGTTCATCAACATGCTCAAGACCTCCTCGCTGGTCTCGGTGGTGCAGTACACCGAGCTGCTGCGGGCGACGTCGAACATCGGCAGCGACACCACCGCGGTCATGGAGATGCTCTTCGTCGCCTCGATCTGGTACCTCGCGCTGACCAGCGTGTTCAGCGTCGGCCAGTTCTACCTGGAGCGGCGGTACGCGCGGGGTTCGCTGCGCAGTCTGCCGCTGACGCCGTGGCAGAAGGTCAAGGCGAACCTGTCCACCCTGCGGCGACCGAAGGCGGCCTGAGCGATGACCACCCAGCCCATGGTGAAGGCCGAGGCGGTGCACAAGTCCTTCGGGGCCGCGCACATCCTCAAGGGCGTCGACCTGGAAGTGGCGCCGCGGGAGGTGTTCTGCCTGATCGGCCCGTCCGGCTCCGGCAAGTCCACCTTCCTGCGGTGCATCAACCACCTGGAGCAGATCAACGCCGGCCGGCTCTGGGTCGACGGCGAGCTGGTCGGCTACCGCGAGCACGGCGGGCGGCTGTACGAGCTGCGCGACCGCGAGGTGGCCGCCAAGCGCCGCGACATCGGCATGGTCTTCCAGCGCTTCAACCTCTTCCCGCACATGACGGCGATCGAGAACGTCATGGAGGGCCCGGTCCAGGTCAAGCGGGAGACGAAGTCGGTGGCCAGGGAGCGCGCGCAGGCGCTGCTCGACCGGGTGGGGCTGGCCGACAAGGGCGGCAACTACCCCAGCCAGCTCTCCGGCGGGCAGCAGCAGCGGGTGGCCATCGCGCGGGCGCTGGCCATGGAGCCCAAGCTGATGCTCTTCGACGAGCCGACCTCCGCGCTCGACCCCGAGCTGGTCGGCGACGTCCTGGACGTCATGCGGGGCCTGGCCGAGGACGGCATGACGATGATCGTGGTCACCCACGAGATGGGCTTCGCCCGCGAGGTGGGCGACGCGCTGGTCTTCATGGACGACGGCGTGGTGGTCGAGTCCGGCCACCCCCGCGACGTGCTCGGCGACCCGCAGCACGAGCGGACCAAGGCGTTCCTGTCCAAGGTGCTGTGACCGCGTGGCGCGGCGCCCCCACGACGGCGGCGCCGCGCCACGTGCTCGGTACGGCCCGGGGCGCACGTCCCGCTCAGCGCAGCGCCAGCACCATCGCGTCGGACGGCGAGGACCACACCGTGCGGGCCTCGGCGAAGCCCGCGTCGAGCAGCGTCCGCACGTGCCAGTCGGCCGGCGGGGTCTCGCCCTCGGCGTGCTCGCCGTAGATGCGGAAGCGCTCGGCGGTGGGCCCGGCCAGCGCCGGGTCGGCCGCGGCGAGCTGCCACCACTGCGCCCAGTCCAGCGCGCCCTGCTGCTTCGCCCGCTCCATGCGGGCGTGGCGCAGGGCGCGCTCGGCCGCGTCGATCCGCGGCGTGGCGGGGCTCGGCATGTGGTCGGCGTTCAGGAACACCCCGCCGGGGCGGACCAGGCCGGCCAGCTGTCCGTACAGGGTCCGCAGCGGCTCGGCGCGCAGCCAGTGCAGCGCGGTCGCGGTCAGCACCGCGTCGTAGGAGGCGTGCGGCAGGGACGCGGTCCAGTCAGGGGCGGTCAGGTCGGCGGTGACCAGCGTGACGCGGGGGTCGCCTGCGAAGGTGCCCTCCGCGATGGCCAGCAGCGCCGGGTCGAGGTCGACGCCGGTGCTGCGCGCGCCGGGCAGCCGGGCCAGCAGCCGGTCGGTGATGCTGCCCGTCCCGCAGGCGAGGTCCAGTACGGTGGGCGTGCCGCCGACGGTCGCCTCGACCATGTCGAGCATCACCCGAAAGCGTTCCTCGCGATCGGGCATGTACCACTCCTGCTGGCGGTCCCAGCTCTGCTGCCACGTCCGCCAGTCGGAGCCGGGCCGGCCGGGCCGGGCGTCAGGTGTCACCGCAGGCATACGTCGTCCTCCGATTCGTAATACCCTGGGCAGTGCTTTGGGCATTACCGAGACTAGACCGCGTCTTGTAAGGACCACAAGTGGAACTGGCTTATTACTCGGAGTACGCCGTCCGACTCGTCAACAGCGAGGAGCCGGAGCGCGGCACCGACGGGCTGACATCGGTGGAGGCGGCACGGGAGCTGTTCGGCCCCGGGACGCAGAGCGCCGCCCGGGTGGTGGAGGCGGACGTGGCCCGGCTGCGCGCGGTGCGCACCCGGTTGCGCGGTGTGTTCGAGGCGGCCGACGAGGGCGACCAGGTCCGCGCGGTCGACCTGCTCAACCAGCTGATGCTGGAGTTCCCGGTCAGCCCGCAGATCTCCGGCCACGACCACCTGGACGCCGACGGCCGCCCCGACTGGCACATGCACCTGGCCGACCACGCGGCCAACGCCACCGCCGGCTACTCCGCCACCGCCTGCATGGGCCTGGCCTTCCAGCTCACCACGCTCGGCGTCGACCGCCTGGGCATCTGCGAGGCCGTGCCCTGCCGCAACGCCTACGTCGACACATCGACCAACCGGTCGCGCCGCTACTGCTCCGACCGCTGCGCGACCCGCGCGAACGTGGCCGCCTACCGCGCCCGCAAGCGCCTGGAGAGCGAGCGGTCCGCGCGCAGCGGCCTGACGCAGGACGCCGCCCACGAGGCCCACGAGGCGACCCCGGCCAGCGAGCGCTGAACCTCGCGGGCCGGCCGGAACCGGCCACGCGCCTTGGCCAGCACCAGCTCGTCCGGCACCGTGCCGAACTCTCGGCTGTCGTTCTCCACGAAGGTGTTGTCGCCCAGCACCCACCAGCCGCCCTCACGTCGCTCCACCGCGCGCTTGACGATCAGCAGATCCTGCTGGAGCGGGTGCCGCAGCACCACGACGTCCCCCTCCCGTACCTGCTCGGAGCCGTTGCTGATCCGCTGGATCAGCAGCCAGTCCCCGTGCAGCAGCGTCGGCGCCATCGACGGACCGGTGACCTCGACCACCTGCCACGACAGCCTGCCGGCCCCCTGCTCCCGCATCCTGTGCCTCCCGTTTCGTTTCTCCACCGCCCCCAGGGTGACACCAGACTTTTGGCCTAAGCCACCTGGGGCACCCGAGAAAACGACTCGTCCAGGGAGTAATGTCCCACCTGAAAGACGATCACGAGGAAGGACAGCCATGTTCACTCGCCTGTTCGCGCCCAAGGTGAAGGTAAGCGCCCACTGCGACCTGCCCTGCGGCGTGTACGACCCGGCCCAGGCCCGTATCGAGGCCGAGTCCGTCAAGGCGGTCCAGGAGAAGTACCAGGCCAACGAGGACGCGGACTTCCGCACCCGGGCCATCATCATCAAGGAGCAGCGCGCCGAGCTCGCCAAGCACCACGTGTCGGTGCTGTGGAGCGACTACTTCAAGCCCCCGCACTTCGAGAAGTACCCGCAGCTCCACCAGCTGGTCAACGACACGCTGAAGGCGCTCAGTGCGGCCAAGGCCTCCAACGACCCGGCGACCGGCCAGAAGGCGCTGGACCTGATCGCCGAGATCGACAAGATCTTCTGGGAGACCAAGAAGGCGTGACCTGAGGACCAGGCCGCCTGACCCGCACCTCGCGGGCGGCACCTGCCCGACCGCACCCGGCCCGCACAGGCCGCCGATCCCGGCGACCGCAGCGGGCCGGGTGCGGTCGTTCCGGGCCCGGGCGTGGCACGTCACGGCCGCGCGGCGCGGGACGTTCCGGGCTCGCGGCGTGGCACGCCACGGAGGCGTGGCACGCTACGGCACGGCGATCATCGCCCGGTAGGTGGCCGTGTCCTTCGGCTCGCCGACGGGTCTGCCCTCCGCCTCGACCCAGGCGTGCGCCCCGAACGGCGACGTCCGCACCCCGCTGCACCAGGTGGGCCAGTGCCCGCGCATCCGGCACAGCAGCGCGGTGGCCAGGGAGCGCTGCAGGCAGAACCGGCCCGCGCACAGGGTGCTGACGGCCGTGACGTCCTGGCGGGCGCGCAGGGCCTCCTCGTAGCCGGCCGGCCGGGCCCCGCGCCGGGCGAGGCCGAGGGCGGCGCGGATCCGGCGCGGGGGCAGGCGGGCGAGGAGCCGGGCGAGCGCGACGGCGGTGTGGGCGGCCAGGCGGGCCCCGAGGGCCGGCCGGACGCCGCCGGAGTCCAGGATCTGGCTCATGAGTCGGTCACCAGCTTCTCCTTCTCCAGGTGTGCGACCAGTGCGGTGACGTCGGCGACGGCGCGTTCGTGGGCGACCGGGCCGGTGGCGGCGAGCCGCCGGGCGGCGTGCTCGGGCGTGTCGCCGTCCAGCAGGGACTGCACGACGAGTGCGCCGGTGCGGTTCAACTGCCAGTAGCGCCCGGCGCGTTCGTCGAGCAGGACCATGCCGTCGTCGGTGGCGCAGGCCGTGACGTCAGGGCGTAGTCGGTGCACTGTTCACCTCACTCGTGTCGTCGGGGATGTGCTCGTGCTCCAGCCCGCGCAGCCAGGACTCCACGCCGAGCGTGGTCTCCAGTTCCGCGATCGAGCCCATGAGCAGCTGGGGCGCGAGCAGGGCGCGGCGCAGCGCGTCCTCGTCGGCCAGCCCGGCCGCCACCAGGCGGGAGTCCTCGGCCCAGGCGGCCAGGACGGACCGGCTGCGGCGCAGGCCGTCCTGCCACTCGTGCCCGAAGTGGTCCTTGGTGGTGCGGCGCAGGACGGCCTCGGGCACCAGGCCGTCCATGGCCGCCGCGAGGAGCGGTTTGTACGACCAGGGGTTCGCGGCCTCGTGCGGGCGGGCGGCGAGCGCGGCCCTGATCACCGCGTCGTCGCAGTACGGCGTGTGCAGCGGCAGCCCGGCCAGCTCCGCGTAGTGGGCCAGCCGGCCGGCGGTCCGGCCTCCCTGCTGGGCGGAGGAGAGCCAGGCGTGCCGCCCGCGGTCGGGGTGCAGCGGCTCGCCGGCGTCCAGTGCCGCGGCCCGCAGCTGATCGCCGCACAGCCGCACCGCCTGCTCGCTCGCCCAGGGCGGAAGACGCGGGGTCGGCCCCCAGCGCAGGTCGTCGCCGGCGGCCGGCGCGCGCAGCAGGTCGGCGGACCCGGCGAGCCAGGCGGCGTACGAACCCCGGTCGAGCAGCACCCGGGCGATCGACCCCAGGGACCGGCGGCGCCGGGCCCGCCACCCGGCCGCGTGCCGCAGGCCCGCCACGGGCGAGCGCCGCAGCAGCCCGTGCACGTACGAGGGCTTCGACTGGACGACCTGGTCCCCGCCGAAGCCGGACAGCCGCAGCGGGGCCCCGCGCAGCCGCATGTGCTCGGTCATGTACTGCTGCTGCACCCGCGCGCGCAGCACCGCGGACGGCTCGTCGCCGGGGTCCACGGGCTCGTCCAGCCCGCTGAACTGCGCGGGCACGTCGGCCGGCGCGAGCACCAGATGCTCGACGTGCGGCAGGTGCCGGGCGGCGCGGGTGGCGTAGGCGCGGTCCTCGTTGGTGGCGGCCCCCGCGTCCAGGGTGACGGTGACCAGCCGGGCGCCCGCCCGGGCCGCCAGGAAGCACAGCGAGGTCGAGTCCATGCCGCCCGACAGGTCCGCGCCCACCACCTCGCCGGGCCGCACCCGCAGCGCGACCGCCTGCTCCAGCGCCCGGCGCAGCCCGGCCGCGGCCTCGGGCAGCGGCAGTTCGTCCGCCGGCTGCCACCACCGCCGGGTGCGCACCTTCCCGCCGGGCGCCAGTTCCAGGGCGGTGCCGGGCTGTACGGCGTACACGCCGCGCCACGGCGCTCCCCAGGCGAGCGGGTGCGGAACGCCGTCGCCGGCGAGCCGCAGCGCCAGCTGCGCGGTGTCCAGCCCGGCGCCGGTGAGCCGGGCGAGGACGCGGGCCTGGTCGGCGCAGACCGTGCCGCCGCCCGCCTCGGCCCGGTACACCCGCCGCTGCCCGGAGAAGCTGCCCCGCACGTAGGTGCGGCCCGCGACGGACGCCAGGACGTGGAAGGAGCCGTGGGCGTCCGCGAACACCGGCTCGATGTGCGCCGTGTCCGTGATCCGCCGGGCCCGCGCGGCGAGTTCGGGCCAGCCGAGGGAACACGTCCCGGCGACCGCCAGGCGCACGTCACCGACGGCGCAGGCGGTCAGCTCCCCGTCCGGCCGGCAGTCGACCAGCCACGGGCGGCCGGAGGCGTGCGGCACGACCCGGACGGCGGCCGGGCGGGCGGCGGCCCGCAGCCGGTCGAGGAGACCGGGCGGCAGGTCCTGGTCGGGAAGGACGACGAACCAGCGGGCCGTAGTGCCCATCGGCTTCTCCAGGGTGCGGTGAGGGGTGACGGCGCGGTACGAGCGGCGGCACGGCACGAGCCGCTCGGCGGTACGCGTGAACGGCGCGGCAGGTGCGGCTGCGTGGCGGCACGGAAACGGGTGCCGGTCCTGGCCGAACGGGCAGGACCGGCACCCGTGGGCCCGTCAGAGCCAGAGACCGACCGGGAAGTCGGGCCAGTCCCCGTACTCGCCCTGGGTCAGCTCGGTGTACTGCCCGGCCTCCGCCAGCATCGGCGGCTCGTAGACCTCTCCGGTCCCTGTGTTCTCCAGCGTCTCCTGCACAGCGATCACCTCCATTCACGGTAAAAGCGGAATTTCCGCCTTATGTGAACCAGTGAGGCACGCCGGGCCGCCGGCCGACCAGCCCCACCAGGGGAGATCCACCTGACCGAGGGATGGAACGTCCGACGCGGCACGCGCCGGGTGCGTACCACTCGCGCACATGCCGGCCCCTGCGCGCCGGACGACGCCCCGCCGACCCGCCCGCCACGCCGGCGTGGAGCGCGCCCGGGTCCGATCGGCGGCGCGCGTCACACCGCGGGGCGGTTCCCTACCGGCGGGTAAGGGCCGTAGGGTCGGGCCATGTTTGCTGTCTACGCCGCGCGTACGGATGCCGAACAGCCGTTGTCCGCACTGGAGCTGGGGGAGCGGCCGGCCCCGGAGGAACGCGAGGGCTGGAGCACCGTCACGGTGCGCGCCGCCTCGCTCAACCACCACGACCTGTGGTCGCTGCGCGGGGTGGGCCTCGGCCAGGAGAAACTGCCGATGATCCTCGGCTGCGACGCCGCCGGGACCGACCCGGACGGCAACGAGGTGGTGGTCTACCCGGTGATCGGCCTGAGCGGCCACGGCGTCGGGCCCGAGGAGCCGCGCTCCATCCTCACCGAACGCTACCAGGGCACCTTCGCCGAGCAGGTCGCCGTGCCCACCTGGAACCTGCTGCCCAAGCCCGCGGAACTGAGCTTCGAGGAGGCGGCCTGCCTGCCCACCGCGTGGCTGACCGCCTACCGGATGCTCTTCACCAACGCCGGGGTCAAGCCCGGCGATTCGGTGCTGGTGCAGGGCGCGGGCGGCGGCGTCTCCACCGCGGCGATCGTCCTCGGCAGGGCGGCGGGCCTGCGGGTCTACGCCACCAGCAGGGACGAGGCCAAGCGCAAGCGGGCGCTCGACCTGGGCGCGCACGGCGCCTTCGAGCCCGGCGCGCGGCTGCCGCAGCGGGTCGACGCGGTGATCGAGACGGTCGGCGCGGCCACCTGGTCGCACTCGGTCAAGTCGCTGCGGCCCGGCGGCACGCTGGTGATCTCCGGCGCGACCAGCGGCGTCAACCCGCCCGCCACCGAGCTGAACCGGATCTTCTTCCTCGAACTGAAGGTGGTCGGCTCCACCATGGGCACGAAGGAGGAGCTGGCCGGGCTGCTCGACTTCTGCGCGGTCACCGGCGTGCGGCCGGTGATCGACTCGGTGCTGCCGATGGAGCGCGCCCGCGAGGGGTTCGAACGCCTCGCGGCCGGCGACGTCTTCGGCAAGGTCGTGTTGACGCGCTGAGTTGTTGACGTGCTGACGCGCTGACGTGCTGGCCCGTGGGGCCGGTGCGCGCCGGGGTCAGCGCCTGCCGCGGTGGCTGAGGGTCGCGACCACGTGGGCGGTCGCCTCCTTCAGCCGGCGCCGGATCTCGCGCACCTGGCGGTCGTCCACGCCGTGGTCGCGGGCGGCGTCGCGCACGTCGTCCCTGAAGCGGTCGAGCAGGCGCTCCAGGTCGCGGAACGGGTCACCCGAACCCGGCTCGACGGCGTCGGCGTCGATGTCCGTGGCGTCCGCGGTGTCGGTGACGTCCGCGGAGTCATTGGCGTCAGGGGCGTCCGCGCCGGCCCTCCCGGCTGCCTCGGCGTCCCCGCCGGCCCCGGTGTGGCCGCTGTCCTTCGCGCCCGCCGCCGCGCCCGCGTCGTCCTCGACCGGGTGCGCCGCGGTCGTCGCCCAGCCCCAGCCGGAGGCCGGCGGGTCCATCCGGCCGCCGACCGTACCGGCCCCGAACTGCCCCAGCTCGCGGGTGAGTTCGGCCAGCCCCTCGCGCAGCCCGGTCTGCCAGTCGCCGGTCCGCGAGTACGTCTGGACCTGCTCCTGCACCTGCCGGGCGATCCGCTGCACCTCGTCGCGCGCGCTGTCCATGGCGTCGCGGGCCGCCTTGGCCTGGCGGCGGGCGTCGCGGGCCTCCTCCTTGGCGCGCCGGCTCTCCTCCTTGGCCTGCCGCGCCTGCTCCTTCCAGCGCTGCTTGCCGCCCTCGGCGTCGTCGGGCCCGGGGGCGGTCCTGGCCTGCCGGGCCGCCGCCCGCACCTCGGCCCGCAGGTCGCCCGCCGCGCCGCGGACGTCCTCGCGGATCTCCGCCGCCAGCGATGACACCGACTCGCGGATCTCCCGTTCGAGACCGGAGATCTCCGCAGCGCGCGAGGCCAGTTCCGCGCGGCCGTCGTCGGTCAGCGCGTAGACCTTGCGGCCGCCCTCGGTGGAGTGGCTGACCAGGCCCTCCTTCTCCAGTTTGGCCAGCCGCGGGTAGACCGTGCCGGCGGAGGGCGCGTACAGGCCCTGGAAGCGCTCCTCCAGCAGCCGGATCACCTCGTAGCCGTGCCGCGGCGCCTCGTCCAGCAGCTTCAGCAGGTAGAGCCGGAGCCGGCCGTGCGCGAAGACGGGGGGCATGTCAGACGTCCTTCCGAAGCGAGCCGGCGCCGGGGGTGCCGCCGGGGCCGGGATCGGTGGCGGGGCCGGTGTCGAGGCCGGGGTCGGCGTCCTCCAGCGGCGGCCGGCGCAGCAGCGCGATCGCCCCGGAGACGGTGGTGGCCTTCAGCCGGGCGCCGCCCGCCCCCATCCGCCCGGTGATCCTCTTGGCCCCCCACTGGCCGGTCACCTTCAGCTCGTCGAAGGCGCAGGAGACGCTGCCGCTGGTGGTGTTGGCGTCCACCTCCGCGTCGGCCGGCTCCGGGATGCGGATGGCGATCTCGCCGGAGACGGTGGTCAGCCGCACGTCGGCGCCGGCCGAGGGGTCCAGGTCCAGCACCATGTTGCCGCTCACCGAGTCCGCCTTGACCTGCGGGCCGCTGCCCTCCACCACGGTCAGGTCGCCGGAGACCGTGCTGAACTGCAGCTCGCCGGCGACCGACTGGGCCTCGACGCTGCCGGCCACCGTGCTGGCCCGCACCGGACCGGTCAGCCCCACCAGGGTGGTGTCGCCGTTCACGCCCTTGACGGTGGTCGCGCCGGTGACGCCGGAGACCACCGCGTTCGCGCCGACCACCCCGACCTCGACCCGGGTGCGCGCCGGCACCGCCAGCGAGACCACCGCGTGCCGCTGCCAGCCCTTGCGGTCCAGCCACTTCAGCAGGCCCTTCCACGGCAGGTCGTCGTAGCTGACCGTCAGCGAGGAGCCGTGCAGCCGCACCTTCAGCGGCGGGCCGTCGATCTCGCTGATCTCCACCCGCGCGGGGCCCTCCTCGACGCCCACGACGTTGACCGCGCCGTTGACCAGGCGCACCGAGAGCGTGTCCACGGGCCCGTCGCACACGATCTTCTCCGGTTCGGTGACCGACCACTCCGACGTGCCGCTCATGGATGCCCCTCCTCGGGTACGGCGCAACGCAACATATCGCGTCTTCCGAAAGACACGATATATCGCGTACCGGGGAAGTCAAGCGGCGCCCGGCGCCGGCCGCGGGCCGGGTGCGCGCCGCGGCTACTCGTCCTCGTCCTCGTCGTCCAGCCGGGCCAGCCAGGTGGCCAGCCGCTCGACCGGGACCTCGAACTCCGGGTTGAGGTCGACGAATTCGCGCAGGCGGTCGGCGAGCCACTCAAGGGTGACCTCCTCCTCGCCGCGCCGGTCGGCCAGTTCCTCGATGCCTCGGTCGGTGAAGTACAAGATCTGCTCCGGAACAGGGGTGGGGCGGCTGACGGACGGGCAGGAACAGCGGTGAACAGGTGGTGACGGAGATCGCACGGACGGGCGACGGGCGCGCACGAGGCGTACCCGGCAAGGATAGGCAGTGCCCGCGACGTCTTCCCGAAGTGCCTCGCGCGAGCGGCGCGCGGGAGGCTAGCCTTCTGGAGGACCTGGCCAGTGGGGGGAATGAGGGCGTGCGGACGGCGGCGGCTGCGGAGGCGCTCTCGGCGCCCGGCGCACGGGTCCCGGGAGGCGCGCGGTGATGCCCGGCGACAGCCCGGAATCGCGGGCCGACGCCGCCGAGATCCTCAACCCGCTGGTGAGCGCGGCGACCGTGCGCATCCACTCCGCCGACGCCGGGGCCCGGCTGCTCGGCAGCGGCTTCTTCATCGCGCCCGGCTGGGTGCTGACCTGCGCCCACGTCGCCCTGGAGGGCGCAGGGCGCGGCGCGCTGCCGGTCCAGCGCGCACCCGAGGCCGGGGGCCCGCGCCCCGCGGACGCCGGCCCCGACCTGGCGGCCGGCCGGCCCGCCGGCCCCCCGACGCCTCTCGCCGCGCCGTCCGCGCCGGTGCCGCCGCCTTCCGCTTCCGCCGCGCCGACGAC
>JAJSZB010000630.1:0-2181 GCA_050613715.1 Streptomyces sp. IBSBF 3018
CCCCCCCCCCCCCGGGCCGGCGCGCCCCCCCGCGCTGGCCCCGGGCGGACGTCACACCTCCGGGACGTCCCCTTGTGCGTCGCGGGGGGCGTCGCGCAGGACGTCCTCGGCTGCGTGGCGGCGGGCGGAGAGGAAGTCGACGGTGTAGTCGCACAGCCGGGTGCGGTCGGCGACGCCGGTCTTGGCCACCAGGCTCGCGACGTGCTTCTCGACCGTCCGCGTCGACAGGTGCAGCCGCGCGGCCAGCGCCTTGTTGCCGAGCCGGTCGACCAGCAGCCGGAAGACGTCGTACTCGCGGGACGTGACGCCGAGCGCGCGCAGCTCCTCGGGGATGCGGTCGGTGCCGGCCCGCCGCTGGCGGACGCTGACGCCGAGGGTGCGCAGCCGCGACCGGCACGCGCCCGCCACCGCGACCACCCCGCCGCGGTGGAAGAACTCCTCCGCCTCGGTCAGCCAGCGCCGCGGCTCGCCCCAGCCGTCGGCCATCGCCGCGTCCGCCGCCAGCCGCAGGCCCAGGTGGCGGGCGGTGGGGAAGACCGCCGCGCTGGTCATCGCCGCCCGCACCGCGCGCTGCGCGTCCGCGGCGCGGCCCTCGCGGCCCAGCAGCACCGCGTCGGCGAGGTGCACGAACTGCCGGTTCCAGCGCATCCGCGCCGGCTGGCCCCCGGCCACCCGCTCGAACTGCTCGCGCCCGCCGCCGTCGAGGACCGACAGCAGCACCGACAGGCCGTGCGTGCCGGCGAAGTGGAAGAAGCTCTCGCTGCCCGGCGCGCCCGCGTCGATCCGCGCGGCGATCGCCGCGGCCTGCTCGCGGTCCTCCTCCAGCAGTGCGCAGAACAGCTCGCCGAGCCCGAGCGCCAGCGGCGCCTCGCGCGACTGGTCGCCGCCGCCCGCCCTGAACTCCGCGAGCGCGCCGCGCATCTCGCCGCGCCGGCCCTGGTGCGCGGCCACGACCGCGCGCAGCATCAGCGCGTAACGGGTCACCGAGTGCAGCTGCAGCCGCCGGGTCTCGTCCAGCGAGCCGTCCAACAGCGCGGTGGCCCGCGCGAAGTCGGACTTCAAGGCCGCGTCGAGGGCCAGCATCACGCCCGCGTTGTGCGCGAGGCTGACGCAGCCGGTGCGCAGCGCCTCGCGGTGGGCGAAGGCGAGCGAGTCGGTGACGGCCTCCGCGAGCCAGGCGTTGCTGCCCAGGCCGATCAGGCCGTGGTTGCGCCAGATCATCAGGTCGCTCTCGGTGGCGATGCGCAGCGTGCGGCGGAAGCAGCGGTCGGACTCGGTGAGCGAGCGGCCGCGGGTGGCGAACCCGACGGCGTACCACGCCTGGCAGGCCAGCGCGGGGTCGACCCGCTGCTCGGCGCCCTCGATCGCCCGGCGCGCCAGCCGCTCGCTCTCCTCGATCCTGCCCTGCTCGGCGCCGGACACCGTCAGATACGCCTCGACCGCGTCGATGCCCGCGGTGTCGCGCTCGGGCGCGTCGGCCGGCAGCAGCGCGCGGGCCGCGGCGACCTGGTCCATGCCCTCGACCCACCGGCCCGCGACCTCCGCGGCCCACGCGAGCCGTACGTGCAGCTCCACCCGGCGGGTCAGGTCCGCGCCGGTGTCGGCCCGCCGCAGCCGGTCCACGACCTGCGCGGCGCGGTCGAACTGCCCGTCGTCGGCGAGCGCGAACAGCAGCGTCTCCAGCAACTCCCGGTGCACGCCGCTCTGCACCGGGCGGTCCGGCGCGTCGCCGAGCATCCGGTGGGCCTCGTCCAGCACGGCGATGGCGGTGCCGGGGCCGCTGTCGGCCAGGGCGCGCCGGGCCACTTCGAGGTAGAGCGCCGCGGCGGCGCCCAACTCACCGGCGTGCCGCCGCAGTCGGGCGGCCAGATGGCACCACGTCCCGGGCAGGCCCGGGTAGAGCACGTCCACCGCGTCGGCGGCCCGCACGGACAGCTCGGCGCGCTCCACCGGCGTCAGCAGGGACAGCAACGCCTCCTCGGTGAGCGGGTGTTCGAAGGCGTACCAGTCCGGGCCGCGCTCGTCGTCGTGGACCAGCAGGCCCTCCGCGACGGCCGCGCGCAGGCACGCGCGCAGCGCCGGCTCGTCGGGTCCTGCGCAGCGGCGCAGCACGGTCAGCGGGAACGACCGGCCCAGCACCGCGGCGGCCGACAGCACGTGTACGCCCTCCGGGCCGAGCCG
>JAJSZB010000631.1:0-2174 GCA_050613715.1 Streptomyces sp. IBSBF 3018
GGGCAGGGGAAGCCGGAGGGTCAGGGGGACGTCGAGCGGGCGGAATCGGCCGCGCGCTGGAGCGCGCTCGCGAGGAGCGCGAGATCGGTCGGCCCGTTGCCCAGCTCGCGCACCTGCCGCCGGGCCGGCGGATCCCCCATCCGCTCCCACTCCAGCGCCACGACCGTGGGCCGCAGCGTCGCCGTCCGCGGAATCCGCGCACTGACCCGCCCGGCCTGAAAGAGCGTCACCGCCCCGCCGGGCCGCCGCAGATACCCCCGCCCGGGCGCCGCGTCGTCGAGCCCCGCCGGGTCCTCGACGTGCACCAGCAGCGCCGCCGACTCGGTGTCCGCGGCGCGCAGCGCGATCCGTATGCGGGCCCGCTCGTCCGCGTCGGTGTCCGCCGTCCGCTCCGGCCGGCCGGTCGCCGCGACCAGGTGCACGCCCAGGCGTTCGCCCTCGCGCGCCACCGCCTCCAGCGCGCGCACCACGCTGCCCGCCGAAGGCCGCCCGGGCGCGCCGAGGGCCGGCGCGACCAGCGCGTCGAAGTCGTCCACGATCACCACGAGCCGCGGCAGCGCGTCACCGTCCGCCGGTCCCGAGGCGCCGTGCGCGGATCCCGTGGCGCCGTGCGCGGAGGACGGCTCGGGCGCGGACCCCTGCCGCGACCCGGGCGCGGACCCCTGCCGCGGCAGCGTCGCCGCGACCACCCGCTCCGCGTGCCACGCGGCGAAGTCGCGCCCGCCCAGCACCTGCGCCCGGCGCTTGAGCTCACCGCTCAGCGCCTGCGCGAACTCCCGCATGCGCACCGGGTCCGAGGCCACCAAGTGGGCCGTGACGTGGGGGAGTTCGGCGCAGGCCGCAAGACCCTCGCCGCGTTCCTGGCCGGACCCGTCGACGAGGATCAGCGCGAGGCGCTCCGGGCGCTCGGCCGCGGCGAGCGCGGCGGCGAACGACCGCAGCAGCTCCGTCTTGCCCGCGCCCGGCGCACCGCCGACCAGCGCGTGCGGCCCCTCCGCCGCCAGGTCCACCGCGACCCGCCCGGTCCCGCCGACGCCCAGCACGGCCGTGGCCGCGGGCGAGGCCGCCGGGGCCTGCGCCCAGCGCGCGCCGATCTTCGCGGGCGTCGCCACCGCGAGGTCCAGCTCGTCCAGCAGCCGCACGGTCTGCGGCAGCGCGTGCCGCCGCGACCGCCCGCCGGTCCCGTCCGCGTCCGCCTCCTTCAGCGGCGCGAGGGCCCGCGCGAAGTGCTCGGCCCAGTCCGCGGACACCGCGTCGAGCACGACCTCGCCGCCCGCCGCGTCACCCGGCTCCGCGCCCCGGCCCGCCCCGGCCGCGGGCGCCGGCAGCCCCGGCGGCTCGACCCGCAGCGTCGTCGCCACGTCGCCGGACAACCGCGCCACCACGCCGTGCGCGATCACCGGCGGGTCGCCCTCCTCGGCCAGGCACAGTACGTGCACGCCCGCCGACGGGCCGGTCTCCGCGACCCGCGCGACCGTCTCGCGCAGCGCCGCGGAACCGGGGTCGCCGTCCACCACCAGCAGCGTGTACGGGCCGCGGTGCGCCGCGCCGGCCGCCGCCACCGCGGCCTGCGGGGCCGTCGCCCACGACGGCCCGAGCGGGCCGTCCTCCAGCCGGCGTACCACCTCCGCGGTCCTGGCCTCCGCCTGCTCGCGGTCGAACGCCAGCAGCAGCCGGCAGTCCTGGCCGTGTGCGGGCCGCAGGTGCGGCAGCCAGTTCAGCCACGACCACTCCTCGGCGCGGGACTCCGCGGTCCGCGCCCGGTCCGCGCTGATCAGTACGACCTCCAGCACGGCGGGGGAGTGCAGCGCGCACAACTGCGCCAGCACCGCGCGGGCCAGCCCGGACAGCCGCGGACGCGGACCTGTCAGGGTCAGCGCGGCGCTCGCCGGTGCGCGCAGGTCCACGGTGTACGGCACCGCGGACAGCCGCGGCGCCCCCTCCCGCGCCGGCAGGTCCGCGGTCCCGAGCCGTACGGTCAGCGCGTCCGGGTGCGCGGCGCCGCGCTCCCACAGCCGGCGGCCCGGCCCCAGCGCGGTCAGCAGCACGGCCGCCGGGTCCGGCCAGCGCTCGCGCAGCGCCTCGGCCTGCGCGTCGCCGTCACCGGCCGCCTGCGCCGCGCCGCGCCCGCCGGCGAACCGCCGCCGCGCCCACGCCCCTATCGCCCCGACCCC
>JAJSZB010000632.1:0-2144 GCA_050613715.1 Streptomyces sp. IBSBF 3018
CCCTTCCTCCGGCCCCTCCGCGGGCCCCTCCGCCTCCGCGGCCTCCCCCTCCTCGACCGTCTCGGCCCGCGACGCGAGCGTGTGCGCGGCCGGGAGGTCGATGAAGCGGATCTCCGCGCCCGCCTTGGCCGCCCACCGGATCGCCACCCATTCCGGGGAGAACTCCGCGAACGGCCAGAACGCCGCCTTCGAGGGGTCCTCCACCGCGTGCGCGAGCAGCGCCACCGGCGGGCGCATGGCCGGATCGGCGGCGAGCGCGGTCAGCGCGTCCGCCTCGGGCGGCCCCTCGATGAGCACGGCCTGGGGCCGGTACGCCTCCAGCGCCGCGCGCACCGCCCGCGCGGAACCCGGCCCGTGGTGCCGTACGCCCAGCAGCACCGGCCCCTCGTCGGAGCGGGGCATGGGCGGCGTCATGCCGACACCTCGCGGCAGGCACGGTAGAAGTCCTTCCACCCGTCCCGTTCCCGTACGACCGTCTCCAGATACTCCTGCCAGACGATCCGGTCGGCCGCCGGGTCGCGGACCACCGCGCCGAGGATGCCCGCGGCCACGTCGCCGGCGCGCAGCACGCCGTCGCCGAAGTGCGCGGCCAGCGCGAGGCCGCTGGTCACCACGGAGATGGCCTCGGCGGTGGAGAGGGTGCCAGACGGGGACTTGAGCTTGGTCCTGCCGTCCTCGGTGACGCCGGTCCGCAGCTCGCGGAAGACGGTGACGACCCGGCGGATCTCGTCCGCGCCGTGCGGGGCGGCGGGCAGGTCGAGGGCGCGGCCGAGCTGGCCGACCCGGCGGGAGACGATCTCCACCTCGTCGTCCGCGGTGGCCGGCAGCGGCAGCACCACCGTGTTGAACCGGCGGCGCAGCGCGCTGGACAGCTCGTTGACCCCCCGGTCGCGGTCGTTGGCGGTCGCGATCACGTTGAAGCCGCGGACCGCCTGCGTCTCGGCGCCCAGTTCGGCTATCGGCAGCGTCTTCTCCGACAGGATCGTGATCAGCGTGTCCTGCACGTCGGCCGGGATGCGGGTCAGCTCCTCCACCCGCGCGATCCGGCCCTCGGCCATGGCCCGCATCACCGGGCTCGGTACGAGCGCGGCGCGGCTGGGCCCGTGGGTCAGCAGCTGCGCGTAGTTCCAGCCGTAGCGGATGGCCTCCTCCGGCGTGCCGGCCGTGCCCTGCACGAGCAGCGTGGAGTCGCCGCTGATCGCTGCGGCCAGATGCTCGGACACCCATGTCTTGGCGGTGCCGGGCACGCCGAGCAGCAGCAGCGCGCGGTCGGTGGCCAGCGTGGTGACGGCCACCTCGACGATGCGCCGCGGGCCGACGTACTTCGGCGAGACGACCGTGCCGTCCGGCAGCGTGCCGCCCAGCAGATACGTGGCGACGGCCCACGGGGACAGCTTCCATCGCGGCGGGCGCGGGCGGTCGTCGGCGGCGGCGAGCGCGGCGAGTTCGTCGGCGAACGCGGTTTCGGCGTGCGGGCGCAGCGCGTCGGCCGCCGCCTCGGCCACGATCCCGGCGGCGTGCGCGGTCACGGTCGCGGCGCTTGTCGTTTCGGACATGGTCTCCCCCACTCACCGGCCGGGAGTTGGCCCGGCCCGGGCTCGTTCGTGGTGCGCTTGTCGTGCGGTTGCCCTGCGTTCTCGTGTTTTCGTCGTGCTTTCGTCGTGCGTCCGTTGCTGTCCACCACGATGCACCCGACCACTGACAATCCGTCACCGAGCGCGATATGCGCAGGTCAGCGTGATTGTCAGTGGTGGGCTCTACGGTTTTGGGCATGGAGACCGAGGCACGGTGGACGGTCGATCAGGTGCTTGCGCTCGCGCCTGACGACTCATCACGAAAGGCGGGCGCGCGGCTGGCCACGCCCGCGCCGTGGTCGGGCACGGGTGCGGCCGGTTCGCTGGTGTGGGGCTTGTGCAAGGGCAGCGGCAGCCGGCCGTACCAAACGGCCGTGGATGTGAGCGGCCCGGCTTTCCGCTGCACGTGCCCGAGTCGCAAGTTCCCGTGCAAGCACGCGCTGGGGCTGCTGGTGCGGTGGGCGCAGGGCGCCGCGGGGCCGGGCGGGACGGGCACGGCCGGCGCGGTGGGCACCGCGGCCGTGCCGGACTGGGTGGCGCAGTGGTCGGCCGCGCGGATCGGGGAAGAGG
>JAJSZB010000633.1:0-2142 GCA_050613715.1 Streptomyces sp. IBSBF 3018
CCCCCGCCCCCGCCTCACCACCCACTGGCTGATCCTCACCCTGAGCACCGCCGCCTGCACCGCAGCGATCATCACCTGCGACGTCCTGGTCGGACGTCCCCTCGGCATGCTGATCGCCGCGGCCGGCTGGATCGGCCTGGTGGCGCTGCTGCTCACCGGCCCGCTCACCCGCCGCCGGACACTGGTCGTGGCGCTCGCCGCGGCCGCGGGCGCCACGCTGCTGGGCACCGCCGTGCTGCAGGCCCCGCAGTGGTATCTCGCCGTACGCGGCCGGCAGGCGACCGCGACCGTCCAGGAGCCGTACCGCACCTGGTCGCACGGCGCACGCGTCGCGTACTGCCGGGTGCGGCTGCCGGACGGCCGGGTGCGCAGGGTCGACCGGGACGCCGGGCGGTGTACGACGGAGGTCGGCGCGCGGGTGCGGGTGGTGTACGACCCGGCCGACCGCGTCGCGCCGGTGCTGGGCGCCCGCTCGGCGCTGGGCGGCGTCAGCGTCCCGGTGGCCGGCGCCGCGGCCCTGGTGCTGCTCGGCGCGGCCGTCACCGCCGTGGCCGGCGGCGAGGCCACGACGCGAGAACCGCGAGAACGACGAGAGGACGAGCGATGACCACGGGCGGGACGCCCCAGGAGCTGGCCGCGGCGAGACAGACGCCCACCCCACGGACGCCGACGGTGCTGCCGACGAGCGCGCCGCCGTCGGACTACCGGCTCGCCGTGCCGGACGGCTGGGAGCGCATCCTGCTCGACCCGGCCCGGTGGCCGCGGCGAATCGACGCGATCGTGGCGACCAGCTTCCGCGGCGTGGACGACAAGCCGCACCTGCGGCACGCGATGGCCGAGGAGCTGAAGGACCGCGCGGCCGCCGCGCACGCGAACGGCGGCGTGGAGATGTACCTGTCGCTGGCCAAGGTGGCCGGCGTGCCGCTGCCGGCCGGCCTGGTGGTGACGGTGGTCGCGCCCGAGCCGGACGGCGGCCCGCTGCCGGAGCTGGAGCAGATCGGCGTGGCACGCGGCGCGGAGGGCGCGGACGTGCGCATGGTGGACCTGCCGGCCGGCCCCGCGCTGCGGCACCGCTACCGTGAGATGCCGCGGGAGAACGACCCCACGGGAAACAAACTGCCCGTGACCCACCTCGACTTCGAGATCGCGATCCCGAACAGCCCGCTGCACCTGCTGCTGTCGTTCTCCACCTCGATGGAGCCGCTGGCGGACGTGCTGGTGGAGCTGTTCGACACGATCGCCACGACCCTGCAGTGGATGGCGTGATGGCGAGCTGGACCGACGACTGGAACGTGCGCTACGGCAGGCCGCGCGGCAGCATCGAGCTGCCGGTGCACGAGCGCTTCGACGTCAGGAAGTGGGCGAAGGAGATCGCCCGCGGCGTGCTGGACCCGAAGGCGCCGAAGGAGCAGGTGGCGGCGCTGGCCGACGCGCTGGCCGAGGCGACGCTGGACTCACGGCGGCGGGACCCGGTCAGCGCGGTCTTCTTCTGCCCGGACCCGGCGCTCGGCGAGCTGGCCAGGATCGAGGTCTCCGACTACGTCCCGGACGGGAAGTACCCCGAGATCACGCTGCCGATGATGGCCGAGTGGCTCTCCTCCCCCACCCGGCAGTCGGTGCGCCCGGCCGAGGTCACCTACGTCGACCTGCCGATCGGCCCGGCCGTCCAGGTGCGCCACCAGTACGTGGCGGCGGGCCCAGGCGGCCCGGGCGCGTCGGGCGCTGCGCAGGGCCCCGCACAGGGCGGGGACGGCGAGGAGGGTCTCGGCAGGATCGTGCAGACCTGTGCGTACGCCGCCCGGCCGCCGGAGATCGGCGCGGTCGTGCTGCTGATGGCCAGCTGGCAGGCGCTGGCCTACTCCGACCAGCTGTTCGACCTCACCGCGAGGATCGCGGAGATGCTGCGGCTCGAACGCAAGTGAGCCGCCCGCGGCCTCGGACGGCCACGGGCGGCGTGGGGGCGGGACGGGACAGGACGAGAGAAAACCCCCGGGAGCGGGCAGCGGTACGACGCCGGGGCCGCGGTCAGTCGCCGCGGTCCAGGGCCGCGGCCGGACGCCGCGGTCGGACGCTGCGGTCAGGCGCTGCGGGCCTGGTCGGGCTTGGGGTGGCCGCCCAACGCCCCCCACAACCCCCCCCCCC
>JAJSZB010000634.1:0-2122 GCA_050613715.1 Streptomyces sp. IBSBF 3018
GACCGGGGGGCGGCCGGGCTCCGGGTCAGCTCGCGGCGAGGTGCGCGGTGTCGCCCATGACGATGACGGGGTGGGCGGCCGGGTCGACCGTGTGCAGCAGGTAGCGCATGGCGTCCTTGGAGACCGTGACGCAGGCGGAGGTGCCGACGCCGTGGTCGAGGTGGATCCAGATGCTGCCGCCCTTGGACTCGCCCTGGGGGCGGGTCGGATCGCTCGGCGAGGTGCCGACCACCCGGTTGTAGTCGATGGCGATCACATAGTCGAAGTCGTGCTGGTAGCTCGCCGGCCACGACGGGGAGGGGGTGAAGGCCGTCGAACGGGTGTAGGGCAGCTTCGACCCCGGGTCGGCGAGCAGACCGCCCGCGTCGTGCAGGGTGAAGACGCCGACCGGTGACTTCAGGTCGCCCTCGTGGTGGTCGACGGTCCAGCCGTGGATCGCGTTGTGCGACGGCCAGCTCGGGCCGCGGTGCCAGCCGTCCGCCGCGCGGGTGAAGAAGGCCACGGTGGACTTGGAGGTGGTGGCGCTCGCGCCGTAGACGACGATCGCCTGCCGGGCGCCGGCCGGGACCTTCGCGGACAGGGCGGCGCCGACGCCGGGGAGCGTGCGGGTGACGGCCGGGGCGGCCGCGTGTCCCCCGGCGCGGCCCGCCGGGCCCGCCCCCTTGCCGGCCGTGGACGATCCCTGGGAGCCGTTGCCGGGACCGCCGCCCGGGTCCGTGTCGGAGCCGCCGCCGCAGCCGGTCAGCAGCAGCGCCCCCGCCACGGCCAGGGCCGCCGCCGCGGACACCGCTCTCGGCGCGACCGCCCTCGGGGTGGCCGTGCCTCGCGTCCTGCCGGTTCGCCGTCGCATCGTAACCTCGTTCTCGATCACCTGTACGTGAACGTACCGCGACCGGTGGCCGGTTCCGCGCGGCACGCGGAAAACCTGTTGACCCGGTGTCGGCGGCGACGCGAGCCTTGCACGGCTCCTGACCGTTCCCGGCCTGGTTTCTCCCGATACCTCCGACCCAGGACATCATGCCCTCGCTACGCAGCCTCCCGTTCCCCGACCCCGGCGTGCCCGACGTCCGCTCCGGCTTCCGCTTCCTGCTCTGGCTGGAGGTCAGGCAGTGGCGCGGGCAGCTCGCGTCCGCCGCCTGGGGCACACTCCACATGGCCGCGGTGGCCGGCTTCCCGGCCGCCGTGGGCGTGGCCGTGCAGGCGGTGGTGGACCACTCGGGCTCCCGGCTCGCGCTGGCCGGCGGGCTGATGCTGCTGCTCGGGGCGCTGACCGCGCTGGGCGACACCATGCTGCACAGGACCGCGGTGACCAACTGGATCGTGACCGCCGCCCGGGTGCAGCAGCTGCTGGCGCGCAAGTCGGTCGAGCTCGGCTCGGTGCTCACCCGGCGGGTCGCGGCCGGCGAGGTGGTCGCGGTCAGCACCGGCGACGTGGAGAAGATCGGCTGGTTCGTCGAGGCGCTGGCCCGCTTCACCTCGGCGCTGATCGCCACGATCGGGGTGGCGGTCGCACTGCTGGTCTACGAGCCGCGGCTGGGCGTCGTGGTCGCCGCCGCGCTGCCGGTGCTGGCGCTCGGCGTGCTGCCGATGCTGCCCACCGCGACCCGGCGCGCCGACCTGCAGCGCGAGAAGGCGGGCAGGGCCACCGAGCTGGCCGCGGACACCGTGGCCGGGCTGCGGGTGCTGCGCGGCATCGGCGGCGAGGAGCTGTTCCTCGAGCGGTACCGCAGGGCCTCCCAGGAGGTCAGGACCGCCGCGGTGCACACCGAGCGGATGTGGGCGCTGATCTCCGCGGTGCAGGTGGCGCTCCCCGGGCTGCTGCTGGTCGGCGTCGCCTGGTACGGCGTCAGGCTGGCGCTCGACGGCACCATCGGCGTGGGCGAACTGGTCACCGTGTACGGCGCGGTGGGCTTCCTGACGCTGCCGCTGAACAACTTCCAGGAGATCGCCATGGCCTGGTCCTTCTCCCGCCCGTCGGCCAAGCGCGCGGCGCGGGTGCTGGGGCTGAGCAGGGCCGCGGCGACGGGGGACGGCGCGGCGCGAGGGGATGCGGCGGTGCGGCCGGGGGCCGGGGCCGAGGCGAAGGCGGCGGTGGCTTCGGGAGCCGGGGCCGGTCCGGGGG
>JAJSZB010000635.1:0-2115 GCA_050613715.1 Streptomyces sp. IBSBF 3018
GGACAGGGAGGCCACGGGCGCTCAGATCCGGTAGCCGGAGCCGGGCACGGTCACGATCACCGGGGGCTCGCCGAGCTTGCGCCGCAGGGTCATGACCGTCACCCGCACCACGTTGGTGAACGGGTCGGTGTTCTCGTCCCAGGCCTTCTCCAGCAGCTGCTCGGCGGAGACCACCGAGCCCTCGCTGCGCATCAGCACCTCCAGCACGGCGAACTCCTTGGGCGCCAGGTGCACCTCGGCGCCGTCCCTGAAGACCTCGCGGCGGTTGGGGTCGAGCCGGATTCCCGAGCGCTCCAGGACGGGCGGCAGCGCGGTGGTGGTGCGCCGGCCGAGCGCCCGGACCCGGGCGGTCAGCTCGGTGAAGGCGAACGGCTTCGGGAGGTAGTCGTCCGCGCCCAGCTCCAGCCCCTCCACCCGGTCGCTGACGTCGCCGGCCGCGGTGAGCA
The DNA here is from genome assembly GCA_050613715.1 of Streptomyces sp. IBSBF 3018. GTDB lineage: Bacteria > Actinomycetota > Actinomycetes > Streptomycetales > Streptomycetaceae > Actinacidiphila. The sequence continues at coordinate 447 of JAJSZB010000635.1, forward strand.
TGAGCACCCGGGTGGGCAGGCCGAGGCCGACGATCTGGCGGCACACCTCGTCGCCGTGGACCACCGGGAGGTCGCGGTCGAGGACGACGACGTCGTAGTCGTTGACGCCGATCCGCTCCAGGGCGGCGCCGCCGTCGTAGACCACGTCCACGGCCATGGCCTCCCGGCGCAGACCGGTGGCCACGGCATCGGCGAGCAGTTGCTCGTCCTCGACGACCAGTACGCGCAACGCGGTGATCCTTCCGTGAGCTGGGGGGAATCCTCCACACATCCTGCACCTGAGGGCCGTAAACCGGCGGTAAGCGAGCGGATCGGGACGGGGCGCGGAAACTTCCGGAATTTCCTTGCCGCCCCGGAGGTTTCCGCTGCGGGCCCGGCGGGGAGGACGGCTGTACACCCACCCACCATGCCTGGTCACGCGTTTCCCACGCGGGCCTTCGGGCTTGACACTCTCGTGTCAACGGAGACGATGAGGGGGCGCCATGGACGCGTTCACGACCGGAATCCTGCAGCGCATACACACCACGGAGTCCGACCTGCGCCGGGCGCGGGAGACAGGGGACGATTTCCTGGCCGAGGTCGAGCAGGGCGAGCTGGACGACCTGCGCCGCCTCGCCGCCGAGCACGGCGTGGACGTACGGCCCAAGGTCGCCTGATCGTCCGGTTCCGCCCGGTCGGCATCCACAAGCCGCACGCCCCGGTCACCGCGAAGGTGCCGGGGCGTTCGCACGTCCGGATACGGGCCCGGGCCGGCGGACCGGGCGCGGCGGATCGGTCCTGCCGGTCAGTCGTGCCAGGCGCCGAGGTCGTCCAGGAGGGTCTGGAGGGGCTCGAAGAGGCCGGGCGGGGCCGCCACCGTCAGCTCGCCCGAGGCGGGCTCACCGGGGCGTCCGCCGGTCAGCGCGCCCGCCTCCCGGGCGAAGAGCGCGCCGGCCGCCATGTCCCACGGGTTCAAGCCCCGCTCGTAGTAGGCGTCGAGCCGGCCGATGCCGACGTCGCACAGGTCGATGGCCGCCGAGCCGCCGCGCCGGATGTCCCGCGCCTGCGGCACCAGCGCCCTGACCACCTCGGCCTGGGCGGCCCGGCGCTCGGCGATGTAGCCGAAGCCGGTGCCGACCAGGGCGTGCGAGAACTGCGGGGCGGGCCGGCAGTGCGCCGGCACGTCGTTGACGAACGCCCCGCCGCCGAGCACCGCGCGGCAGGTCTCGCCGCGCATCGGCGCCTCCACGACGCCGACCAGGGCCTGCCCGTCGAGCTCCGCCGCGATGCTGACCGCCCAGGACGGCAGTCCGTAGAGGTAGTTCACCGTGCCGTCCAGCGGGTCGATCACCCAGCGGACGCCGCTGACGCCCTCGCTGCTCGCCCCCTCCTCGCCGAGCACGCCGTCGTCCGGCCGGGCCCGGCCGATCGAGGCGGTGATCAGCCGCTCCGCGGCGATGTCCATCTCGGTGACGACGTCGATCGAGCTGGACTTGGTCGCGGCCACGCCGAGGTCCGCCGGGCGGCCGTCACGCAGCAGCGCGCCCGCCTCGCGGGCGGCCTCCAGCGCGACGCTCAGCAGTTCGTCCAGCAGGTCCGGGGTGACGGCGGTCGCCGGTGTGCTCATCGGTTCGAAAGCTCCTCGGTCGGATGCGGCGGATGAAGCGGCGGGAGGCGGGGGCCGGGGGGC
>JAJSZB010000636.1:0-2104 GCA_050613715.1 Streptomyces sp. IBSBF 3018
ATGCGCAGGCACGGGGGGAGGTCGCGCAGCGGCGCACCCGGCGAGGGGCGGCGGGCGTCGCGCGGGGAGTGGAGCAGCGGCGGCGGGAGGAGCGCGCCGGCCTGCTCCCAGAACTCCGGCCGGCAGGCCACGATCAGCCGGACCGTTCCGGCGCGGAGCCAGTCCGCCGTGCCCGCGCACCAGTCGGCGAGCGCGTGGGCCAGCACGGGCGGCATCTCCTCCGGCGCGTCGAGCAGCACGAGCAGCGGACGCCCGGCGTTTCGTGCCACGTCGGCAACGGCGTCGGGCGAGGCGTACGGCGGCTCGCCGGGAGCCGGGCGCGCGGTGGCGGCGTGCACGACGCGGGCGGCGGTGCGCAGCGCGCGCTCGACGGCGTCCTTGAGGCCGCCGTCGCCGGGCCGCAGGTCGGCGCCGCGCAGCCACAGCGTGGGGTCCGGTTCCGCGGCCTGTGCGCGGCGCGCGGCGAGCCGGGCCAGCTCGGTGCTGCGCCCGGTGCCGGGCTCCCCCACCAGGCCGAGCACCAGCGGCGGATACGGCCCGGGCGCGGCCAGGAAGTCCCGTAGGGCCTTGTCGATCTCGGGCCGTTCGACGGGTTCGCTCCGGCTCGCCGCTCCCGCAGGCCCTCCGATGGACGCGGCGGTGAGCCGGAGCGCCCCGGCGAGGTTGAGGTGCGGGCCGTGCGCGGGGACGGTGGCGGCGTTGCGCGCGAGCAGGGCGGCCAGGGGCGCGGGCGCGCCGCCGGGGGCGCGCAGCGGGAGCGCGAACCCGCCGGCGCGGTGGTCGGAGTGCAGTGCCAGCGCGGAGACCACGACGCCCAGCACCGCGCCGGTCTCCGCGTCGGTCACCGGCGCGCCGGACGCCTGCGGGGGCACGCCGGGCGGGCCTGCCGGCGCGGCGCCGTCGAGCGCGATCTCGTAGACCTCGTCCAGAAGGTGGAAGCGGTCGGTCGCGGTGTACGTGGCCGCGGTCGCGCCGACGATCGCTCCCTGCACAGAGTGCGGCAGCCGCAGCCGTACCCGGCGGCGGAGCCCGAAGGCTCCCGCGGCGGCGGGGTCCGCCGGGGCGATCGGCAGCGGCGGCACGTCGAGGCCCTCGGTGGCGACCAGCGCGAGCCCGGTCTCGGGCAGCGGGGTGACGGCTGCCGCCTCGACCAGGCAGACCTGGCCGCCGGGGGCGTGCAGGACCAGCCGGGCCAGGCCGTCGACGGCCTCGTGGCTGGTGATCATCGTGCCGTGGGCGTCGGCCATGAAGCCGGTGCCGCGGGGGCGGCCGGCGAGGTCGCAGACGCGCATCAGGGTGTCGGCGGCCTGGGCGTCCGCCGCACGGCGGGCCCCCGGCACGACCGTGCGCAGCCCCGCGGACGCTGCGGCGGAGGGCCCCGCCCCTTGCCCGGCCCGCCGCCCGCCATGCCTGGGCGCTGTGTCGCCCGCCGCACCGCCCGGCGCGTCGCCCTGCGGGACGGTCAGCGGGTCGGCCGGTGTGTCGGCCCACCGGCCGGAAGCCGCGCCCGCAGAGGGAGCGAGCGGCGAGTCGGCCCGCGTGTCGGTCAGCACGTCGACCGGCAGGTTGCTCGGCGAGCCGACCGGGGGCGTGGTCGGGGGCGCGGCCGGCGCTCCCGCCGTCCCTCCCGCCGACGCCCCGGCTCGGTGCCCGCCGTGCCGTCCCGCGGGCGGCGCCCCGCGCTTCGCCGGCGGCGCCTGGTGGTCCCCGGCTGCGGTCTGGCGCCCTGTCGCGCTCCGGCGTGCCGCCATCACGGCACCTCCCCCCGAACTGCCCCCGCTCAGGCGGAAGCGCCCCGTTTCGTCCCGCTTCGACGGTAGGACGCAGATGATCTCCCGCCTAGATCGCGGTGCGAACGCGCCCCCCTGCGCTCCCCCGGTTCACTCCGAGCGCCCGTCCGACCGGGTGATTTCCGGGCGCGGAATGGATAGGGACCGGTCGGGGGCGGAGGAGCCGGCGGAACCGCGCGAGAAGGCGGAGCCGGGGAGGGCTCGGGGCCCGGGACTCGTGGGGGGGGGGGGGGGGGGGGGGGGGGGGGGGGCGGGGGGGCGCGGCGGGGGGGGGGGGGGGGGGGGGGGGGGGGGGGGGGGGGGGGGGGGGGGGG
>JAJSZB010000637.1:0-2081 GCA_050613715.1 Streptomyces sp. IBSBF 3018
CTCCTGGCGGCGTCCGGGGGCGGGACGTGGGCCGCCGCCAGGAGCGTGGCCTGCACGGAGGGGTGCAGGACGGTCAGTCCGGCCACGGCGCTGTGCAGCGTACGGGCGATGTGCGCGCGGTCCGCGTCCTTGGTGAGGAAGCTGCGCGCGCCGGCCCGCAGCGTGTCGACCACGGAACGGTCGTCCGCGTACGTGGTGAGCACGACCACGGCGACGTCCGGGTGCTCGGCGGTCAGCCGCCGCGTCGCCTCGGTGCCGTCCATCACCGGCATGTGCAGGTCCAGCAGGATCGCGTCCGGGCGCAGTGCGGCGACCTGCTCCAGCGCCTGGCGGCCGTCCGCCGCGGTGCCGACGACCTCGACGTCCGGCAGCAGGTCGAGCATGATCGCCAGTCCTTCGCGGACGCTGGCCTGGTCGTCGGCGACGACGAGGCGCAGGGGCGCGCCGGGGCCGCCCTGGTGGTCGGGGCTGCTCTGGCGGTCTGCGCTGCTCTGGTGGTCGGGGCTGCCTCGGTGGTCGGTGCTGCTCTGGCGGTCGGGGCCGCCCATGCCGCCGGCTGCGCCCGCGCCGTGGGGCGCGTCCGGCCCGTGCGTGGCGCTCACCGGGCGGCCCGCCCGGCCCGCTCCGTCCACCCGGTCCGCCCGTCCTCGGCGTCGGGCGCACCCGACACGTCGGCGATGCGCGGGACCCGGGCGGTGACGGTCCATACGGTCCCGGCGGGGCCGGCGCCCTCAGCGATCCCGGCGGTGCCCGTGTCTGACGTCCCGGCGTCGCCCGCGCCCGTAGCGTCGTGCGTGCCCGCTGCGGCCGCCCGCGCGCGGCCCGCGGTGAGGGTGCCGCCCAGGAGCAGCAGGCGTTCGCGCATCCCGGTCAGGCCGTAGCCGCCGTCGACGGTGGACATCGCGGCCCCGGCCGGCGTACGGCCGCCGGGAGCGCGGCCGGGTCCCGCGCCGCCGCCGGGGCCGGACCCGGGAACGGGCGCGTCCAGCGGGTTGACGATGGTCATGGCCACATCCTCCCGCCCGTAGGCGAGGGTGACGGAGACCGGGTGGCCGGGGGCGTGCTTGGCGGCGTTGACCAGGGACTCCTGGGCGGTGCGCAGGAGTGTCAGCGTCTGGTCGGGCGGCAGCGGGCCGGGCTCGCCGGTGACGTGCACGGTGACCTGCGTGCCGTGCCGCTCCTCGTGCGCGCCGGCCGTCGCGGTCAGCTCCTCGCCGAGCGAGCGGCGGTCGCTGCGCAGCGCGTGCACCGCGCGCCGGGTCTCGTTCAGCCCGTCGGAGGCCATCCGCTGGGCGGTGGCCAGCACGGCGTCGACCCGCGCGATGTCGACCCGCGCGATGTCGACCGCCGGGTCCGCGGGCGCCGGGTCCGCGGGCGCCGCCACGCCCGCCTCCAGCAGCGCCCTGGCCGCCTGGATCTGGATGCCCAGCGCGCCCAGCGAGTGCGCGAGCACGTCGTGGATCTCGCGGGCCAGCCGGGCCCGTTCGTCGAGGACCGCGCCGCGGTGCTGCTCGGCCCGCAGCTGCTCGGTCCGGGCCAGCAGGGCCGCGCTCTGCTCGGCCCGCACCCGGTACGCGCGGCGGTTGAACCCGATCAGCAGGCCCACCGCGAGGCCGCCGACCACGCCGAGCGTGCGCTCGACCGCGGCGTCCACGACCACCGCGCCGCCGGCCGTGGCCGCGACGCCCGCGCCGAACACCGCCCAGCCGGCGCTGATCCGCACCTCGGTGCCGGCCTCGACCACGGCCATGACGGCGAGCGCGATCATCGCGCCGTTGTCCCCCACCGGCGCGAGGGCCGCGCTCAGCACGGTGGTGAGCGCGAGCACGCCGGTCAGCAGCGGCCCGGCCGGCGCGCCGGTGACGACGCGGCGGCGGTCCGTCATGGCCCACACCGCGAACAGCACCCCGCACGCGGCGTACACGGCGATCGTCACCGGGCGCGCCACCGGGCCGAGCGACGCGGTGACGAGGACGTCGACTCCGACCACCGCGTAGACGATGGCCCTGATCAGCCATGACACCGTACGGAGCACGGCCTCACGATAGCCCCGGCCCCCGGGCCGCCCGAAGCCCCCGAAG
>JAJSZB010000638.1:0-2070 GCA_050613715.1 Streptomyces sp. IBSBF 3018
CCCCCCCCCCCGCCCGCCGCGGCCCCCGCCGCGTCCACCCGGCGCAGCGCCGCCACCGCGTCCTGCGCGGCGCGCTCCCCGCGCGGCCCGAAGCCGTCGGCGACGGCCAGCAGCCTGCCGTCCGCGTGGACGGCGTCCTGATTGCGCTCGCGGACGCGCCCCGCGTCGGTGAGCGCTGCGTAGCGGATGGCGAGCGGCGCTGCGCCCGCGCGGTTCGTCGTGTCGGCCACGGCGGTGTCCTTTCGGCCTTGTCCTGCCAGGTGGTCGACGAGGAAGGCGGCCAGATCGCGCCGCGCGTCGGTCTCCGCCTCGACCCGCGCCCAGTACGCGCCGACCTCGCGCGCGGCCCGCGGCCCGTCCAGGTCGCAGACCTCGCGGATGCGGGCGAGCGGCATGCCGAGCCGCCGCAACCAGGCGACCAGCAGCGCGCGTTCGAGCTGAGCGGGTTCGTAGAACCGGTAACCGGTGTGCGGGTCGACGTACGCAGGAGCCAGCAGCCCCAGCTCGTCGTACAACCGCAGCGCCTTGGGCGACAGCCGGGACGCCCTGGCGAACGCGCCGATGCTCATGCGGTCCACTCGCGGTCCCTCCCGCCTGTCGCCGCGCCGCGCCGCATTCCTGCACCACGCGAGCACGCCGTCCTCGTCGTCTTCGTGCCGCCGATGCTGCGGCTTGCCCCAAGGACAAGGTCAAGCACGAGGTTACGTACCGCCGGACGAAAGACGATCCACCGCAGGACCTCAGGACCTCAGGAGGTCAGGACCTCAGGAGGTCAGGACCTCAGGGGTCACGAGGACACGAGGACACGAGGACACGAGGACACGAGGACACAAGGACACGAGGTCACGAGGACACGTCTCCAGGTCCTCATAACCTCAGGACCTCAAGTCCTCAGGTCCTCCTGAGGACTTGAGGACCGCCGTGCGCCGCCTCAGTACGTCACGGTGATCCGCCGCTGCGGCCCGTCCACCCGGACGCGGCCGCCGAGCGGCACGACGAGCTGCGGATCGGTGTGGCCGAAGTCCACGTCGAAGACGGCCGTCGCCGCCGGGGCGTACTCACCGAGCGCGCGCAGCACCGCCTCGCGCTGCTCGCGGCGGTAGCGCTCCCGGCCGCGCGGGTCCAGCGGCTGCTCGAACGACCACGCCTTGGCCCGCGCCACCACCACCGCGGGGAACTGCGCGAGCAGCCCGCGCTCTCCCATGTTGCGCAGGATGCGGTAGACCTCCTCGGCCCGCGGCATCTCCTCCGAGGTCTCCAGGAAGAGCACGCAGCCCGCGTACTCCTGCGGCGGCAGGATGTCGCGGTCGGCGGCCAGCAGCCAGGACAGGATCTCCAGGTTGCCGCCCCAGGCGTCGCCCTCGACCACGTGGTCGCCCTGGTGCCAGTGCCAGGCGCCGGCCGCGGCCATCTCCGGCTCGGACTCGAAGGTCGCCGGGTCCTCCCAGCGCCGGTTGACGTCGCCGGACTCGGCCGGCACGGTCAGCTCGTACTCGCCGGAGCCGAACAGCGCGGCGCGCAGCGACTGCGCGGTCAGCGGGTGCATCGCCCCCGGCCGGCCCAGCTCGACCATCGCGGAGCCGCCGTGGTAGCCGACCAGGCCCAGGTTCCAGAGCCTGACCAGCAGGTTCGTGTTGTCGCTGTAGCCGAAGAACGGCTTGGGGTTGGCCCGCAGCAGCTCGTCGTCCAGGTGCGGGGTCACGGTGATCTGGTCGTCGCCGCCGATGCTGGCGATCACCGCCTTGATGCTCGGGTCGGCGAAGGCCGCGTGCACGTCGGCGGCGCGGTCGCGGGCGCTCGCCCCCATCCGGCGGGTCGTCGGGTACTCCACGACCTCCAGGCCGAAGTCCTCGCGCAGCCGGCGCAGCCCCAGTTCGTACGGCAGCGGCAGCAGTCCGGGCAGCCCCGAGGAGGGCGAGACGACCGCGACGCGGTCTCCGGGACGGGGCTTCGGCGGGTACGCATGTGCGATCACCCGACGAGCCTATCCGCACGCCACGCGCCGGGAGCAAGGTCTGCCCCCGCAGATCCCACACGACGCTCCCGGCTCCGGCGCCGCTCCCGCCGCAC
>JAJSZB010000639.1:0-2063 GCA_050613715.1 Streptomyces sp. IBSBF 3018
CGGGTGGGGAGGTCACGGGGCGTCCTCGCCGGGGGCGCGGGACCAGCGGACGAGGAGGTCGCGCAGCTCGCGGCTGTGCCGGCGGCTGACCGGGAGCTCGCGGCCGCCGACCCGCAGCGTCCAGTGGCCGGCGTCCCAGCGCAGCTCCTCCACGTGCCGCAGCGCGACGAGGTAGCTGCGGTGCACGCGCAGGAAGCCGTGCGGCGCCCAGCGTTCCTCCAGCACCGCCAGGGAGATCCGCACCAGCGGCGCGCGGCCGCCCGCGTGCAGCCGTACGTAGTCGCCCTGCGCCTCGGCGTACGCCACGTCGTCGCGCGCCACGAAGCGGGTGACGCCGCCGATGTCGACGGGTATTCGGGCGCCGGCCGGGTCGGGACCCGCGGGCGAGGCCGGGCGGCCGGTCCAGCCGCCGCTGCCGCCGGGCGCGCCGCCCGGCACCGCGCCGAGCACTCCCCCGGCGCCCGACCCGGCCCCGCCCTCCGTCATCGCCGCCGCGCCGCCGCCGACGACCGCCGCGACCCGGCGCACCGCCTCGGCCAGGCGTTCCCGGCCCACCGGCTTGAGCAGGTAGTCGACCGCCTTGAGCGCGAACGCGTCCACCGCGAAGTCCTCGTAGGCGGTGACGAAGACGACCGCGGGCGGACGGGCGAACCGGCCCAGCACGCGGACCAGTTCGAGCCCGTCAAGGCCCGGCATCCGGATGTCGAGGAAGACGGCGTCGACCGTGTCGCCCTCCAGCAGCCGCAGCGCCGCGTCGCTGCTGTCCGCGGCGAGCACCCGGCCGATCCGGTGGTCGCCGCGCAGCAGGTACGTCAGGTCCTCCAGCGCGGGCGGCTCGTCGTCCACGGCCAGGACGTTGAGCGTTCTCACGGCACGTGCACCCCGTTCCGGTACTTGGGCACCCGTACGTTGACCTTGGTGCCGGCGCCCGGCGCGGTCTCCACGACGAGCCCGTACTCGTCGCCGAACACCGCGCGCAGCCGCTCGTCCACGTTGCCCAGGCCCAGGGAGTCGCTGTCGGCCTCGCCGGCCAGCTGTGCGCGGACGTCCTCGGGGTCCATGCCCACCCCGTCGTCCTCCACGCTGATCCGGCACTCCGCGCCCGCGTCCTCGGCCCGTATCGTCACCCGGCCCGGGGTGGACTTGGGGCCGAGGCCGTGCCGCACCGCGTTCTCCACGATCGGCTGGAGGCACAGGAACGGCACGGCGACCGGCAGCACTTCGGGCGCGATCAGCAGATCGACCTGGAGCCGGGAGCCGAACCGGGCGCGTTCCAGGCGCAGATAGCGGTCCACCGACCGCAACTCCTCGGCGAGCGTGCTGAACTGGCCGTGCCTGCGCAGGCTGTAGCGGGTCAACTCAGCGAACTCCAGCAGCAGTTCGCGGGCCTGGTCGGGGTCGGTGCGGACGAAGGAGGCGATGGCGGTCAGCGAGTTGTAGACGAAGTGCGGCGATATCTGGGCGCGCAGGGCCCGCAGTTCGGCCTCGATCATCCGGGTGCGGGAGCGGTCGAGCTCGGCGAGTTCGAGCTGTGCGATGACCCAGTGGGCGACCTCGCCCGCGGCGCGGACCAGGGCGGCCGAAACCTGCCGGGCGTAGACCGACAGCGCGCCGACGACGAGCCCGTCGACCACCAGCGGCACCACGACGGCGCTGCGCACCGGGCAGTCGAGGTCGCCGCACGCGATGACCTCCTCGGGGACCACCCAGGGGCGCTCCGCCCGCAGCGCCTGGGCGGCGTGCGCCACGGCCTGCCCGCTGTGGTGGCGGCCCGGGCCCTCCCACGCGAGCAGGGTGTCGCCGCCGATCACCGCGAGGGCGGGCGTGCCGAGCAGCGCCCGCAGATGGCGGGCGGCGCGGCGCGCGGAGTCCCGGTTGAGCCCGTCGCGCAGCGGCGGCGCGGCGAGCGACGCCTCGTGCAGCGTGGCGAACGCGGCCTTGTCCGCGGGCGTGCCGAAGCCGCGGCGTCCGCGCACCACGCGGAACAGCAGCCCGGCGGCGACGGCGACCACGACGGCGGTCCCCGCCACCGCGCCCACCGATCCCATCCCGCCATCCTCTCC
>JAJSZB010000063.1:0-25260 GCA_050613715.1 Streptomyces sp. IBSBF 3018
CCCTCCCCCACCCGCTCCTCACCGCTCATCCCCGTGTACAGCACCACCTGGTGCTCCAGCGCGTCCGCGAGCTGCTGGCCGAGCGCCTCGCCCTCCTGCGGCAGCGCGACGGGACCGAAGTGCACGAAACGGATGCGCGACCGGGTCGTCGGCAGCACGGTGTCCCAGAACCGCACGACGTCCGCCAGCGGCACCGCGGGGCCGCCGGGGCAGCCCAGGACCACGGTCATCACGTCGGGGTCGACGGCGAGGCGGCCGAAGAGCCTGCGGCGGTTGTCGTCCGCGGCCTCCGGCAGCGCGCCGCGCACCCACACCCCGCAGGGCAGCGGCTCGACCACGGCGTACGGGCTGGTCACCCAGGGCCGGTCCAGCGTCGAGTACTGCCAGCGGGGCTTGGGGAAGCCCATCGAGTCGTGCTCGACCGGGCGGCCGGGCCGCATCCGCAGCCATCCGGTGCCGCGCCCGCCGGGGATGTAGAGGCCGCCGCCCGCGGTGGGCACCACCTCGCCGTCGGGCACCACCACGACCGTGCCCAGCTCGTCGCAGATCCGCTGTCCCGCCCTGCGGATCTCCGCGGCCGTGCCGCCGCCGAACACCAGCCGCAGGCTGCCGCCGACATCGGCCAGCGCGCGGGCCGTGGCCTCGGCGACGGTGTCGGGCGCGGTGCCCGGCACGTCCACCACGACCACCGTGTGCTGGTCGTCGCGGGCCAGCGCGGCGGCGAACCGGCGGGCGGCCGGGTCGGTGCGGCCCTTGGGCTGGACCAGCAGCGCGTGGCCGGCCGGGTGGCACTGGAGCGGCTGGCCGGGCGGCAGCAGGGAGCGTATGCCCTTAAACACGGCCGCCTCCCCCGCCCGCCGAGCCGGGCATGGTGAGCGTGGGCCCGGTCGGCAGCAGCGCGATCACCTCGTCGGGCAGCATCGACATCAGCCCGGACAGGCCCAGGGCGGCGGTGACGTCGTCACTGGCCAGCCGGTAGGCGCTGCCGTCGTCGGTGACGAGGTACGTCCTGGGGTGGGTGACCTTGTGCAGCGCGTCCTCGCGGCTGCGGACGACCAGGCCGTGCCCGGGCGGGACGACGACCGGGCGGGCGCCGGAGGCGGCGTCGCCGCGTTCCAGGACGATCCGGGTGTCGAGGGCGGCGCCGTCGATGTGCTGGGCCAGGCAGACCGCCTGCCCGTCGGCGGAGACCGCGGGGGCGCCCGCGAGGTCCGGCAGCGCGCCCGCCATGTCCGGGTCGTCGGCGAGCTGGACGGCGGCCAGCGCGGAGGCCCGCACCGACAGCGGCTGGGGGACGTGCGGCTGCGCGGCCAGCAGCGCGGCCTCGGTGGCGTTGGTGCGGGCCACCCCCGCCTTGGTCATGACGTAGTAGTGGCGTTCGCCGGCCGTGGTGGTCGTGGTGAACAACTGCCCGACGGTGACGGCCTGTCCGGCCACCTTGCCGGCGGGCTTGCCGAGCCCGGCGGGGCGCACCGCGGTGAGCGCGCGGCCGTTCGGCACGGCGGCGAGCCAGGCCGCGGGGGCGGGCGTCTGCCGGTCGGTGTCCAGGCCCAGCGCGACCAGCGTCGCCTGGTCGGGGACGCGGTACTTCGCGCCCCGCCACAGCAGGTAGCGGGTGCCGTCGGCGCCGGCCAGCAGCGCCTGCCGGTCGTCCGGGTAGGCGGTGGTGGCGCCCACGGGGCTGAAGTCGACGCTCTGCCCGCCGGGGAACTCCGGGCGCAGGCAGCGGGTCCAGGAGCCGCCGAGCACCTGCGCGGGCGCGGGCACCTCGTCGGGCGCGCCGGGGATGCCGACCGCGGTGCCGTGCGGGATGCCGTCCAGGTCGCCGCGGGAGACGGTGTGCGCGGTGTGGTCGCGGGCGAGCAGCAGCACGGAGGAGTAGTTGCGGGCCGGGCGCAGCACGCCGTCCACGTACAGGTAGCGGTTGCCGGTCTCCTTCTCCACGATGTACGCACCCGAGGTGCGCCAGGAGTGGTCGGGGGCCGGGGAGATCAGGCCGTAGACGCCGAAGCCCAGGCACAGCAGGACGACGATGCCGACGCCGAAGAAGGTGCCGAGCGAGGCGCGGCGGGTGGGGCTGTCGCCGCGGCCCGGGTCGCCGCTGACGAGCGCGGTGGCCAGCCGGCCGACGGCGAACTGGTACGCCTGGACGTGGTCGCGTCGGGTCTGCATGTGCGGTCCTCCTCTCGGTTCCGGTGCGTCAGCTGGTCATGTTGCGCAACCGCGAGTACACGTGCAGCAGTTGCAGGAGCAGGGGCAGCAGCGCCATCGCGACGAGCAGTTCGGTGATGTCGCCGCTGTGGCCCCACACCGGCAGCAGCCGGCTGGACGGCAGCCGCCAGGCGGCGGCGAGCAGGGCGACGGCGGTCAGCGCCAGGAGCGCGACGGCGACGCCGCGCTGGCCGGGGCCGCCGGTGGTCCACTGCTGCAGGAGCAGCAGCGCGAGCCCGGCGCCCGCGGCGATGACGGTGGGCACCCGCTGGAGGGTGCCGGTCAGGCCGCGCGAGCGCAGCAGCACGGCGGCGCCCAGCACGAGCGGCAACGCCCAGCCGATCCAGCCGTGTTCGCGGGTCATGAACCAGAAGACGACGGCGAAGGACAGCGCGAAGCCGATGCTGAGGGCGTCCAGGTAGGAGGTGGCGGCGGCCACCCTGCGCTCCACCCGTTCCTGCGGTTCGGGGTCGGTGTCCTCCTGCAACTCGACCGCGTTGTGCGGCAGTTGCGGGACGCGCAGCCGGGCGGCGCGCAGCGAGATGCGCGGCGCGAAGTGGCCGAGGACGAAGAGGGCGACCCCGACGACGGCGACGGCCTGGCCGGCCCGCCAGTCGAAGGCGGCGCGCAGGCCGATGGCGGAGGCGGCGGCCGAGGCGACGACGACCGCGGTGCCGGGCAGCAGGAACGGCATGGCGCGCAGCGCGATCAGCGCGACGGCGACGGCGGTGACGCAGCCCGCGGAGACCAGCAGGCCCGGCACGCCCGGGTCGAAGCCGCCGCCGGGGCCGGTGCGGAAGGCGAGCCCGGCCAGTCCCGCCATGGCCATCGCGGCGATGCCCGCGGTCAGCACCGCGCCGCGGTCGGCGGACAGCCGGGCGCCGGTCGCGCAGGCCGCCGCGAACAGCACGGCGGTGATGCCCGCGCCGTAGCCGGCGAAGTCGCCGGGGCCGCCGCTGACCAGGGCGAGCGCGAGGAAGGCGACGGCGAGGGCGCCCATCGTCAGGGCGAGCGCGCGGGTCAGCTCCGGCCGCCAGCGCCCCGGCAGGGCGCCGACCACGTGGGCGACGCCGTCGGCGATGTCGTCGAAGTGCAGGGTGGGCAGCGGCTCGTCGACCGGCCGCAGGTGGAGCACGTCGCCGTGCCGCAGGCCGAGCCCGGCGGGGGTGCCGTCCGGGTCGAGCGGCGGCTCGCCGAGGCGTTGCAGCGCCCACGGCGCGCCCCGGTCGCGCACGTCGGAGACCACGTGCTCGACCAGGACCGGCAGCAGCGCGGAGACCGGCAGGGTGACCGGGACGGCGAGGTCGGCCTTGCCGCCGGGGCCGAGGACGGTCAGCCGGCACACCTCGGTGCCGATCCCGGCTGCGGGAACCACGGAGGCAGTGGTCATCGCGACGCTCCTGTGCGGTGGGGTGCGGCGCCGGCGCGCGGACCGGCGGAGGCGGTACGGGGTGCGGGGCCGGCCGCGGTACGGGCGGCTACGGCTCGGGCTTCCGCGACACGGACTGCCGCGGCTCGGGCTTCCGCGATACGGACGGCCACGGCTCCGGCTGTCGAGGTACGGGCGGCCGCGGGCGCGGCGGCCGTGCGGGATCGGCTCATTCGGCGGCCACCAGTCCGGTCTGCATGAGCTTGACCGAGCGACGGGTGACGAGTTGGGCCCGGCCGGGCGGCAGTGTGCGCGGCTTCGCCTCGCCGATGAACTTGCCCTCCTCCTTCGGGTAGGAGAAGAGCAGCGCCGGGTTGCCCAGTTCCCACAGGCGGCGCAGCACCGGGTCCATCATCGCCCGCATGGCGCCCGAGGTGCTGCGGCTGACCACCAGGTGGAGTCCGATGTGCGGGGCCTGGGCGAGCAGCGGCACCAGCGGCGTCATCGGCGAGGGGGCGCCGGGCGCGCCGGAGAACAGGTCGTAGTCGTCGATGAGCACGAACAGCAGCGGGCCGCTCCACCAGTCGCGGCGGGCCAGGTTCTCCGGCGAGATGTCGGCGCCGGGCACCCGCTTGCCCACCGACACCGCGGCGCTCGCGGCCAGTTGGCCGAGCGCCTCGCTGTCCACGACGTAGCCGACCCGGTACGCCTCGGGGACCGCGGTGAGCAGGCCGCGGCCGGGGTCGGCGACCATGATGCGGGCTTCCTCGGGGCTGTAGCGGGAGGTGATGGCGTCGACCATCAGCCGCAGCACGTTGGTCTTGCCGGTCTCGTTGTCGCCGAAGACCATCAGGTGCGGGTTGACCGAGAAGTCGTGCCAGGCGGGTTCCAGGCGCTGCTCGTCCCAGCCCAGGCAGACCCGCAGATCGCCCTCGGGGGGCGGGAGCTGGGCGGTGGACAGCCGGCTGGGCAGCAGTCGCACGCCGGGCGCGGGGCGGCCGGTCCAGAACGCGTCGATCTCGGCGACGGCCTCCTTGGTGGCGGCCGTGAGGTCCTCGGTGTGCGGGGAGCTGTCCAGCCGGGGCAGCGCGGCGAGGAAGTGGTGGCCGGTGGAGGTCAGGCCGCGTCCCGGCTGGTGCGGCACGGCCGCCGCGGCCCGCGCGCCGACCTCGGACTCCAGCGTGTCGCCGAGCCGCAGCTCGAACTTGGTGCCCAGCAGGTCGCGCAGCCGCGGCCGGAACTCCGACCAGCGCACCGCGGAGCCGATGACGTGGATGCCGAAGGACAGTCCGCGCGCGGCCATGTCGATGACGCGCGGCTCGATGTCCTCGTAGTCCTGCTTCAGCGTGCCCCAGCCGTCGACCACGAGGAACACGTCGCCGTACGGGTCGTCGAGTTCGCCGGCCGCGCGCTGCGCCCGGTAGCCGGCCATGGACTCCAGGCCGCGCGCGGCGAACGCGGCTTCGCGGCGCTCCAGCAGCTGCGTCAGCTCGGCGACGGTGCGGTGCACCCGGTCGCGGTCCAGGCGGGTGGCGACCGAGCCGACGTGCGGCAGGCCCGAGGTGGAGACGAGGCCGCCGCCGCCGAAGTCCAGGCAGTAGAACTGGATCTCCTGCGGGGTGTGGGTCAGCGCCAGGGACAGCATGAGGGTGCGCAGCATGGTGGACTTGCCGGTGCGCGGTGCGCCGACCAGGCCGATGTGGCCGTCTGCGCCCGACAGGTCCGCGGTGAGCAGGTCGCGGGACTGCTCGTAGGGCTTGTCGACCATGCCGAGCGGGAAGCGCAGCGCGCCGGTGCCGGCGTGGTCGGCGGCGCTCATGCCGCGGTGCGGGTCCGGCACGATGGCGGGCAGCACCTGGTCGAGGCTGACGGAGGAGTCCAGCGGCGGCAGCCACACCTGGCGGGCCGGCGGGCCGGCGTCCTCCAGCCGGTCGACCAGCACCTCCAACAGGCTCTCCTCGCTGAGCGGTTCGCCGTCCGGGCCGACCTTCGGGCGGGCCCTCTCCTCGGCCGCCCTGACCGCCTCGGCGAGCGCCGCGGCCTGCTCGGCCCGCTCCGAGAGGAGTTCGCCGCTGCGGTCCAGGCCGAAGACGGCGACCTCCTGGGCGGCGAGCCGGGCTGCCGCCGGGTCGGTCCCGCCGGCCGGTTCGGGGGCGGGTCCCGAGACGTAGGCGGCCTTGAACCGCACCAGGTTGGTGGTGTCGACCTTGAGGTAGCCGTTGCCGGGGGCGGGGGGCAGTTCGTAGGCGTGGGAGACGCCGATGACGCTGCGGGACTCCATCGAGGAGAAGGTGCGCAGGGCCAGCCGGTAGGACAGGTGGCCCTCGACCTTGTGGATGCGGCTTTCGTCCAGGCGTTGGGAGGCGAGCAGCAGGTGGACGCCGAGGCTGCGGCCGAGCCGTCCGACGGAGACGAACAGGTCCACGAACTCCGGTTTGCTGGCGAGCAGTTCGGAGAACTCGTCGACGATGATGAGCAGCGAGGGCAGTGGCGCGAGGGTGGCCCCGGCCAGCCGGGCCTTCTCGTAGTCCAGCAGCGAGGAGTGGCCGGACTCGCGCAGGAGTTCCTGGCGGCGGATCATCTCGCCGTTGATGGAGTCGCGCATCCGGTCCACGAGGTGGATCTCGTCGGCGAGGTTGGTGATGACGGCCGAGGTGTGCGGCAGGCGGTCCATGTTGAGGAAGGTGGCGCCGCCCTTGAAGTCGACCAGGACGAGGTTGAGGACCTCGGAGGAGTGGGTGGCGGCCAGGCCCATCACCAGGGTGCGCAGCAGTTCGCTCTTGCCGGAGCCGGTGGCGCCGATGAGCAGGCCGTGCGGGCCCATGCCGCCCTGCGCGGACTCCTTGAGGTCCAGCTCGACGACCTCGCCGTCCTCGGTGACGCCCAGCGGCACCCGCAGCCGGGCCGACTGGGTCTGACGCGGCCGCCACTTGCCGGCCACGTCGAAGGTGCGCGGGTCGCGGATGCCGAGCAGCGACGTCAGGTCGAAGTCGGACTCCAGCGGGCGTTCGGTGAGGTCGACGGTGCCTCCGGTGCGCAGCGGCGCGAGGCGCCGGGCGAGCGTCTCGGCGGCGACCGCGCCGAGCGTGTCGGCGGTGGCCGACGCGGAGGCGTCGTCGCCCGCGGGGAAGCTGACCGTGCCGTCGCGCACCGTCAGCCGCAGCACGCCCTCGCCGCCGCGCAGCGCGCCGGTGGCGTCGAGCAGCAGTGTGTTGCGCAGGCCCTCGTTGACCAGCCGGGCGCTGTCGGGCAGGTGCACGCCCTGGGCGATGACCACCACGAAGGGCTCGGTGACGTTCGGCGAGGCGTCGGGGTCGTGGTCGGGGCGGTCGCGCACCTCGGGGCCGAGCAGCGCCATCAGCTCGTCGTGGTCGCCGGCCGCCAGCCGGACCGGGCCGGCGTCGTCCTGCTCCTCGGGGTGGGCGTTGTGCGGCAGCCACTTGACCCAGTCCCACTCGGCGCGGGCCGCGGGGCTGCCGAGCACCGCGATGCGCATCTCGTCGGGCGCGTGCAGGACGGCGAGCTGGGCGACCATCGCCCGCATCAGGCCGAGCGCCTCCTGGCCGTCGCCGGCGAACTCCACCCGGGTGAACCGGCGCAGCGCCACCGGGATGGGCAGGTCGGGGACGGTCTGGTGGGCCTTGGTGAAGCGGCGCAGCGAGATCGCGGTGAGCGGTTCGAGGTCCTCGACGGGCTTGGTCTGGGGCGGCAGGAACACCAGTTCGGCGCGGCGGATGCCCAGGCCGATCCTGACCCGGGCGAAGTCCTCGTGGCTGGGGCGGCGTTCCCACAGCCGCGGTCCCATCGCGAACGCCCACAGGTCGCGCGGGTCGGGGTTGTCCCACAGCAGGGCGGCCCGCTGCTCGGCGGCGGCGGTCCTGGCCTGGCGGCGCTTCTGCGCCAGGTAGCGGAGGTAGTCGCGGCGCTCGGCGCGCATCCGGCGGCGGCGTTCGGCGCCCTGACGGCCCACCTGGGTCAGCGTCATGCTGATCATGGCGACGCCCATCATCCCGGACATCATGTACGTGGTCGGGCCCATGCTGCGGACGCTGAACATCAGCACCATGGCGCCCGCGCCCAGGCCCATCGGCAGGTACATCAGGGCGGAACTGAAATCCGCACCGGCCGGCTCACCGAGTACCGGCGGCTCGGCCAGCTCCGTCTGCCCGTCGGGCATCGGCGGCCCGTCGCGGCGAGGTGAACGCTTCACCGGTTTAGTACTCAAAGCGGCGACTCCCAATGCGGTGCAGCGGTGTACATGCCACCCCGTTACCGCAGCGACTATAGGGAATCCGCCCGCCGTTGCAACAGCCCCCAATTCCCTTTCCCGGCGCCCCTCCAGGACACAGGGCAGGCTAAGGCGGCGCATGGCCGCCCGAGTTGCCGGGCGGCGCCCCCGAGGGGACATCGGGCCCGAAGAAGGCGCTTTCCCCCGAACTCCAAAGGGAAGGCCGGCCCGCGCGCAGCAGGACAGTATTCCCCGGCGAATCCCCTTCAATCCTGCCCGCGCGGGACTTCTCGCACCCTTCACGTGGACGGGCCGGAGCCGGGTCCACGCGGCCCGCCCCACCTGCGACATCACCGCAGGTGGGGCGGGTCGTGGAGGCGCGCGGACGCGTGCGCGGCGAACGGCGCCCGGGAGCCGGCCGAGCGCCGCGGCGGTCCGGGCGGAGTTGTTACATCGACTTTTTCATCGTGCAACCGGTCATCCGGAAGGCGCACATCGGGCAGCCCGCGCACCCGAATCGGTGACTTCTCCCAGCGTGCCCCCGCCCGTTCGCCGCGACTGCCGCGAACTCGGACCAGATCCGCCTCACGGCATTCTCTGAGCAAAACTTGAGGCGGCACAATCACGGCATTCACCCCGACCCGCACCAAACCCGCCCGAGCGGTACGGGCAGCCGATCCGTCCCGAACCGGAACCGGCCCCCGCGCACGGCGGGTCGGGAGGCCGTACGGAGCCCCCGCGCGATGGCCGGCCCGTCCCGGGACGGCCCGCCCCACTCCCGGACGGCCCGGGTCGCCCCTCACTGCTTCCGCCGGAATGTGCCGGGACCCTGAATTACTCGGCCGCGAAATCCGCGATTCATGTCCGCATATCGCCGCGGCACACGTCGAGGATGAACACATGATTGCCGGCCGATTTCACGGCACGGTGCTTTTGCCTTCTGAAACGCCGTCACGCACGAGGCGCAATTCGGCGCATCGCCGAGCGGCGCGGGCGCCGGCGCCGGGGCGTCCGCGCAGGCCGGGGCTACCGACCGGTACGGGAGGAGGGGGGCGCCGGCCTCCCCATCTGGTCCAGACCAATGGTCCGTGTCCGCCCTGCCCGACTGCGGCGCCGCGACGCCGGCCGGATTTCCGGACGACCGGCCGTTTGGTCGGGCGGCCGTCGGACGGACGGTTTGGCGGGGGCCGTTTCGCGGGGCCGTTTCGCGGGACGGCCGGAATTCACCGGCCGCCCCACGGTGGCGCGTTCGCGCCGTCGCGCGGTGACGGAAAATGTGCCGACGGACCGTCAGGAGGCGTCCAGCGCCCGGCACATGAGGGCGGCGGGACCCTGGCCGCTGCCCACCCGGGTGGTGAAGGCGATCCCCGCGGCGTACTCGTTTTGCGCGCACTGGCCCTTGTAGTGGCCCACCGCGAAGTCGCCGCCCGGCGCGTCCGCGGGACGGGTGTCGGAGCGGTCGAACCACACCGTGCGGCCGGCCCCGGCCAGGGCGGTGCGGCCCGGCGCGCACAAGGCGGCCGAGACCCGCTGGCCGCGCAGGCTGTAGCCGATCAGGAAGTCGCCCGCCGGGCACTGGAACTTGGTGTACCCGCTCGCCCAGTCGCCGCCCGGCGGGACGTAGCGCTCGTCGCTGACCACGGTCTGGCCGCCGTCGGCGGCGCGCGGGTCGGGCGCGCCCGCGTCCGTGCACAGACCGCGGCCGCCGTCGTGGCTCAGCCCGATCAGCCGGAGCCCGTCGGGGCAGGCCGCCTTGTACGCGCCGGGGTCCCAGTCGCCGGCCGCCCGCGCGCGCAGCGACTCCACGGCGTCGCCGTGGTCGGTGCTCAGCATCCGCCAGACCGGGACCGGCGCGACCGGGCCGGTGACGCCGGTGTCGGCCATGAGGTGCTGCCAGCCGGCCGCCCGCCAGTCCCCCGGGTCGAGGATGCCGGCGCGGTTCCCCGCGGTGTCGTAGCTGAGCAGCGCCCAGGTGTCGTGGCCCTGGTAGCCGACCAGCGGCCAGTACGCGAAGTCGGCGTCGTGGTCGGCGAAGTAGTCGGTGACGGCGCCGAACCAGGCGCGGGTGGCCGCGTCGGTGTCGTCGGCCCCGGCGCCGAACTCGCTGACCCACACCGGCGCGGTGAAGTGCTGCCCCGACTGCTCCACGAAGAACGCCTCGTCGTCCAGCGCCTGGTCCAGTTCCTCACGGGTCATGTCCCGGTAGCGGGGGTCGTGGGTCTCGCCGATGCCGGTCGCGCCGCTGTGGTGCGGCCCGGTGTACCCGTAGAAGTGCGCGGAGTAGACGAGCTTGTGGCTGTCCACCAGGGTCTGCGAGAGGGTGCGGGCCGGGGTGAGCATCGGGCGGCCGTGCGGCAGACCGTCGACCGGCAGGCCGGTCCAGTTGATGCCCTCGACGACGATGAGCAGCCGCGGGTTCGCCTCGGTGAGGATGCGGTCGCCGGCCAGTCGGGCGGCGGCGTACCAGTCGTGGTCGTCGCCCAGGCCCCAGTTGGGGTCGTCCAGCACGTCCCTGCGGACCTCGTTGTACAGGTCGGCGCCGACCACGCCGGGCACCGAGGCGTAGCGGCGGGCCATGAACACCCAGTCGTCGGCCCACTGCCCGGTCGACTGGCTGGTGTTCCAGCGCTCGTTGCCGTCCAGCCCGCAGCACCAGCGCGAGGTGGTGGTGTGGTTGTTGAGGATGACCGCGAACCCGCTGTCGCTGAGCGCGCCCACGACCGCGTCGTACACCTGCAGCGGGGTGTCGCCGCGCAGTCGGGGGTTGGCCGCGACGGCCCGGTCGGGCACCGGCGTGGTGCTGTGGATCATCTCGTTGGAGAACGGCAGCCGGATGCTGTTGACGCCCACGGTGTGGAAGTCGGACATCAACCGGGCGAGCGGCACGCGGTCGAGGCCGAGCGGGATGCCGTACGAGTCCTGGCCCGCGTGGTGGTTCGCCGGGTCGGCGATGTCGCCGCTGCCGGTCCACGAGCCCTGCGCGCCGTCCCAGTTGGCCGCCTTGAGCCGGAAGCGGTCGCCGTGCGCGTCCACGATGTAGCGGCCCTGGGTGGACAGCGGCGGATACCACGCGGGTGCATCGGCGGAGGCGGCCGGGGCGGCGTCCGCGGCGGTGGTGGCGGAGGCGGGGACAGCGGAGGCGGAGGCAGGGACAGCGGTGGCGGCAGTCGTGGCGTGCAGGGTGAACCGCTGGGCCGCGGAGCCGTTGCAGTCCCAGATCTGCAGACGGGTGCCGTTGGCGGTGGCGCCGCTGGGGCTGTCCAGGCAGCGGCCCGACTGCGGGTTGCGCAGCGAGCCGTCGGCCTGCTGGACCCACTTCTGGCCGCCGACGCCGTTGCAGTCCCAGAGCTGGACCTTGGTGCCCGCCGCGGTGGCGTTGCCCATGATGTCCAGGCAACGCCCCAGCGTCACCAGGGAGTTGTCGGCGGCGTGGGTCCAGTGCTGGTCCACCGCCCAGGACTGGCACTGCCACAGCTGCACCGCGGCGTGGTCGGCCCCGACGTCGTCGCCGTCCACGTCCACGCAGGCGCCGCCGGGACCGGTGATCGTGGCGCCCGAGGTGCCGTCGCCGCCTCCGGTGTAGCCGGCGGCCACGATGTTCGCCTGCACCGCCGCGTCGGCGGCGTCGGTGGACCAGCCGGACGTCATCACGCCCTCGTAGAACGACCCGGCGGAGGCGTTGCTGTTGTCGCCGCCGGTGCCCAGCACGATCGAGCCCTCCTGCTGCATCGGCGTGTAACCGCCGCTGGGCAGCGGGCCGTTCCACCAGGTCGACAGCGCGCCGGAGCGGGCGTCGCCGCCCTTGAGCGCGAACGAGGTGCGGCCGTCGTTCTTCAGCAGCGCGGTCACGAAGGGGGTGGCGTTGCCGAGGTCGGCCGGGTTGTTGCCGCTGCCCTGGTAGAGGCCGTTCTCCAGGTCCGCGGCGACCCAGGGGCCCGTTCCCGTGCACGGCGGGTTGTGGCAGCGGGTGCCGATGTAGACCGCGTCCATGTGGCCGTTGCCGGTGTCGCTGATCGTGTGCTCGGCGTTGCCGTAGTCGAAGCAGCAGCCGCCGTTGACGTGGGTGCCGCTGGCCACCATGTACATCGACTCGGGCGCGCCGTTCACCGCGACGCCGGCCGCGTCGGTGTGCCGGTAGCCGGTGCCGGGGGTGACCAGGACGCCGTACGCGCGGTGTCCGCCGGCGATCAGCGGCAGGGCGGTGGCCAGGGCGCCGTGGTCCGCGGCCCCGGCGGTGCCCGCGCCCTCCACCGTCAGGTCGTTGTGGCGCGGCGACTGGTCGTAGATCCGGGTGATGGTGCAGCTGGTGGCGGCGCAGAAGGCGTCCTGCGCCGCCGCGTCGGCGTAACCGCCGGCGGTGAGCAGGCCGATGT
The DNA here is from genome assembly GCA_050613715.1 of Streptomyces sp. IBSBF 3018. Taxonomy (GTDB): domain Bacteria; phylum Actinomycetota; class Actinomycetes; order Streptomycetales; family Streptomycetaceae; genus Actinacidiphila. Next base: position 12,182 of record JAJSZB010000063.1, read on the forward strand.
CCCGGGCGGCGCCGTCCGAGGCGCGCGTGACCTGGTAGAGCGGGCCCGCGTAACCGCCGTACAGCGCCCGGACGGTGCTGTGCGCGGCCACGCAGGGCGAGCCGGCGGCGGCGTAGATGTCGCAGGGCAGCGCGGCGGCGGCCTGCGACTGGCCGGGCGTGGCGCCGACCCAGGCGAACACCAGCGCCAGCACCGTGCCCACGGCGACCAGCAGCCGCCGCAGGGTGTGCCGCAGCGCCCCCGCGGCCGGGATCGCGGGCGTGCTCGCGGCGGGCGAGAGCGGCGGCACGGCCCCGGCGGCTGCGGTACGCAGCAGGACGCGTGGGGTCGAAGGGGCGGGTGTTGCGGCGGGAGAGCGTTTCCTGCGCATGGCGGGGTGACTCCTGACGGGAGGCCGGAGGACGGGCGGTCGGCGTACGCGGACGACGCGGACACGCGGACGGCGGTGCGGACGCGCGAAGGGCGTGCGTGACGGCGTGCGGGTACGGGCTCGGGCGTGCGGTGACGTGCGGCGACGCGCCCGGGCGTGTGCCTGGACGTGCGTGAGGTGCGGCGACGTGCGGGGACGTACGAGGCGTGCGGGGACGTGCGGGGACGTGCGGTCGGACACGGGTGACACGTGCGGACGGGCGCGGACGGCGGGTACGGGCGCGGACGTGCGGGACCCGCGGACGGTCGATCCCGAGGGCGTCGTCCGGCAGCAGAACGTACGCAGGATGGTCGAACGCGTCAACACCCGTGCGGTTCCGCGCTGTTTGACGGATCGTCAGGTGCGTTCGTGTGCGGTTCGCGCGGGTGCGTCCCCGGGGCGCGACCCCGTGCGACGGGGCCGCGCCCTGGTCCGGCGGGCCGGGGCCGACCTTGCCGAGGCCGCTGACCAGGTGTAATGCTGCACGCCGCGGGACGCCGGGACCGCCCCGGGAAGAGCGCCCGGGAGAGCCGGAGGTACCCGATGGGTGAGACCGAGCCGCATCCGCACGGCTGCTGCGCCCCCGCGCGCGGCACGCGGGAGCACGCGGCGGAGGCCGCACCCGGCGCCGCCGCTCCCGCTCCCAGCGCCGCCGCTCGCGCATCCGGCGCCGCACCGGAAGCCGCGCGCCGCGGCCCCGACGGCACGCACACCCGCGCCGACCGCGCGAACCCCGGCCCTGCCGGACCGGTCTCGCTCCCCGGCGGGACGTTCCTGATGGGCGCCGACGACCCCGAGGGGTTCCCGGCCGATGGCGAGGGCCCGGTCCGCCCGGTCACCGTCCGGCCGTTCCTGATCGACGCGCACGCCGTCAGCAACGACCGCTTCGCCGCGTTCGCCGCCGCGACGGGATACGTCACCGAGGCCGAACGCTTCGGCTGGTCCTACGTGTTCGCGCGGTTCCTGCCCGCGGCGCTGCGCCGCGGCGCCCCGCGGCCCGAGCAGACCCCGTGGTGGTGCGGCGTCCAAGGGGCGTACTGGCGCGCGCCGTTCGGGCCGGGCAGCACGCTGGACGGGCTGGGCGACCACCCGGTGGTCCACGTGAGCTGGGCGGACGCCGCCGCGTTCGCCCGCTGGGCCGGCGGCCGGCTGCCCACCGAGGCGGAGTGGGAGTACGCAGCCCGCGGCGGCCTGGAGCAGCGCCGCTACCCGTGGGGCGACGAGTTGACGCCCGGCGGCGAGCACCGCTGCAACATCTGGCAGGGCTCCTTCCCGACCCGCAACACCGCCGAGGACGGCTACGAGGGCACCGCGCCGGTGGACGCCTTCGCGCCGAACGGCTTCGGCCTCCACAACACCTCGGGGAACGTGTGGGAGTGGTGCGCCGACTGGTGGACCACCGACCACCCGGCGGGCCGCCGCAGCAACCCGACCGGGCCGCCCTCCGGCGCCGCCCGCGTCATGCGCGGCGGGTCCTACCTGTGCCATCGCTCGTACTGCAACCGCTACCGGGTGGCCGCCCGCACGTCCAACACCCCCGACAGCACCACGGGCAACCTCGGCCTGCGCGTCGCCTACGACGCGTGAACCGCGCCGGCCGGGCCGGAGAACCCGCGGCCGAACGTGAACGCGTGTGACAGCCGTGCGAAGGCGGCGATAAACCTCCGGCCGCCGCGACCCGCGCGGTCACGCCCCAACACCCGTCGCCACCAGGCGAGATGACGCAGCGTGTGCGGCGGTTCCGGACCGGAATCTTTTTTCCGGGCTGTTGACGAAAAAATCCGGGGCTCCCCATCCTGTCGGCATGCAGCAACACGACGGTCCCCTGTCGCGCCTGCGGCGCGGCCACGAGGAGCTGGTGCTCGACCTGCTGCGCCGCCACGGACCGCTGAGCCGGGCCGAACTCGGCGCCCGCTGCGGCCTGTCCCGCACCACGCTCTACGACATCGTCGGCGCGCTCGTCGGCAACGGCGCGGTCGTCGCGTCGGTGCCGGACGCGGCCCGGCGGCGGCGCGGCCGGCCGGTGGAACGGCTCGCCCTCAACCCCGGCGCCGGCCAGGCGATCGGCATCGACCTGGCCCGCCGGGCGGTGCACGTGGCGGCGGTGAACGTGGCCCACGAGGTGGTCGGCAGCGCCAGCCGACCGCACGGCCCGGAGCTGGACCTGGCCGGGCGGATCGCGCTGGCCGAGCGGATGGTCGACGAACTGGCCGGCGACTCCCTGCGGTTGGCCGCGCTCAGCGCGATCGGCGTCGGCGTGGTCGGACCGGTCACGCCGTCCGCCGACGGCGCCGCCGACCGCGAGCGGATCGCCGAGCTGCTGGGCAAGCGGTTCGGCGTGCCGGTGCTGGTGGACAACAACACCCGGCTGGCCGCACTGGCCGAGTCGGTGTGGGGCACCGCGACCGGCGCGCAGGACGTGCTCTACCTGCGGCTGTCGCACGGCGTCGGCGGCGGCCTGGTGGTGGACGGTGCGCTGCACCGTGGCGCCCACGGGCTGTCCGGCGAGTTCGGCCACATCACCGCGGTGCCCGGCGGGCCGCCCTGCGAGTGCGGCGGGACCGGCTGCCTGGAGACCGTCGCGTCGGTCGGCGCCGTGCTGGCCGCCCACCGGGCGGCGGGCGGCGAGGCGGCGGACATCGCGGAGGTGACCGCCGCGGCGCGGGCCGGCGAGCAGCCCGCCGCCTCGGTCCTCGCGGAGGCCGGCCGGCACGTGGGCGCCGCGCTCGCCGCGGTGTGCAACGCGGTCGGCCCGGGCGTCGTGGTGATCGGCGGCGAACTGGCCGCCGCGGGCGAGGCGTTGACCGACCCGGTGCGGCGCGCCCTGACCGCCGGGCTGATGCCGGTCTCGCGGCCGCTGGTCGACCTGCGCCCCGCGGCGCTCGGCGAGGTCGGGGCCGCGCTCGGCGGCATCGCGCTGGTCCTGCACCGCTCCCCGCTGCTGTCGCGCTACCCGAGTCAAGGAAGCCAGGAGGAGCAGGGCGATGGACCCGGACACGACGACGCATGAACGCGGCCCCGGGCCCGCGGACATGACGCCCCCGGCGAGCGCGCCCGCCGTACCCGCGGCCGCCGTGCCCGGGCCCGCGGTACCCGGGCCCGCAGTACCCGCGGCCGCCCGGTCCGCGGCCGGGCGCTCCCGCCGCGTGCCGGCCGGCGTGATCAACGTGCTCTCGCTCGCCGCCGGCCTCGGTGTGTGGGCGCTGCTGGCCGCGCACGGGGTGAGCGACCTGCCGGGGCCGCTCGCGGTGGGCCGCCGCGCGGTGGACATGCTGCGCGACGGCACGCTGGAGGACGACATGCTCGCCAGCCTGCGCCGGGTGCTGATCGGCTTCGCGCTGGGCACCGTCGCCGCGGTGCTCGTCGGCTTCCTGATGGGCTGGTATCCGCTGGCGCGCGCGGTCTTCGAGCCCTACGTGCAGTTCTTCCGCACCATCCCGCCGCTCGCGCTGATCCCCCTCGCGGTGGTGCTGATGGGCATCGGCGAGACGCCGAAGGTCTTCGTGATCTTCCTGGCCGCGTTCCTGTCCAGCGTGGTGGCCACGCTCCAGGGCGTGGTGGGCGTCGACCGCACCCTCATCGACGCGGCCCGGGTGCTCGGCGCCCGCGACAGGACCGTCTTCCTGCGCGTGGTGATCCCGGCCGCGGCGCCGTTCATCCTGGTCGGCATGCGCATCGGGCTCGGCTCGGCGTGGGCGACGGTGGTCGCCGCCGAGCTGATCGCCGCCCAGGAGGGCCTCGGCTTCCGGATGCAGCACGCCGAGACGTACTACGACCTCGACACCATCTTCGTGGGTCTGGTCGCCATCGGCGTGCTCGGCCTGGTCATGGACCGGCTGCTGCTGATCGCCGAGCGCCGGCTCACCCGCTGGCAGGAGCGCCGATGACCCCCAAGATCTCCTTCCGCGAGGTGACGCGCAGCTTCCCGGTCAAGGGCGGCACGTTCACCGCCGTCGACCGGGTGTCCCTGGACGTCGGCGAGCGCGAGTTCGTGACCGTCGTCGGGCCGTCGGGATGCGGCAAGAGCACGCTGCTCAACATGGCCGCGGGACTGGTCGCGCCCACCTCGGGCGACGTGGTGGTGGACGGCCGCCCGGTGACGGGCCCCGGCCCCGACCGCGGCATGATCTTCCAGCAGTACGCGCTCTTCCCGTGGCTGAGCGTGCGCCGCAACGTGGAGTTCGGGCTGCGGGTGGCCGGCGTCGGCGCGGCGGAACGGCGGCGGCGCACCGACGAGGCGATCGACCTGGTGGGCCTGGCCGACTTCGCCGACGCGCTGCCCAAGACGCTGTCCGGCGGCATGCGGCAGCGCTGTGCGATCGCCCGCGCGTACGCCGTCGACCCCGATGTGCTGCTGATGGACGAGCCGTTCGGCGCGCTCGACTCACTGACCCGGGTGCAGTTGCAGGACCAGCTCCTGGACACCTGGAGCCGGCAGACCCGCACGGTCGTCTTCGTCACGCACGACGTGGAGGAGGCGGTGTACCTGGCCGGCCGGGTGGTGGTGATGGCCGCGCGGCCGGGCCGCGTGCACCGGGTGGTCGACATCAAGCTGCCGTACCCGAGGACCGAACGCACGCGCCTGTCACCGGAGTTCGCGGCGCTGCGCAACGAGGTCTGGAGCGCGGTCCACCACCAGGAGCCGCCCGCCCGCTGACCCCGCTCCGCACCCCGCGGGCACCTGCCCGCACACCGACCCGCGCCCGTACCCGTACGGCATCCGCGACCCGCACTCCCCGCGCCCCCCCGTACCGCCCGCACCTCCCACGGAAGGACCGCTCCCGTGTCCCTGACCCGCCGCGCCCTGCTCTCGTCCCTGTCCGCGACCGCGCTGTCACTGACCGCAGCCGCCTGCTCCTCGTCCTCCGACGACTCCGGCGGCTCGGGCGGCCGGACGAAGGTCCGCTTCGGCTACATCGCCGACTTCAACGGCGCCAGCCTGCTGGCGATCGCCGACGACCAGGGCCTGTGGAAGCAGGCCGGGCTCGCGCCGAGCATCAAGGTCTTCACCAACGGCCCGATCCAGATCCAGGCGCTGGGCGCGGGCGACCTCGACTACGGCTACATCGGCCCGGGCGCGATGTGGCTGCCGGCCACCGGCAAGGCGAAGGTCATCGCCATCGACACCCTCACCGACGCCGACCGGGTGATCGCGCAGCCCGGCATCACCTCCGTGGCCGGACTGAAGGGGAAGAAGGTCGGCGTCCCCGAGGGCACGTCCGGCGAGATGATCCTCGAACTGGCCCTGAAGAAGGCAGGGTTGACCGACTCGGACGTCAAGAAGGTCCCGATGGACCCCTCGACGCTGGTCGCCGCCTTCTCCTCAGGGCAGATCGACGGGGCCGGCTTCTACTACCCGCTCATCGACACCATCAGGAAGCGGGTGCCGAAGCTGGTCGAGCTGGCCGCCGACCACGACTTCCCCGAGCACGCCTTCCCCACCGCCTTCGTCTCCGCGCCGAAGGCCGACCCGGCGACCACGCGGAAGGTCGTCGGCGTGCTCGCGAAGGCCAACGACTGGCGGGCCGCCCACAAGGACCGGGCCATCTCGCTGGCCGCGAAGATGCTCCAGGTCACCGAGGAGCAGACCCGCGCCGACGCCGCGCACGTCCGGCTGCTCACCACCGCCGACCTGGTCGCGAAGACCCAGGACGGCACGGTGGACGGCTGGCTGGACGGCCTCGCCGACTTCTTCGTCGGCACCGGCCAGATCAAGAGCAAGCCGGCCGTGTCCGCGTACTACGACGGTGCCGCCTTCACCCGGGCGGCCGCCCGGTGAACATCCTCTTCCTGATGACCGACCAGCACCGCGTCGACACCCTCGGCTGTTACGGCAACCCGCACGTGGCCACGCCGAACCTCGACCGGCTGGCCGCCACAGGCACCCGCTTCGACCGCTTCTACACACCGACCGCGATCTGCACCCCGGCGCGCGCGAGCCTGCTCACCGGCCAGGCTCCGTTCCGCCACCGGCTGCTGGCCAACCACGAGCGCAACGTCGGCTACCTGGAGGACCTGCGCGAGGACGTCTTCACCTTCCCCGCCGCCCTGGCCGAGCGCGGCTACCGGCTCGGCCTGGTCGGCAAGTGGCACGGCGGCACCCGGCGCAACGCCGCGTCCTACGGCTTCGAGGGCCCGGACCTGGCCGGCTGGCACAACCCGGTGGACCACCCCGACTACCGGGCCTACCTCGCCGAACGCGGCCTGCCGCCGTACCGGATCAGCGACCCGGTGCGCGGGGTGTTCCCCAACGGCAACCCCGGCAACCTGCTCGCCGCCCGGCTGCACCAGCCGGTCGAGGCGACCTTCGAGCACTATCTGGCCGACCGGGCGATCGAGCAGCTTGAACGGTACGCGGCGGGCGAGCGGCCGTTCTTCCTCGCCACCCACTTCTTCGGACCGCACCTGCCGTACCTGCTGCCCGACGCGTACTACGACGCCTACGACCCGGACCTGGTGGAGCTGCCGCCCTCGATCGCCGAGACGTTCGCCGGCAAACCGCCGGTGCAGGCCAACTACAGCGCACACTGGGCGTTCGACACCCTGCCGATCGAGACCACCCGCAAACTCATCGCCGTCTACTGGGGTTACGTCTCGCTGATCGACGAGCAGATCGGCCGCATCCTGACCCGGCTCGACGAACTGGGCCTGGGCGCGGACACGTCGGTGTTCTTCACCGCCGACCACGGGGAGTTCACCGGCGCGCACCGGCTGCACGACAAGGGCCCGGCGATGTACGAGGACATCTACCACATCCCCGGCATCGTCCGGGTGCCGGGGCAGGCACCGCAGGTGCGGCAGGAGTTCGCGACCCTGACCGACTGCACCGCGACCGTGCTGGAGCTGGCCGGGTGCGACCCGGCGCCGGCCGTGGACAGCCGCAGCCTGCTGCCGCTGGTGCGCGGCGAACACCCGCAGTGGCGACGCGAGTTGCTGGCGGAGTTCCACGGCCACCACTTCCCGTACCCGCAGCGGATGATCCGCGACGACCGCTACAAGCTGGTGGTCAACCCGGAGTCGGTGAACGAGCTGTACGACCTGGACGCCGATCCGCACGAGCTGGTCAACCGTTATGCGCATCCCGAACTGCGCCCGGTGCGGGTGCGGTTGGTCCGCCGCCTGTACGACCTGCTGCGCGAGCGCGGCGACAACTTCTACCACTGGATGACGCCCATGTACGAGACCGGCGACCTCGACCACGACCCGACCCTCAGCTCCTTCGAGACGGCCGGGTGAGCCGGGGGCGACGGGACGGATGCGGTGCAAGGGCATTGACATGCCCTCAGCATTGGCGTTTGACTCGTCGCTCGTGCAGGTCTGGCAACGTTGTCATCGCATGACTGTCACCGCCTGAACCGCGAGGCACGAACGCGCGGCGCCGTTGCCGGCCGAGGACGCCATCCGTCCTCCCCAGGCACGCCCGTGCGCACGAACAGCGGAGGCACTCTCGATGGTCCCCAAGCGTGGCCCGGAAGACCCTCGCCACACCCCCCGATCCCGTCCCCTGAGCGCCACCAGACCCCGCCGCGGCGCCGCGCTGCGCCGGCTGGCCCTGGTGTCCTCGCTGCTGGGTCTTGCGGCCCTGTCGCTCCAGTCCCTGGACACCGCGTCCGCCGCGTCCGCGCCGCCCCTGGTCACGGACCCGGCGTCGCTGGTCAACCCGCTGATCGGCACCTCGGGGGCGGTCAACACCTTCCCCGGGCCCGATGTGCCGTTCGGCATGATGCAGTGGGGTCCCGACACCACCCCGCACCGCGCGCAGGGCGGCGGCTACGAGTACGACAGCACCAAGATCTCCGGCTTCAGCCTCACCCACGTCTCCGGTCCCGGCTGCGACGTGGCCGGCGACCTGCCGATCCTGCCGGTCTCCGGCGCGCTGCCGGCCAGCCCCTCGTCGGCCACCGCGGACTTCTCGCACGACGACGAGAAGACGGCGATCGGCTCGTACACCGTGACCGACAAGTCCGGCGTCACCACCGAGCTGACCGACACCACCCGCGCCGGGCTCGGCCGCTTCACCTTCCCGGCCGGCGCCGACGGCAACCTGCTGCTCAAGCTGAGCGGCGGCGCCACCCAGGTCGACGGCACCCGGGTGAAGGTGGTCAGCGACCGCGAGGTGAGCGGCTCGGTCGACAGCGGCCACTTCTGCGGCGCGGGCAACCGCTACACGCTGCACTTCGACATCAAGTTCAACCGGCCCTTCGCCTCCAGCGGCACCTGGGTCGGCAGCACCGTCAACCCGAACGCCACGTCGCTGACCGCGGGCCGCACCGCGGCCCCCGCGACGACCGGCGAGCAGGGCAAGGCGCTGCACGAGAAGCACTTCACCGTGCCGCCGGCCCACTCCCCCGTGGTGCACCCGACCTCCGGCGCGAGGACCGTCGCCGGCGCGAAGAGCACGTCCGGCGCCAACTCCCCGGCGGCCACGGGCGGTTCGGCGCAGAGCGCGTCCTCGGCCCCGGTCACCGGCGCCAACGGCATGTACCTCACCTTCGGCACCGCGTCCTCGACGTCGGTGACCGCGGCGGTCGGCATCTCGTACACCAGCGACGACAACGCGGCCGGCAACCTGTCGAAGGAGGTCACCGGCTGGAACCTCGACAAGCTGCGCACCGCGAGCCACGACGCCTGGAACGGTCTGCTCGGCCGGGTCGCGATCGGCGGCGGCAGCCACGACCAGCAGGTGCAGTTCTACACCGCGCTGTACCACGCGCTGCTGCACCCGAACGTCTTCTCCGACGACAACGGCCAGTACATGGGCATGGACGACCAGGTCCACAAGCTGAGCAAGGGCCAGAAGGCGCAGTACGCCAACTACTCCGGCTGGGACACCTACCGCTCGCAGACCCAGCTGATGGCGGTGGCCGCGCCGACGGTGGCGGGCGACGTCGTCACCTCGATGCTCAACGGCTACGACCAGACCGGTCTGCTGCCCAAGTGGGCGTCGAACAACGGTGAGAGCTACGTCATGGTCGGCGACCCCGGCACCGCGATCATCGCGGACGCGTACGCCTTCGGCGCCACGAACTTCGACACCGCGCACGCGCTGGAGGCCATGGAGCACGAGGCGACCACGCCCAACCAGGACCGTCCCGGCGAGGCGGTGCGCGACGCCAAGGGCTATCTGCCGCTGGACGAGAACGACTACGGCTGCTGCAACTTCTACGGCCCGGTCTCCACGCAGCTGGAGTACGACAGCGCCGACTACGCGCTGGCGTCGTTCGCCAAGTCGCTCGGGAAGACGGCCGACTACAAGAAGTTCGCCACCCGCGCCCAGGACTGGATGAACGTCTTCAACCCGCAGACCGGCTACATGCAGGGCCGCAACAAGGACGGCAGCTTCGCCGGCGGCTTCACCCCCGGCACCTCCAACGGCTTCGTCGAGGGCACCTCGGCGCAGTACACCCCGATGGTGCCGTTCGACGTCAAGCAGCTGATCACCGCCCGCGGCGGCGCCGCGGCCTACTCCTCGTACCTGGACAGCCTGCTGGACGACATCACCCAGCCGGGCGGCACCGACGCCGACCTGTCCAACGAGCCGAGCCTGGAGATCCCCTGGGAGTACGACTACCTGGGCCAGCCGTGGAAGACGCAGGACGCGGTGCGGCAGGCGCAGACCAAGCTGTACTTCAACGCGCCGGTGGGCTCCTTCGGCAACGACGACCTGGGCGCGATGAGCTCCTGGTACGTGTGGTCGTCGCTGGGCATGTACCCGGAGACGCCCGGCACCGACACGCTCGCGCTGGGCAGCCCGGCCTTCCCGGTCGCCAAGGTCACCTTCGGCAACGGCAAGCAGGTCTCCATCAACGCGCCGCAGGCCGCGCCCGACGCGCCCTACGTGCAGTCGCTGGACGTCAAGGGCAAGGAGTACGGCAAGGCCTGGCTGACCTTCGACCAGTTCCGCTCGGCCAGGACGCTGGACTTCGCGCTCGCCACGACGCCCAGCACCACCTGGGCCGCCGGCGCCGACGCCGCGCCGCCGTCCGACACCACCGGCGGCCAGCGGGTGCTGGCGGCCACCGGGCCGACCAGCGACGGGCTGATCGTCGCGCCCGGCGGCAGCGGTGAGGCGACGCTGAAGCTGACCAACCTCGGCGACCAGGCCGCCACCGTGGACTGGAAGGCGACCGCCTCCTCGGGCGTGAGCCTGGGCGCGTCCTCCGGCTCGCTGACCGTGCCGGCCTCGGCGACCGCGCAGGCGCGGGTGCCGGTCACCGCCGGCGACACCGAGGGCGCGTACTCGGTGACCTTCGCGCTCACCGACCACACCAGCGGCGCGGACCTGGGCAGCGCCACCCTCCGGGTGGCCGTCGCGCAGCCGGGCGCGCTGTGGCCGTACGAGTCCAACGAGGGCGTCTACCCCGACGGCACGCACTTCAGCGGCGGGTTCGACGACGGCGGCTGGGCGTACTCGCAGAACCAGCTGACCGCGGCGGGCGTCACCAACGGCGGCAAGATCACCACGGACGGCGTCACGTACACCTGGCCGACCGTGGCCGCGGGCAAGCCCGACAACCTGGAGGTCGGCGGGCAGACCATCCCGCAGCCGGCCGACTCCTCCGGCGCGTACCTCGGCTTGCTCGGCTCGGCCACCAACGCGGCGACCGACGGCAGCGGCGTGCCCGGCGACCTGACCGTCACCTACACCGACGGCAGCACCTCGCAGGCGCACGTGGTCTTCTCCGACTGGACGCTCAACGGCGGCGCGACCCAGCCGCTGCCCGGCAACACCGCGGCGATCACCACGACCTACCGCAACACCGGGGACGGCGGCCGGGACAACGTCAAGGCGTACGTCTTCTCGGTGAAGGTCCCGCTGGACGCGGGCAAGACGGTGGCGTCGGTGACGCTGCCGGTGACCGGGGCCTCCGGCACGGTCCACCTGTTCGCGCTGGGCTACGGGAGCTGACCGCTCCCCGTCCCGCCGCGTGACCGCGCGCCGGGTGCCTCCGCTCGGAGGCGCCCGGCGCTGTCGCGTCGGGGGGGGCGGGCCGGCGCGCTCAGGGCAGGACCGCGATGCCGTCGATCTCCACCAGCGCCTGCTCGTCCCACAGCCGCACGACGCCGATCACGGCCATCGCGGGGTAGTCGCGGCCCGCCGACTCCCGCCAGACGCGGCCGAGTTCGCGGGCGTGCGCGCGGTAGTCGGCGACGTCGGTGGTGTAGACGGTGACCCGGGCGAGGTCGGCGGGCGTGCCGCCGGCCTCGGCGAGCGCGGCGAGCAGGTTGGACAGCGCGCGGGCGAACTGCGCGGGCAGGTCCTCGCCTTCGATCCGCCCGTTCGCGTCCAGCGCGGTCTGCCCGGCGAGCATCACCAGGGTGCGGCCGGTCGCGGCGACGGCGTGCGAGAAGCCGCTCGCTGGGGCGAGCCCCGCGGGGTTGATCCGGCGCACGCTCATCGGTACAACTCCCTCGCGATGACGGTCCGTTGGACCTCGGTGGCGCCTTCGTAGATGCGCGGGGCGCGCACCTCGCGGTACAGGTGCTCCAACAGGTGGCCGCGGCGCAGGGCGCGGGCGCCGTGGATCTGCACCGCGGCGTCCACCACGAACTGCGCGGTCTCGGTGGCGAAGAGCTTGGCCATCGCCGCGCGCCGCGTCACGTCGGGCGCGCCCGCGTCGTGGGCGGCGGCCGCGGCGTGCACCAGCAGGCGGGCCGCCTCGGTCCTGGTGGCCATCTCGGCCAGCGGGTGCGCGACGGCCTGCATGTCCTTCAGCGGCCCGCCGAACGCGGTGCGCCGCGCGGCGTGCGCGAGCGCCAGGTCGAGCGCGGCCTGCGCCATCCCGACCGCGAACGCGCCGACGCTGGGCCGGAACAGGTCGAGCGTGGTCATCGCCACGCGGAAGCCGTGTCCCTCCTCACCGAGCAGGTCGGCGGCGGTGACCGGCACCGCGTCGAAGGTCAGCCGGCCGATCGCGTGCGGCGCGAGCATGTCGAGCGACTCACCGCCGACCGGCCGGGCCTCGGCGAGTGCGTCGCCTGCGGGCACATCCCCTGCGGGCACGACGTCAGAGGCGGGCGCGGTCTGCGACGCGTCCCCGGAAGCGGGCGCGGCGTCAGCAGGGAGCGGCACCGGCGGCCCGGTGCGGGCGAAGACGGTGTAGACGTCGGCGTCCGGCGCGTTGGAGATCCAGCACTTCTCGCCGGTCAGCCGCCAGCGGCCGGGCCCGTCCGGCTCGGCGGCCAGCGCGAGCGCCGCCGCGTCGGAGCCGGCGCCCTCCTCGGTGAGCGCGAACGCGGCGACCGCGCGCCCGGCGACCACCTCGGGCAGCCAGCGGGCGGCCACCTCGGGCGCGGCGCGCAGCGGATGGGCGCCGAGCCCCTGGAGCGCGAGCGCGGTCTCGGCCTCGGTGCACTCGCGGGCCAGCGCCTCGCGCAGCACGCACAGGTCGAGCGCGGACGCACCGCCCTCGGGCAGCACCCGGGCGATCAGCCCCGCCTCGCCGAGCGCCGCGACCAGCGCGCGGTCGACCCGGCCCTCGGGTCCCGCCGCGGCCAGCGGCGCCAGTCGCTCACGGGCGATCGCCCGCACCTCCTCGGCCCACGCGGCCCGCCGGTCGTCCAGCCGGAACATCGGCGCGGCGTCCTGCGCCCACGGCAGCGGCGCGTCCGCGCCCGGAGACGGCGGCGGCGACGCGTCCGGGGACGACCGCGGGAGGCCGGCGGGGGC
>JAJSZB010000640.1:0-2060 GCA_050613715.1 Streptomyces sp. IBSBF 3018
CGGCCGCCCCGCCCCGGACGGCTTCGCCTACACCATCACCGCGGGCCCCCGCACCGTCCACTGCGCCGACCCCCACCTCACCGCGGCCCAGCGCGTCCTCATAAGCGAGCTGCTCGACGAGGGCGCGTAACCGCGGCGGCCGCGCGGGAGCCGCGGGGACCCACGGGAAGCCAACGGAAGGCGCGGGAAGACCGGCCGCGCCCGGGGGAAACCGGGCCGACGGGCCGGCGGGGGCGCGCGTAGGGTTGCCGGTGGTGATCGAATGCGCCGCGGCACGGGTGTCGCGCCCGGGGCGGCGGCGCGGCGACGGAGCCGGAGGAAACGTGGAATACCTGAAGCTGGGCGCTACGGGCCTTGAGGTCTCGCGGATCTGCCTGGGCTGCATGAGCTACGGGGCCAAGGACCGCGGCACCCACCCGTGGGTGCTGGAGGAGGAGGACAGCCGGCCGTTCCTGCGGCAGGCGCTGGACGCGGGGATCAACTTCTTCGACACCGCGAACGTCTACTCCGACGGCACCAGCGAGGAGATCGTCGGCCGGGCGCTGAAGGACTTCGCCGCGCGTGACGACATCGTGCTGGCGACGAAGGTGCACGGCAGGATGCGCCCGGGCGCCAACGGCGGCGGCCTGTCCCGCAAGGCGATCCTCACCGAGATCGACCACAGCCTGCGCCGGCTCGGCACCGACTACGTCGACCTCTACCAGATCCACCGGTTCGACCCGGGCACGCCGGTCGAGGAGACCATGGAGGCGCTGCACGACGTGGTGAGGGCCGGCAAGGCCCGCTACATCGGGGCGAGTTCGATGTACGCGTGGCAGTTCGCCAAGATGCAGCACGCCGCCGAGCGGCACGGCTGGACCCGCTTCGCGTCCATGCAGAACCACTACAACCTGCTCTACCGTGAGGAGGAGCGGGAGATGCTGCCGCTGTGCGCGGACCAGGGCGTCGGCGTGATCCCGTGGAGCCCGCTGGCCCGCGGCCGGCTCACCCGGCCCTGGGACACCGTCAGCGCGCGCAGCGAGACCGACGAGTTCGGCAAGTCGCTCTACCAGGAGGGCGACCGGCACATCGTGGACGCGGTCGCCGAGGTGGCCGCGGCGCGCGGCGTCTCCCCGGCGCAGATCGCGCTGGCCTGGCTGCTGCGGCAGCCCGCCGTGACCTCGCCGATCGTCGGCGCGACCAAGCCGCAGCATCTTCAGGACGCGGTCGCCGCGGTGGACCTCGTGCTGAGCGACGACGAGGCGAAGCGGCTGGAGGAGCACTACACGCCGCGCGGCATCGCGGGCCACGCCTGAGCCGTCGCCGGGCGCGCGGCGCCGCGGGCCGCGCGTGGGCCGTCCGCGCCTTCCCCGGCCCGGGTCGGGTGACCCGGGCCGGGCGGACGGTCCGGACGGGCCGGGTGGCCGCGCGGTCAGGCCGGCGGCGCGGTCTTGCGCAGCAGCTCCACGAACGCCCGCATCCAGCCCGGGTGGTCCGGCCAGGCGCGGGCCGAGACCAGCGTGCCGTCGACCACCGCGTCACCGTCCTCGTAGCTCGCGCCGGCCGCCAGCACGTCCGGCTCCAGCGCCGGGTACGCGGCGGTGCGCCGCCCGCCGAGCACGCCGGCCGCGCCGGAGATCTGCGGCCCGTGGCAGATCTGCGCCACCGGCTTGCCCGCGCCGAAGAAGTGCTCGACGATGCGCCGCAGGTCCGCGTCGTTGCGCAGGTACTCCGGCGCGCGCCCGCCGGGGATCACCAGCGCCGCGTACTGCTCGGGGTCCACCTCGGCGAAGGCCAGGTCGGCCGGCCAGGTGTAGCCGGGCTTCTCGGTGTACGTGTCGAAGCCGTCCTCGAAGTCGTGCACGACGAACCGCAGCTTCTTGCGCGAGGGCGCGGCGATCTCCACCGCGTAACCCTCCTCGGTCAACCGCTGGTAGGGGTAGAACACTTCGAGCGACTCGGCCGCGTCCCCGGTCACCAGCAGGATCTTCACCGTCATTGGCCCCGCACCGTCCTCTCCTGAACCCGTGCCCGTCCTGGGCACGCGGCATCCCTACGCCCCACGATGCCCACCCCCGCCC
>JAJSZB010000641.1:0-2055 GCA_050613715.1 Streptomyces sp. IBSBF 3018
GGGGGGGGGGGGGGGGGGGGGGGGGGGGGGGGGGGGGGGGGGGGGGCGGGGGGGCGCCCCCCCCCCCCCCCCCCCCCCCCCCCCCCCCCCCCCCCCCCGTCGCCGTCCACGCGGCCGGTCAGCCGGCCGGTCAGGACCGGTCGGTCAGGGCCAGTCGGTCAGCGTCGGGAGCCGGTCGCCGGTGAGGGGGCGCAGCGGGTGCCGGCCGGCCAGCCAGGCGGCGATGTCCGTCAGCCGGCCCTCCGCGGACAGCGGACTGCCCTCGCCCATGGTCCAGCTCCGCCCGCCGTGGTCGGTCGCCGTGAGGGTGAGCCGGACCCCGCCGGGCACGCGCGGGGCGAGATAGCCGACCAGGTACGTACAGAACGGCTCGGACCAGTCGTCGATCGACGGTCCCAGCAGGGTGTCGGTGAGGTGGATCTCCAGCTCGCGCCACCAGCCCAGCCCGGCGTCGAGCAGTGCGCCGTCGCGGTAGCGCACCGGGCGCTCCCAGTCCTGCGCGCCGACCGCCGACCAGGACGCCTCGACCTCGTCGAGCGCCGCGGACAGCGCGGCCGCGAGCACCGGGGCGCCGCGCCGCTGGCCGGCCTCGATCGCCGCGTCGCGTCCGGCCCGGCCGCCGTCGTACACCTCGATCAGCTTGCCGCGCTGGGCGTACCTGGCCTGGCGGGCGAGCGCCAGGCCGACGCCCTCGATGTGCGTCAGCACGTGTGCGCGGGTCCACCCCGGGAGCGCGCTCGGCGCCCGCACGGCCTGCTCGGTGAGGTCCGGCAGCAGTGCGCGCAGCCGGGCGTGGCCCGCGGCGAGCGCGGTGGTCAGCTCCGCCGGCGAGGTCGTCGTCACGGCCACAGCAGCCCCCGCTCCCAGCCGTCGCCCTCGCGGACGTAGTCGACGCGGACGTGGCGGCGCTCCCGGTCGCCCTGCCAGAACTCGACGCGTTCGGCCCGCAGTACGTAGAGCGTCCAGGACGGCGACACCAGGCCCGGGTCGCGCGCCACGCGCCCGGCGGACTCGCGCACCGCGGCGTCGCGCTCGGCGAGGTCGCCCAGCGGGGCGCTCTGCCGGCCGAGCAGCGCCTCGGCGCGGGCGGCGGGGGAGCGGGCCAGGAAGTCGGCGGCGCTGTCCGCCTCGCCCGCCGGCTCGACCCGGCCGCGGACCCGCACCTGGCGGGCGAGCGGCGGCCAGTAGAACGTCAGCGCGGCGGCCGGGTGCGCGGCGAGCTGGCGGCCCTTGCGGCCGCCGGCGTTCGAGGCGAACTCCCAGCCCTGCGGCGAGACGTTCTTCAGGATCAGCACCCGGGCGTCGGGATCGCCCGCGGCGTCGACCGTCGACAGGGTCATGGCGTGCGGTTCGCGCACGCCGTCCCGTACGGCGGCCAGCAACCACTCGGAGAACAGCTCGTGCGGGTCGGCCGGCAGCCCGGTGGGGTCGAAGGTCGGCAACTCGCCCGAGAACACCTCTGTTCCGCGCAGCAGTTCGCGGAGGTCGGACACGGATACCCCCTCAGAATTAATGGTGTGCGATGACGATACCATTAGCCCATGGGAGATGATCATCTGGCGCTGCAGTTCGCGGTGACCGTCCGGCACGACGGGCGCGGCGGGATCGCCGACGATCTGGCGGAGCCCGAGGGGCTGCGCCGGTGGGCGCGGGCGCGCGCGGCGCTGCTCGGGCTGCCGCCCGGTGCGGTCGCGGTGGACGAGGGGGTGCGCGCGGCGGTGGTCGAGGTGCGTACGGCGATGCGCGCGCTGTTCGCCCGCGCGGTGCGGCCGGGGGAGCCCAGCCGGGCGGACGCCGGCCGGCTGCCCGACGCGGAGGTCGCGCTGGCGCGGCTGAACGCGGCGGCGGCGCGGACGCCGGTGGTGCCGCGGCTGGCCTGGCCGCAGGACGGCCCGCCCGAGGTCCGGCTGGTCCCGGTGGCCGCGGGGCCCCCGGCCGACGAGCTCGCCGCCGTGCTCGCCCGCGCCGCGATCGACTTCCTGGCCGGCCCCGAGCTCCCCCGCCTCCGCGCCTGCCACGCCCCCCGCTGCGTCCGCTACTACGTCCAGTCCCACC
>JAJSZB010000642.1:0-2051 GCA_050613715.1 Streptomyces sp. IBSBF 3018
CGTGGGGGCGGACGGGCGGGGGCGTACGGACTGCCCGCGCGAGCCCGTAGGTGTCGCGCCTTGCCCGAACCGGTACCCGCCCCCTTCTTTATCGACGCGGCCTCAACTATGTTCGTATCTCGTACTACTGCGTCTCGTACGCAGCGATCTTCGTAATGGGTGGGGAGTCTCCGGGGGGAGACTGACGAGATTTGCGGGGGATGGACAAATGCACATTCAGGATGTTCAGCGCGTCGCGACGTCCGCATCCGGTGGCCCCGGGGCCGCCGCGCCGGGCGGCGGGACGGCACACACGACGGGCTCGCACCGGCCGGCGCCGCTGCGGGTGGACGCACAGCGCAACCTCGAACACGTCCTGCGCGCGGCCCGCGAGGTCTTCGGCGAGCTGGGGTACGGCGCGCCGATGGAGGACGTGGCGCGTCGCGCGCGAGTCGGCGTCGGTACGGTCTACCGGCGCTTCCCGAGCAAGGACGTGCTGGTCAGGCGGATCGCCGAGGAGGAGACCGCGCGGCTGACCGAGCAGGCGCGCAGTGCGCTCGGGCAGGAGGACGAGGCGTGGTCGGCGTTGGCGCGGTTCCTGCGGACGTCGGCGGCGTCGGGGGCGGGGCGGCTGCTGCCGCCGCAGGTCCTGCGTGTCGAGGAGGGGGCTGAAGGCGCGGAGTCCGCGGGGCGCGCGGAGTCCGCGCCGGAGGTTCGTGAGGCCGAGGTGCGCGAGGCCGATGTTCGCGAGGGCTACGGGCGGGCGTACTCGCCCGGGGGGCCCGATGCGGCGCGGGTGCCGCAGCAGCGGGTGCGGTTGCCGTTGCCGGGGGAGGCGGCGACGGCGGAGCGGGAGCGGGCTGCGGCGCGGCGGCTCCGCCGGCGGGCGGCGGCTGCGCGAGCAGCCCGCGCCCGCGCAGGATCGGGAGGACCCCCTCGCCGAACCAGTGGGCCTCCTCCAGGTGCGGCTGGCCGGACAGCAGCACGTGCTCGACGCCGAGCGCGTGGTACTCGGCGAGCCGGTCGGCGACCTCCGCGTGGCTGCCGACGAGGGCGGTGCCCGCGTGGCGGCGCAGCAGGCCGAAGCCGGCCCACAGGTTCGGCGCGACCTCCAGGCGGTCCGCGCGCCCGCCGTGCAGCGCGGTCATCCGGCGCTGGCCCTCGGACGAGGTGCGCGCGGCGCGGTCCTGGGCCAGCGCGACGGCCTGCGGGTCCATCGCCCGCAGCAGCCGGTCGGCCTGCTCCCACGCCTCGCGCGCGGTGTCCCGGGTGATGACGTGCAGCCGTACGCCGAAGGCCACGCGCCGGCCTGCCGCGGCGGCCAGTTCGCGCACCCGCGCGAGCCGGGGCGCGAGTGCGTCGGGCGGCTCGCCCCAGCTCAGGTGCAGGTCGGCGCGGGCGGCGGCGACGCCCAGCGCGGAGGGCGAGGCGCCGCCGAGGAGCACCGGGGGCACCGGCACGGGCACGTCGGCGACGGTGGCGCCGCGCACCCGGTAGTGCGCGCCGTCGAAGTCGAAGGGCTCGCCCGACCACGCCCCGCGCAGCACCGCCAGCCACTCGTCGGTGCGGGTGTAGCGGGCGTCGTGGTCCAGCCAGTCCCCGTAGCGGCGCTGCTCCTCCTCGTCGGAGCCGGTCACCACGTTCAGCATCAGGCGGCCGCCGGAGATCCGCTGGAACGTCGCCGCCATCTGCGCCGCCAGCGTCGGCGCCACGCCGTCCGGCCGCAGCGCGACGATGAACCGCAGCCGCCGCGTCTCGCGCACCAGCGCTGCGGTGGTCACCCACGGGTCCTCGCACCACGTGCCGACCGGCGTCAGCACCGACTCGAAGCCGAGCCGTTCGGCGGCCCGCGCCACGTCGGCGAGGTAGTCGACGGTCGGCGCGCGGTCGGTCGGCCGGGGGGCCGCCGTCGCGATCCGCGAGTGCACCCACCCCACGACGTCCCGGCCGTCGCCGGAGGTGGGCAGGTACCAGTGCGGGTGCAGCGTCATGAGCGGTCCTCCTCGTGGGACGGCGGGGCGGGCGGCCGGCGGCGGGCGGTGGTCACGGCGGCGAGGGGGCGTCCTCGACGG
>JAJSZB010000643.1:0-2030 GCA_050613715.1 Streptomyces sp. IBSBF 3018
GGCCGGGGGGCCGGGCGGGCCGGGCCGGGTGAGTCGGGTGAGCCCGCCGGAGGCGCCCCGGTCAGGCGAGGATCACCGAGCGGGTCAGGTTCCGCGGCCGGTCCGGGTCGTAGCCCTTGGACTCGGCGATCGCCACCGCGAGCCGCTGCGCGCGGATCAGGTCGGCGAGCGGGTCGGCGAGCGGCTCGGCCTCCAGCCGGCCGCCGACGCCCGCGACGTCGTCCGCCAGGCCCTCGGGCAGCGGGCCGAACGACCACACCGCGCGGCCCGGACCCGTGATGCTGATCGGGCCGTGCCGGTACTCCATCGCCGGGTACGACTCGGTCCAGGCCCCCGCGGCCTCGCGCATCTTCAGCGCGGCCTCCTGGGCGAGCCCGTAGGTCCAGCCGGTGCCGAGGAAGGTGAACTGCTCGGCGCCCACGAGCCCCGCGGGCAGCTCGGCGGCGACGGCGCGCTCCGCGTCCGCCACCGCGGCGGTCAGGTCCTCGCCGAGGTGGGCGCGCAGCAGGGCGAGCACCGTCGTGGCGAACCGCGTCTGCACGACGGACTGCTCGTCCGCGAAGTCCAGCACCACGACCTGGTCGGCGGCGGTCATCACCGGGGTCGACGGGTCCGCGGTGACCGCCGTCACCGGCACCGACCCGCGCAGCTGCTCGCACGCCCGCAGCACCTCGGTGGTGGTGCCGGAGCGGGTGATCGCCAGCACGCGGTCGTAGCCGCGGCCGAAGGGGAACTCCGAGGCGGCGAAGGCGTCGGTCTCACCGTGCCCGCCCTGCTCGCGCAGCGCCGCGTAGGACTGCGCCATGAACCACGAGGTTCCGCAGCCGATCACCGCGACCCGTTCGCCGGGCGCCGGCAGCTTCGCGCTCTCGGCCGGCGCGAGCGCGACGGCGCGCCGCCAGCACTCGGGCTGCGTCGTGATCTCGGTGGTGGTCAGGCTGGACGACGCTGACATCGAAGCTCCTCACAGGTGACAGGCGCGGACCGCGGCCCGGGTCCGGCGCGCTCGTGCTCACGTCAGTGTAGATGAGCGATCCTGCTCGAAACGAGCATCTAACGAACAGAAATGCGCACGGATTCGGGTTCTGCGTGTGGAGTGCGTCTCAGCGGGCCTGTTCACGGGGCGCTGTGGCGTGGCTGTCAGGGCGGCCTCTCAGGGGCCTGGAGGCGGGCATGCGTGATCGCCCGCCGGGGGCGGCGGGTGCGGTTCGGCGGTGCGCGTCGGAGGTGCGCGCTCGGGTCGGACGTCGCGGACGCGGTGGCTCAGGGGCCGGCGCGGATCAGGGGCGGCGGGTCAGTTGCCCGCGAGGTGGTCGGTGGCCGCGCGGCTCGCCCGCGCCGTACGCAGCAGGAAGTCGGCTATCACCGACAGGTCGTCGTCCTCGATCTGGGCGCAGATGTCCTCCATCGCGCCGGCGAGTCCCGCGTACAGGCGCGCCACCTCGGCCTCGCGCTCCTTGATGACCTGGACGAGGATGGCCCGGCGGTCGGTCGGGTTGGGGGTGCGCACGACCCAGCCGCCGCGTTCCAGCCGGTCGAGGACGCCGGTGAGGGTGGCCGGGTGCAGACCTGCGCGGCGGGCGAGCGCGGTCGGGCCGACGGGCCCGTAGCGGCTGATCAGGTCCAGGCACTCCAGGTCCGCGTCCCGCAGGTCGAGGTGCGCGCCCACCTGGTGGTTGAGCAGCGCCATCTGGATGCCGACGTCGCGCAGGCCGTCCCTGATCCGGTTGGTCAGCCGCCGGCGGCGCCGTGCCGCGGCCGCCGCCGTGACCGTCGTGGGCGCGTCCCCGGGCAGTGTGGAATCCATACGCAACGATCCCTCGCATCGCTCGCTTCAACTCCGAGTCAAGGCCCATGACTCAGGCGCATACAGTCTCACAGCAGGCTTTCCGGCCCGTAGTCATTGACTCAAACATTCGTGCCCGGTCCTGTTGGCGGTGGCAGGAGAAGGCGCAGGTGGCGCAAGGGGTTCACGGGCTCGGTCAAGGGCGCCCGCATCCCGAGCGGGGGACGGCCGCGGGGTCCGGGGG
>JAJSZB010000644.1:0-2017 GCA_050613715.1 Streptomyces sp. IBSBF 3018
ACCCCCGGACGCCCCGGCGCATGGCACCTCGCCACCTACGGCCCCTCCCTGGCCTCCGCCCGAGCCGCGGTCGACCTCCTCCTGGCCCCCGCCTGACCGCGACGCACACCGAGGAGCCGGCCACGCCCTGCGCGGGCTACGGCGACCGCCGCCGCCGAAGGGACCTCGACAACCAGCGCGACCCGCGCGACCGACCCGACCGGGCCCGTACGGCTCCGCGCGCCCAGCGCCTTCCCCGCGCACCGCGCACGTCAACCCGCCCGGCCGGCCCGGGCGAACCACGACGGGAGCCGCACGGCAGGCGTGGCCGGGGCGCTCGCGGCGGCGAGGGCGCGTTGCCGGTGGATGCGCGGGGCCGCGCCGGAGGCGGTGGTGCACCAGGGGTGAACACGGGTGTGCGTGATCGCTTTCGGCGTGCGGTCGCCCTACCGTCGTCGTCCGTGCCGCCGCGCCGCGTCGTACGGCCGCCCCGGCCCGCACGGGCCACGTCGCGCCGTCCGGCGTGACGGCGGGCAGGCGGGAGCGCGCGGGAGAGGAGCGCCGGTGAGGGTGCTGGGAATGATCAGCGGGACGTCCCACGACGCGATCGACACCGCCGTGGTCGACGTCGACTGCCGGGACGGCGTGCTGGAGATCGCGGTGGCGGCGACCGGCGCGGCGCCGTACCGGCCGCAGCTGCGCGAGGAGTTGGTGCGGGCGCTGCCGCCGGGCCGGGTCGGCATGGAGGAGGTCTGCCGGCTGGACACCGGGATCGGGCAGGCGTTCGCGGACGCCGCCGCGGCCGCCGTGGCCGCGGCCGGCCCGGTGGACCTGGTGTGCTCGCACGGCCAGACCGTCTTCCACTGGACGCGCGACGGCGAGGTGCTGGGCACGCTGCAACTCGGCCAGCCCGCCTGGATCGCCGAGCGCCTCGGGGTGCCGGTCGTCGCCGACCTGCGCCCGCGCGACGTCGCCGCGGGCGGCCAGGGCGCACCTTTGGTGTCGTATCTGGACGTGCTGCTGCTCGCCGGGCTGCCCGGCCGCCCCGGCGCGCTCAACCTCGGCGGCATCGCCAACCTGACCGTCGGCGGTCCCGAGCCGCTCGCGTACGACACCGGGCCCGCGAGCGCGCTGCTCGACGCGGCGGTGCGCGCGGCGACCGGCCGCCCGTACGACGAGGACGGCGCGCTCGCCGCGGCCGGGACCGTGCACGAGGGCCTGCTCGCCGATCTGCTCGCGGAGCCGTACTACCGGCGGCCGGCGCCGAAGAGCACCGGCAAGGAGCTGTTCCACGGCGGCTACACCGACCGCTTCCTGGCCCGGCGCCCGGGCCTGGCGCTGCCCGACGTGCTGCGCACGCTGACCGTGCTCACCGCGCGCACCGTCGCGGACGCGGTGCGCGCGCACCGTCTGGACGCGCTGCTGGTGTCCGGCGGGGGGACGCGGAACCCGGTGCTGATGCGGGAGTTGGCGGCGGAGCTGCCCGGGGTGCGGGTGCGGCCCACGGACGCGGTGGGGCTGCCGGCCGACGCGAAGGAGGCGGTGGCGTTCGCGGTGCTCGGCTGGCACACCGCGCACGGCCTGCCGGCGACGCTGCCCTCGTGCACGGGCGCGCGCGGGGCCCGGGTGCTGGGCGCGCTGGTGCCCGGCGGACCCGGCCCCCTCCTGCCCCGCGACACCCCTTCCGTCACCGCCGTCCCGCACGCCCTGCGCATCCGCACGGCGCCGGGCGCCGGACCCGGGCCGGCAGCGGACCCACGGGAGTCTCCGCTGCTCAGGCCCGGTACGGTGGCCCCCGGCGGGGATCGACCGGAGCGGCGGGCGCAGCGTGACAGGCAACCATGAGCGGCCCTCCGCCGGACCGCGGAGCGGCACGCTCCACAGCGGCCCGGCGGGGCCCGGCAGCGGCCCGGCGGGCAGCCGTCCCGCGGGCAGCGCCGACGGTTTCGGCGCGCCCGGCGACGCCCGCGCGGCGTACGACGACCGTCCGGCAAAGGCCGGCCACGCGGACCACCCCGCCACGCCCGCCGCCTCCACC
>JAJSZB010000645.1:0-2202 GCA_050613715.1 Streptomyces sp. IBSBF 3018
TTCGACTTGCATGTGTTAAGCACGCCGCCAGCGTTCGTCCTGAGCCAGGATCAAACTCTCCGTGAATGAATACCGGTCATCCGGTGCACACTCGCAAAAGAGCGGGACAGCCGAAGGAATAATCCGACCGTCCACAGCGTCCTCGCTGTTGTGTTTCTTCAAAGGAACCACATCCCACACGGAAACAANAGGAATAATCCGACCGTCCACAGCGTCCTCGCTGTTGTGTTTCTTCAAAGGAACCACATCCCACACGGAAACAAAGCTCCGCGGGAGACGGGGTTATCAACATATCTGGCGTTGACTTTTGGCACGCTGTTGAGTTCTCAAGGAACGGAAGCTGCCTTCGAGCACCGTTTCCGGTTGCCCTCCGGGCTTTCCCTTCGTGTTTCCCACTGTACTCGGTTTCCCGACCGATTCATAATCGGCCCCGAATCCGTCCCACCGAATTGATTTTGGCGCACCAAAAAGCAACCCGATGCTCGGGATCACGTAGGTAGTGGGTGGCCGCTCGGCCGGCGGAACCTGATGTCGATCACGTCCCACCGTTTCAGCGGCTCGGACTACGTTACGCACGCACGGCGGCCGAGTCAAGCTCGGCCGCCGGTCAAACGTGGATTTCCAGCCGTCTCAGGCGAGTTCGACTGCTCCCAGGTTGCGCTTTCCGCGCCGCAGGACGAGCCAGCGGCCGTGGACGAGGTCGCCGGCCGCGGGCACCGCGTCCTCGCTCTCCACCTTGGTGTTGTTGAGGTACGCGCCGCCCTCCTTGATGGTGCGACGTGCGGCGGACTTGCTGGGGACCAGCCCGGTGCCGGCCAACAGGTCGGCGACAGGGGCCAGTTCGCTGACCCGGAGGGTGGGCAGCTCGCTCAGCGCGGCGGCCAGTGTGCGCTCGTCCAGGTCGGCCAGCTCCCCCTGGCCGAAAAGCGCCCTTGATGCGGCGATCACCGCGGCGCACTGCTCGGGTCCGTGGACGAGGGTCGTCAGCTCCTCGGCGAGGGCCCGCTGCGCGGCCCGCGCCTGCGGCCGCTCCTCGGTGGCCCGCTCCAGCTCCTCGATCTCCTCGCGCTCCTTGAAGCTGAAGGTCCTCAGGTAGCGCGCGACATCACGGTCGTCGGCGTTCAGCCAGAACTGGTAGAAGGCGTAGGGCGTGGTCAGCTCGGGGTCGAGCCAGACCGTGCCGCCCTCGGTCTTGCCGAACTTGGTGCCGTCGGCCTTGGTCAGCAGGTTCTGCGTCAGTGCGTGGGCGGGGCCGTGCGGCTGGTTGCCGGCGATCCGGCGGATCAGGTCCAGGCCGGCGGTGATGTTGCCCCACTGGTCGCTGCCGCCGATCTGCAGGGTGCAGCCGTAGGCGCGGTAGAGCTCCAGGAAGTCCAGCGACTGGAGGATCACGTAGCTGAACTCGGTGTAGCTCATGCCCTCGCCGTCGAGGCGGCTCTTGACCGTCTCGCGGGCCAGCATGGTGTTGACGCTGAAGTGCTTGCCGTAGTCGCGCAGCAGCGCGAGGGCGGACAGCCCCTCGGTCCACTCGTAGTTGTTGGCCATCACGGCCTGGGCGGGGCCGGGGGTGTCGAAGTCGAGGAAGGCGGCGAGCTGGCCGCGCAGCGCGGCGACCCAGGACCGTACGGTCTCGACGTCGTTCAGCACCCGCTCGGCGCTGGGCTTCGGGTCGCCGATGAGTCCGGTGGCGCCGCCGACGAGGGCGATCGGCCGGTGGCCGGCGAGCTGGAAGCGGCGGAGCGCCAGGATCTGGGTGAGGTGGCCGACGTGGAGGCTCTGCGCGGTCGGGTCGAAGCCGCAATAGAGGGTGAGGGGACCGTCCGCGAGCGCCTTGCGCAGGGCTTCCTCGTCGGTGGTCTGGGCGAGTACGCCCCGCCACCGCAGCTCGTCGACGATGTCCGTCACGGTGTCCGTGTCTCCTTGGATCGGCTCTCTGCCTGTGGTCAAGCGTGTCCGAGACTACGGGGTCCGGCCAGTCCTTTTCACGGCGCGCTTGCGCGGGACGTGCGCGCGGTACGGACTGACGGTGGGGTCGCCGTCGATCCAGTAGCGCCAGGGGTGGGCGGCGCCGTCGCCGCCGACCCCGGTCCTGGGTCCGCTGCGGATCAGCGCGGGCGGGGGCGGGGTGCCGGTGAGGACGCGGAAGGGGCCGTCGTCCGCGCAGGCGTCGGAGCCGTCGAGGTCGCGTCCGACGGACAGGGC
>JAJSZB010000646.1:0-2866 GCA_050613715.1 Streptomyces sp. IBSBF 3018
CCCGCGGGCCGCGCCGGCGGTCAGGGCCGCGGCGGGCCCGCGGGCAGTGCGGGGCGGGCTTCCGGGCGGGCGGCTACTGCGCCGCGAGCAGGGAGTCGACCTGCCGCGAGGCGTCGGAGAGCAGGGCGTCGATGTCGGCGTCCTTCTGGGTGAGGACCTTGGCCATCACGGTGTCGAGCACCGCGTAGAGCTGCTGGGCCTTCGGCGGTTCCAGCACCAGCGGGATGCCGGGCAGTGTCCGCTCGAACGGCGCGTAGTTGGCGACCGGCTGGTTGGCGTACTTCTTGTCGGCGGCGGTCTTCTTCGCCGCCGCGGCGCCGGTCCAGATGTTCGGCTCGGGCAGGCCCACCGGCTGCTTGGCCTGCGCGGCGCGCTGCGCGCCGAGCTCGATGCGGTCGGGGTTCTCGTACTTGAAGACCACCCAGGCCATCGCGGCCCTGATCTGCGCGGGGGTGTCCTTGGGGTTGAACATGAACCCGCCGCCGCCCGAGAGGGTGCCCTTGCCGCCGGGGATCGGGCCGAGTCCGTAGTCCTTCGGGTCGCCCTTGTACTGCGCGGCGATGGTGGGGATGTTGTCGGCGGTGGCGAGGTACATGCCGAGCTTGCCCGCGCCCATCATCTGCAGCAGGTCCGCCCACTCCAGCAGCTGGCGCTGTCCCATGGAGTCGTCGGTCCAGCGCATGTCGTGCAGCTGCTGGAGCACCGCGCGGCCGGTGGCGTTGTCGAAGTCGGCCTTCCAGCTGCCGTCGGACTGCTGCCTGGCGACGTCGCCGCCGCGCGAGTACATCTCGGCGGTGAAGTGCCAGCCGCCGGTGTTGGACTTGCTGTAGTCGCCGTAGCCGACGGTCCCCTTGCCGAGGGCCGCGATCTTCTTGGCGTCGGCGCGGACCTCGTCCCAGGTGGCCGGCGGCTTGTCGGGGTCGAGACCGGCCTGCCGGAAGAGCACGCGGTTGTAGACCAGCCCCATCGAGTAGTTGCCCTCAGGCAGCCCGAAGGTGTGCCCGCCGGCGTCCTGGAACACCTTGCGCAACTGCGGCTTGACCTGGGCGGTGGACGGGAACTGCGACAGGTACGGGGTGATGTCGGCCGCCTGGTGCTTGGCGATCAGTCCCGCGGGGTCGGTGTAGTAGACGTAGAAGGCGTTCTCCAGCTGCCCGCCGGCCAGCTTGGTGGCGAAGGTCTGAGGATCCATCTGGCCCTCGTGCGGCACCACCTTGATCTTCGGGTGCAGCTTCTCGAACGCCGCCACGTCCTGGAGGAAGATCTTCCGGTTCACCGGGTCGGTCTTGGCGGGCATGTCGTTGACCGTGATCGTCACGGTGCCGTCGGAGGAGTCCGACGAGCCGGAGGAGCTGCCGCAGCCGCTCACTGCGAGGGTGAGCCCGGCCGCCGCGGCGACGGCGAGGGCGATGCGGGCTCTGCTGCCCGCGGGGAAACCGGTCATGAATCGTCCCTGGTCATGAGGGTGATGGAGGGGGCGGCCACTCCCCGAGGTGACGCACAAGCTACGTCGCCCTCACCAGGCGTGCAATACGGAAACACATTTACGCAAAAAGGCTACGGATACGTCATGCGACCGCGTAAGAGACGCAAGGATGACGCAGAAAATCCACGGCCGACCGCGGATATAGTGCGCTCATGGTACGCAAACTCGTGCAGGTGGCCCAGAAGGTCGGGGTCAGCGAGGCGACGGTGAGCCGGGTGCTGAACGGCAAGCCCGGGGTGTCGGACAGTACGCGGCAGGCGGTGCTGACCGCGCTGGACGTGCTGGGTTACGAGCGGCCCACCCAACTGCGGGGTGTACGCGCCCGGTTGGTGGGCCTGGTGCTTCCGGAGCTGCAGAACCCGATCTTCCCCGCGCTCGCCGAGGTCGCGGGCGGCGCGCTGGTGCAACTGGGCTTCACGCCCGTGCTCTGCACCCGCACCGCGGGCGGTCTGACCGAGGCGGAGTACGTGACGATGCTGCTGGACCAGCAGGTCTCCGGCGTCATCTTCTGCGGCGGNCACCCGGTCGGCCGGCGGTCTGACCGAGGCGGAGTACGTGACGATGCTGCTGGACCAGCAGGTCTCCGGCGTCATCTTCTGCGGCGGTCTCACCCCCGAGGAGAGCGCGGCCCTCAAGGAGCGCGGCGTACCGGTGGTGCTGCTCAACGCGGCCGTCGACCACGGAGGTTTTCCGCAGGTGTCGACGGATGATGTGGCGGCGGTGCAGCAGGCGTACGCGCATCTGACGTCGCTGGGTCACACCCGGATCGNGGTTTTCCGCAGGTGTCGACGGATGATGTGGCGGCGGTGCAGCAGGCGTACGCGCATCTGACGTCGCTGGGTCACACCCGGATCGGGCTGATGGTCGGACCCGCCGACCACACGCCCTCACGCCGCAAGGCCGCCGCGTTCACCGCCCTCACCGGCAACCACAGCAACGCCGGGAACGGCAACGGTCGGGGCGGCAGCGGTCAGAGCGGGACCGGCGGGGCCGGTGGCGGTCAGGGTGGTGGTGGGGTGCATCCGATCGGGCACGCGATCTTCTCCTTCGAAGGCGGCCAGGCCGTGGCCACCGAACTCCTGACCACCGGCATCACCGCCCTCATCTGCGGCAGCGACGTCCTGGCCCTCGGCGCCATCCGCGCCGCACGCCGCCAAGGACTCACCGTCCCCCACCACCTGTCCGTCGTCGGCTACGACGACTCCGCCTTCATGAACTACACCGACCCACCCCTGACCACCCTGCGCCAACCCATCGAAGCCATGTCCCGCGCCGCCGTCACCCTCCTCGCCAACCAGATCAACGGCACCAACCCCACCCCCAAAGAACTCCTCCACGAACCCGAACTCGTCGTCCGCCACTCCACCGCACCCGCACCCG
>JAJSZB010000647.1:0-1959 GCA_050613715.1 Streptomyces sp. IBSBF 3018
GCCCACGAACCCGCCGTGTCCGACGCCCGCCCCGCCCCCGAAGTGCTCCCGCAGGACGACGTGCTGCTCGCCGCCGGGCTGGTGCCGCGCCGCAGACCCGGACAGTGGCTGGCCGCCGCCGTGCTGCTGGTGCTGTTCGCGATGCTCGTGCACACCCTGCTGGCCAACGACCGCTTCCAGTGGGGAACGGTCGGCGACTACCTGCTGCGCGGATCGGTCGTGCACGGGCTGGAGCTGACGCTCTGGCTGACCGCCGCCGTGATGGGCACCGGCTACCTCCTCGGCATCGGCATCGCGGCCATGCGGCTGTCCGGCAACCGCATCCTGCGCGGGCTCGCCTTCGGCTACGTCTGGCTGGTGCGCTCGGTGCCGCCGCTGGTGCAGCTGCTCTTCTGGTACGAACTGGCGTCGCTGTACCCGCACTTGTCGTTCGGTGTGCCGTTCGGACCGGAGTTCGTGTCGGTGCGGACCGCGCACCTGTTCAGCGGGGTGCTCGCGGCGTACGTCGCGCTGAGCATCGACGTGGCGGCGTTCGCGGCGGAGATCGTGCGCGGCGGCATCCTCGCCGTCGACCGCGGGCAGACCGAGGCGGCGCAGGCGCTCGGGCTCGGCGGCGGCCGCATCTTCCGCCGCATCGTGCTCCCGCAGGCGATGCCCGCGATCGTGCCCGCGTCGGGCAACCTGCTGATCGGCATGCTCAAGGCCACCTCGATCGTCAGCGTGATCGCCGTCCAGGACCTGCTGTACTCGACGGAGCTGATCTACAACCAGAACTTCCTGGTGATCCCGCTGCTGATCGTCGCCACCCTCTGGTACGTCCTGCTGACCACGCTGCTGTCGATCGGTCAGTTCTACGTCGAGCGGTACTACGCCCGGGGCAGCGGCAGGAACGGCGCGCGCCCCGGGCGCGGGCCGGGTGGCCGCGGCTTCCGCCAGGTGGTCCGCGAGAACCTTCCGCTGTTCGGGCCCGCGGGCGCGCGGCGCGCGGCGGGGCTGTCATGAGCGCCCGCCCGGCCGGAAGCGCCGGCCGCGAGCCCGCCGAGGCGTCCGGCGAGCTGCGCAAGCCCGCCGATCTCCGCAAGACCGCCGGACTCGCCGTGCCCGCCGATTCCTCCGAGCCCGTACCCGCCGTACGCCCCCTGGTGCGCGTCCGCGGACTGCGCAAGTCCTTCGCCGGCCACACCGTCCTCGACGGTGTCGACATGGACGTGCGCGAGGGCGAGGTGACCGTGCTGCTCGGTCCCTCGGGCGCCGGCAAGTCGACGCTGCTGCGGTGCGTCAACCACCTGGAACGCCCCGACGCGGGCTTCGTGGAGGTCGGCGGCGAGGTCGTCGGCTACCGCCCCGAGGGCGGCCGGCTGCACGAACTGCGCCCGCGTGCCGTCACCCGGCAGCGCGCCGGGATCGGCATGGTCTTCCAGCAGTTCAACCTCTTCCCGCACCTGACCGTCCTGGACAACGTCACCGAGGCGCCCGTCGCGGTGCGCCGGCTGCCCCGCGGACAGGCGACCGCGGCCGCCGCGGAGCTGCTCGCGCGGGTCGGCCTGGCCGGCCGCGAGAAGGCGTACCCCAAGCAGCTGTCCGGCGGGCAGCAGCAGCGGGTGGCCATCGCGCGGGCCCTGGCGATGGAGCCGCGGCTGATGCTCTTCGACGAGCCGACCAGCGCGCTGGACCCCGAACTCGTCGGCGAGGTGCTGGCGGTGATGAAGGACCTCGCGCTCAGCGGCATGACGATGATCGTGGTCACCCACGAGATCGGCTTCGCCCGCGAGGTCGCCGACACCGTCGCCTTCCTCGACGGCGGACGGATCGTCGAGTCCGGCGCGCCCGCCGACGTGCTCTCCGCGCCCCGGCACGAGCGGGCCCGCGCCTTCCTCGACGCCGTCCTCTGACCCCTGCCGCAGGGCCCGTCCCCGCCACCACCCGAAAGGCACACCCGTGACCACGCAGCCCCGTCCC
>JAJSZB010000648.1:0-1949 GCA_050613715.1 Streptomyces sp. IBSBF 3018
AGATACTGCTGGGCATCGGCGGCGTGGGGGGGGGGGGGGGGGGGGGGCGGCGGCGCGCCCCCCCCCCCCCCCCCGCGGGGCGGGCCCCACCACCGCCCCCGCACGCACCGGAACCGTGATGCGGAACGGGACCCGGGCGCGCAGCGCGGCTGCCGCGGCGAGCGCGGCCGTATGGGCGGCGGGCTCGGACAGCGGCGCGTCACGGGCCCAGCAGCCCAGCCACGCGCCGGTCATCGGGTCGTCCATGACGTCGGTGAAGACGGCCGGCGCCTGCGCCTGGACGGTGCGCAGCAAGGTCATGCCCGCCTCCAGGAACGCACCCGCCGCGCCGGAACTCGCCGTGCCGGGACCCGCCGCGCCCGGGGCCGCCCCGCCGCCGTCCGCCGCGCCACTCGCCCCGCCGGGGCCGGCTCCACCCCGGCCGGCCAGGCCCGTGCCCGCACCCGACCGCCCCGCACCCTCCCCGTCGCGCGCCGCCGCGCGGGCCCGCTCGTACAGGCCCCGCAGCAGGAGCAGGTTGCGGCTGCGGCGGGCCGCCCGCAGCAGCGCCCACGTCCGCGGGTCACCGCCGCCGGACGCCAGCGCGTCCAGCACGTCGCCGGTGACCTCCAGCGGCGCGAACGCCCCGTACCGCTCGCTCACCCGCGCCGTCCGCCGCCCAGCCGGGCGAGGTCGGCGCCGACCGCGGCGGCGACGTGGGTGATGAGCGCCCGCAGGTCCGCGGAGTACACGGACGGGTGACGGAAACCGGAGCCCGGCCGGTAGCGGTGGGCGTAGAGGCCGCCGCCGCAGACCTCCACCACCGGGCACGCCAGGCACTCCTCGCCGAGCGCCTCCCGGCCCAACTGCCGTGCCACGAAGCCCGGATGGTCCAGGAGCGTGTCCAGCGCGTCGTGCCGGACGTCGCGCCCGGTCCACGGCGCCCCGGGGTAGGCCGTCTTGAGCAGGTCCGACTGGGTGAGCGTGCCGTCGGTCTCGATCACCACCATCCGCGCGGGACCGCCGCCCACGCTCTCCACGCCGCTGCGGCCGCCGAGCAGCCCGTCGAGGATGCCCTCGAAGAACGGGATCCGCGTCGGCTGCCGCGGCGCGTGGTACCAGAGGTCGAAGACCGTCCCCAGCCAGTCCGCGTACGGCGTCGCGTCCTTCTCGGCGTCCCGCTCGCCGCCCGCGCGGCCCTGCGGCGGACGCCCCCAGTTGGCGAGCGGCAGCAGCAGGTCGATCGACGGCGGCCGGAAGGACATCAGGTGCCGGTAGACCGCCGCCGGATCGGCATCGACGTCGACCGTGCACAGCAGCCCCGCCCACAGCGGCCGGTGCCGCGGCTCGCCCAGCCGCCGCAGCGTCCCTGCCACCGCGTCGTGGCTGCCCGCCCCCGAGGGCGAGCGCCGGTGCAGGTCGTTGCCCGTCCGGTCGCCGTCGAGGCTGACGCCGATCCGGATGCCGTGCGCGTGGCACAGCGCGAGCACCGCGTCGTCCACGAGCGTGCCGTTGGTCTGGACGGTGAACTGCGCCCGCACGTCCGGCGGCAGCAGCGCGCGCAGCCGCCGCACCAGGCCGTCGATGAACTCCGGCCCCGCCAGCAGCGGTTCGCCGCCGTGCAGGATGACCCGCACCTCCCGCAGACCGTGCGCCCGCACGTGCTCGTCGATCCGCCGGCACGCCAGCTCCGCGGTCTCCCGCGACATGCGGCGCGGCTGCGTACGCCAGCTCTCGTCGCCCGCGCTGTACACGTAGCAGTAGTCGCAGGCCAGATTGCACCTGCTGTGCACCTTCAGCAGGAACTCCTGGAAGGGCAGCGGCCGCAGCCCCGACGCGCGCAGCGCCGGCACGTCCAGCACCTGGTCCGGCCAGAACGGCGGCGCCCCGGCGGCGGACACCGCGGCGGTCCACCACGCGTGGTGGTACAGCAAGATCTTTGCGCGCCCCGACGCCTCCGGGTCCACCCG
>JAJSZB010000649.1:0-1946 GCA_050613715.1 Streptomyces sp. IBSBF 3018
GCCGGGGGCTGGTGACAAGGGGGGTTCGGGCAGGTAGCGTCGCTGTTGGTCCGCTCACACCGGACTAGACCAATACCTTTCCTTTACTCGGATCGTCCGGCACGTTCCTGCCGGTGAAGGGACTGACCCCAGTCATGGCAACTGTCACGTTCGACAAGGCGACCCGGATCTACCCGGGCGGCGACAAGCCCGCCGTGGACGGCCTGGAGATCGAGGTGGGCGACGGCGAGTTCCTCGTCCTCGTCGGCCCCTCCGGCTGCGGCAAGTCGACCTCGCTCCGCATGCTCGCGGGGCTGGAGGACGTCAACGCCGGCGCCATCCGCATCGGTGAGCGCGACGTCACGCACCTGCCGCCGAAGGACCGGGACATCGCGATGGTGTTCCAGAACTACGCGCTCTACCCGCACATGACCGTCGCGGACAACATGGGCTTCGCCCTGAAGATCGCCGGCGTCAACAAGACGGAGATCCGCAGCCGGGTAGAGGAGGCCGCGAAGATCCTCGACCTCACCGAGTACCTCTCGCGCAAGCCGAAGGCCCTGTCCGGCGGTCAGCGCCAGCGCGTCGCGATGGGCCGCGCGATCGTCCGCGAGCCGCAGGTCTTCCTCATGGACGAGCCGCTGTCGAACCTCGACGCCAAGCTCCGCGTGCAGACCCGTACCCAGATCGCCAGCCTGCAGCGCCGGCTCGGCGTCACCACGGTCTACGTCACCCACGACCAGGTCGAGGCCATGACCATGGGCGACCGCGTCGCGGTGCTCAAGGACGGCCTGCTGCAGCAGGTCGACAGCCCGCGCAACATGTACGACAGGCCGGCCAACCTCTTCGTCGCGGGCTTCATCGGCTCCCCGGCGATGAACCTGGTCGAGGTCCCGATCACCGACGGCGGCGTGAAGTTCGGCAACACCGTGGTGAGCGTGGCGCGCGACGCGGTCCAGGCCGCCGCCGACAAGGGCGACCGGACGGTGACCGTGGGCGTCCGCCCCGAGCACTTCGACATCACCTCCGGCGGCGGCGCGAGCGGCCTGTCCAAGGAGGGCCCCGAGGGCCTGGCCGTGACCGTCAACGTCGTCGAGGAGCTCGGCGCCGACGGTTACGTGTACGGCTCCGCCGAGGTCGGCGGCGAGCACAAGGACCTGGTGCTCCGGGTCGGCGGCCGCGAGATCCCGGAGAAGGGCTCCGTGCTGCACGTCGTGCCGCGTCCGGGCGAGACCCACGTGTTCTCCACCTCCACCGGCGAGCGCCTCAGCGACTGACGCTGCGGCTGCGGCTGCGGCTGCGGCGCAGCACATCGCGGCTCGTCTCGCCGCGCCGCATCGCATCGCGTCGCATACAACTGCAAATCGGACCTTCCGGGTGCGTTCGTCAACCGACGGACGCACCCGGCGGCATTTCACTCCCTCGTCGGAGTGACTAAATGTCGCCAAATCATCACCGGCCGCTACCATCCGATGCGTGAACCAGGTAGCACGCCGTCTCGGCAAGACATTCGCGCTCGTACTCCCGGTCGTTCTCGTGCTGTCGGGAACGCTCGCCGTCACCCGCGTCCCGTGGGCCGCCTCGTCCTCGGACGCGCAGATCCTCACCGCGTCCGCCAAGTCCCCCAAGGAGACCGAGGCGGAGCGCGCGGCGAAGGCCCCCCAGGAGGCCCTGCGCCTCCGACTGCTGGCAGAACTCCAGGAGAAGGACCCGGGCGCCGCCCTGACCGACCTCCAGGTCGCCATGGCCAAGCACCCCTCGCTCGCCAAGTACTGCACGTCCATCGCGCGTTCGCTGGGTCGCGCGGCGGTGGCGAAGTACGACGGCGCGACCAGGCGCGCGCAGGCGTGGTCCCGCCCGGTGTGCGACACCGCGTTCGCCACGGGCGTCGCCTCCGTCGGCTGACCCCCGGGTGATCGGGAAGCCGGCCAGCAGGACGGCCTGGGTGACCGCGGTGGCGACGGGGC
>JAJSZB010000064.1:0-24705 GCA_050613715.1 Streptomyces sp. IBSBF 3018
GGGCAGACGCTGGTGCTGCGGGGGCGGGACCTGGCCGCGTCCGAGCGACGGGTGCTGGTCGCGTTCGCCGGGCACGTCGCCGCCGCGCTGGAACGCGCCCGGCTGGCCGAGGCCGCCGCCGAGGTCGAGCCGGTCAGGGCCGCCGACCGGCTGCGCACCGCACTGCTCGCCGCGGTCAGCCACGACCTGCGCACCCCGCTGGCCGCGGGCTGGGCCGCGGTCAGCTCCCTGCGCAGCCGCGACGTCGACTTCACCGCGGCCGAACGCGACGAACTGCTCGCCACCGCCGAGCAGTCGCTGACCCGGCTCGCCCGCCTGGTCGACAACCTCCTCGACATGAGCCGCCTCCAGGCCGGCGCCCTCACCCTCGACCTGCGCCCGACCGCCCTCGCGGAGATCGCCCCGGCCGCGCTGGACGACCTGGCGAGCCCGGCGGACTCCTCGGCGGCCCCCGGCGGCGTCGTCGTCCGCGGGCTCGACGCGGTCCCTGAGGTGCTCGCCGATCCCGCGCTGCTGGAACGCGTGGTGGCCAACCTGGCCGCCAACGCCGTACGGCACAGCCCGGCCGGCACGCCCGTGCTGGTCAGCGCGAGCGCGCTGGGCGACCGCGTCGAGCTGCGGATCGCCGACCACGGGCCGGGCCTCGCACCCGAGGACCGGGACCGGGTCTTCGAGCCGTTCCAGCGGCTCGGCGACACCGACAACACCACCGGCCTGGGCCTCGGCCTCGCGCTCTCCCGCGGGCTCACCGAGGCGATGGACGGCACCCTCACCCCCGAGGACACCCCCGGCGGCGGCCTCACAATGGTCGTCTCCCTCCCCGCGACCCCGCGTCCGCCCTCCCGGCAGGGAGAGCCGCAGAAGCCGCCGTCCGAGCACGACCCCGGCTGACGCGGCGAGCGGACCGGGCGCGTCGGCCGTCCGAGCCGTCAGCGGCCGCCCGCAGCCGTCAGCTCAGCCCGGACGCCGTGAAGACCGCCCGGGCCAGGGGGTCGTCGATCCGCGCGGCGAGATCGCGCAGGACCGCGTCGCCGCCGCGGAGGGTCCCGGCGGCGCGGGACGCGCGGGCGCCCGCGTCGAGTTCGTGCCACAGCAGCGGGTCCGCGGCGAGCACCCGCGGGTCCACCGCCAGCCGGCGGCCGTCGGCGTCCCGCAGCAGCAGCGTGGGCGCGACCCCGACGCCGTAGCGGCTCACCCGGACCAGCGCGTCGGTGCGCACCCGGCGCTCGCGCAGCAGTCCCCGCGCGGCCAGCCAGCCGGGACCCGCGCTCAGCCGCGACGGCAGCAGCACCGCCAGCAGCCCCGCGGCCAGCGCCGCCCACAGCGCGGCGCGCACCGGCGTGAGGGTGCCCGCGGCCAGGTCAAGCAGCGTCGCCGCGGCCCAGAACGCCAGCGCGCAGCCCGCGGCCCGCCGTGCGTCGCGCCGCCACCCGCGGTCCACGGCCCGTACGACCGCCGCGACCCGCACCGGCCCGCCCTGCCGTACGGCGGCGTCCGCCGTACGTGCGGACTGTGCTCTTCGAGGTCCCATACGGCCGACGCTAGGCCGCGCGACCGCCTCTGGGACCCGCCGGTGACACGGCCTTGACGCGTACCGGCCGCATCTTGACGCCCCCTTGGCGCGACCCACAGGAACCGCCCCCCGGCACCCCCGGCCGGGGGCTCAGCCCACGTGCACCCGCGGCCGCCGTGCCCGGTCCGGCTCGGCCTCGCGGAGCACCTCGCGGGTGACCGGCGCGATCTCCCCGTGGCCGAAGAGGAAGAACCGCAGGAAGTTCGCGAACGGGCTGCCCTCGGTCCACTCGAAGTAGATGTGCGGCTTGCGGCCGGTCACGTCCCGTACGTGCAGCAGCAGCGCGGCCAGCGCGTTCGGCACCGAGGAGCTCTCCAGCGACAGCACCCGGTAGCGGCCGTGCAGCACGTGGCCACGCACGGTCAGCGCCGACTCGAACTCCGACGGGTCCTTCACCGTGACCTCGACCAGCACCAGGTCGTCCTCCGGCGGGATGTCGTTGTCCGCCCGGATCTGGTGGAGCTTGTCGCGGTACTCCGCGGCGTCCCGCAGTCCCGGTTCGTTCGCGATGAACCGGATGCGCCGGCTCGCCACGTCCCGGACGAACCTGGCCGCCATGTCGTCCAGCTCCACGCTGGTCACCCGCAGTTCGAAGGAGCGGGCCAGCCGCGACAGCAGCGACACCAGCACGATGCCGGCGATGAAGCACGCGCCGATCTTCACGCCGTCCGGGCGCTCCAGCACGTTGACCACCGTGGTGTACAGGAACACCAGCGCGATCGCCCCGAACGCCGCCGTCCAGCGCCGCTGCCCGCGGCGCCGCGCGGAGATCGTCACCGCCACCGCCGCCGAGCTCATCAGCACCAGCACACCGGTCGCGTACGCGCCGCCCTGCTTGTCCACGCTGGCGTCGAAGATCCACGTCACCAGGAACGCCACCAGCGTGAAGACCAGCACCATCGGCCGCACCGCGCGCGCCCAGTGCGGCGCCATCCCGTACCGCGGCAGGTAGCGCGGCATCAGGTTGAGCAGGCCGGCCATCGCCGAGGCCCCGGCGAACCAGAGGATGGCGATGGTGGAGAAGTCGTAGACCGTGCCGAAGCCGGAGCCGAGCCGGTCGTGCGCGAGGTAGGCCAGCGCGCGGCCGTTGGCCGGGCCGCCGGCCTTGAAGTCCTGCTGCGGGATCAGCACGGTCGTCACGAAGCTGGTCGCGATCAGGAAGACGCTCATGATCAGCGCCGCGGTGGTCAGCAGCTTCCTGGTGTCGCGGATGCGCCCGGCCGGGTGCTCCTCGGTGTCGCCCGGGTCGCCCTTGACGTGCGGCATCACCGCGACGCCGGTCTCGAAGCCGGACATGCCCAGCGCGAGTTTGGGGAAGATCACCAGCGAGACGCCGATCATCACGAACACGTTGCCGCGCTCGGCGGTCAGGCCGTGCCGCCAGTCGGTCACCAGGTGCGGCGCGGCCAGCACGTGCCACAGGGCGTCGCCGACCACCACGACGTTGAGCGCGAGGTAGATCCCGACCAGCACCACCGCGACCCCGATGGCCTCCAGGAAGCCCTTGAGGAACACTGCGCCGAGCAGCGCGATCAGCGCCAGCGTGATCACCATCTGGTGGCCGCCGAGGGTGGACGCGAAGTGCGGGTTCTCCACCAGGTGGGTGGAGGCGTCGGCGGCCGACAGGGTGATGGTGATCAGGAAGTCGGTGGCCGCGAAGCCCAGCAGCGCCAGCACGAACAGCTTGCCGCGCCAGAACGACAGCAGCCGTTCCAGCATCGCGATCGAGCCCTCGCCGTGCGGGCTCTCGCGGGCCACCCGGCGGTAGACCGGCAGCGCGCCGGCCAGCGTGACGATCACCAGCACGACCGTGGCGACCGGCGAGAGCAGGCCGGCGGCGAGCGCGGCGATGCCCGGCTGGTAGCCGAGGGTGGAGAAGTAGTCGACGCCGGTCAGGCACATCACGCGCCACCAGCGCTGGCCGTGCGGGTGCGCGGCCCTGTCCGCGCCGGTGCCTCCGGCCGCCCCGTCCCGGCTGCCGTCCGGGCCGCCGCTCCCGCTCCTGCCGTCCCCGCTGCCGTCCCCGCCGTCGCCGGGGGTCTGGGCCGGCGGCGGCAGCGGTTTGGCGTGCGGGCCCTGCTGGTGCCCGGCCATGTCCGACTGGCCTTCCAGGAACCAGGCGCGCAGGCGGTGCGACCGGACGGGGGTGGACATCGGGTACGCGCTCCTGTCGTGCTGCCTGCTGCTGCCGCCCCATCGAACCCTCGCACGGGCGGCCGCGCGGCGCGCCGCGGCGCATCCATACGTGTTCTTAACGCGCCCGGCCGCCCGGCCGCCCCCGCGCGGTCCCAGCTCACCGGCGCTCCCGGGCCCGCGGTTCGGGTCCCGCCCGCCCGTACGGGTGGCCGCGGCCGTCAAGCACCCGTCAAGATCGTACGGAACGCCCGGCTGCCGGGGTGTTCGTCCGCATCCGCGGACCTACAGTGAGCTGCGTGGAAGCGGACGGCACGCGCGAGGGGCGCGGGACGCGAGGGGCGCGGCCCGGCGCCGCGGCCCTCGGCGACGGCGACGCGCGCGCGGCCCTCGGCGGCGAGGCGTTCGGCGGCGGCGCGGCCCGGGGCGGCGGCGCGGCCCGGGGCGGTGAGGCTTTCGGCGGCGAGGCTTTCGGCGGCGAGGGCCGCGAGCGCATCGTCGTCGGCCTGTCCGGCGGCCCGGAGGACCGGACCCTGATACGCCGCGCCGCCCGCCTGGCCGCCCGCGCCGGCGGTGCGGAGATCCTCGCGGTCCACGTGGTCGGCCGGGGGAGCGCCGGGGAGGCCGCCGGGAGGCGGGCGCTCGTGGAGGGGCTCGGGGGGTCGTTCCACCAGGTGCTCGGGGACGACGTGGCGACCGCGCTGCTGGACTTCGCGCGGGGGGCCGACGCCACGCAGATCGTGCTGGGCGCGGGGCGCGGGCCCGGGTGGCGCCACGTCCTCGGTCCGGGGACCGGCGCGCGCGTCGCCCGCGCCGGCGGCCCCGGCCTCGACGTCCACCTGGTCACGCACGGCGGCCCGTACGCCACCGGGCCCGAGGCCCCGGGCGAGGCGGGCGAGGCGGGCGAGGCGGGCGACGCGGCCGACGCGGGCGATGCGGACGCGCGGGGCGACGCGAAGGCCGGCGTCCGGGGCGACGCGGAGGCCGGTGCGTCGGGCGAGATGGCGGGCGGCGTGGAGGGTGACGCAGGAGGCGGCGTCCGGGGTGACGCGACGCGTGGCGCGGAGGCCGGCGTCCGGGGTGACGCGAAGGCCGGCGTCCGGGGCTCCGCGGCCGGGGGGAGCGGGCCGGCGAGCACGCGGGCGCTGCCCGTGGCGCCGGGCGCGCGGCTCGGCCGCACCCGCGTGCTCGCCGGCTGGCTCGTCGGCGTGGCCGGCCCGCTGCTGCTGACCGCCGTGCTCACCGCCGCCCGCGGCCCGAGCCTGGCCACCGACATCCTGCTGTTCCTGACCCTGACCGTGGCCGCCACGCTGCTCGGCGGCCTCTACCCGGCGCTCGCCTCGGCGGTCTGCTGCTCGCTGCTGCTGAACTACTACTTCACCCCGCCCACCCACGCCTTCACCATCGCCGAGGGCCAGAACGTCACCGCGCTGATCGTCTTCGTCGTGGTGGCCGTCGCGGTCGCCTCCGTGGTCGACCTCGCCGCGCGCCGCACCGAGCAGGCCGCGCGGCTCCAGGCGGAGGCGGAGATCCTGTCGTACCTCGCGGGCAGCGTGCTGCGCGGCGACCACACGCTGGCCGCGCTGCTCGAACGCGTCCGCGAGACGTTCGGGACCGCCTCGGCCGCGCTGTGGGAGCGCGACGACGCGCAGGGCGCATGGCGGCGCGCGGGCTTCGCGGCGCCGCCGCCCGGCCCCGGCCGGCCGGAGGACGCCGAGGTCGCCGTCGCGGTCAACGAGCGGCTGCTGCTCACCCTGGGCGGCCGGGTGCTGCCCGCCTCCGACCGGCGGGTGCTGTCCGCCTTCGCCGCGCAGGCGGCCGGCGTGCTGGACCGGCAGCGGCTGGCCGGCGAGGCGGCCAGGGCCCGCGAGCTGGCCGAGGGCAACCGCATCCGCACCGCGCTGCTCGCCGCGGTCAGCCACGACCTGCGCACCCCGCTGGCCGGCATCAAGGCGTCGGTCACCTCGCTGCGCTCGGACGACGTCGCGTGGTCCGCGGACGACGAGGCCGAACTGCTGGCCGGCATCGAGGCCGGCGCGGACCGCCTGGACCACCTGATCGGCAACCTGCTCGACATGTCCCGGCTGCAGACCGGGACGGTCAGCCCGCTGGTCGCCCCGGTCGACCTGGACGAGGTGGTGCCGGCGGCGCTCGCCGCGGTGCCGCGCGACCGCGTCGACCTCGACATCCCCGAGGACCTGCCGATGGTCGAGGCCGACCCCGGCCTGCTGGAGCGGAGTGTGGCCAACGTGGTGGAGAACGCGGTCAAGTACAGCCCGCCGGGCCGCCGGGTGCTGGTCGCGGCGAGCGCGGTGCGCGACCTGGTCGTGCTGCGCGTCGCCGACCGCGGCCCGGGCGTGCCGGAGGCCGCCCGCGGCGCCATCTTCGAGCCCTTCCAGCGGCACGGGGACGCGCCGCGCGGCAACGGCGTGGGCCTCGGCCTCGCGGTGGCCCGCGGCTTCGCGGAGTCCATGGGCGGCACCCTGGAGGCCGAGGAGACGCCGGGCGGCGGCCTGACGATGGTGCTCGCCCTGCGCGCCGCCGGGCGGGACGGTCACGAGACCGGCGACGAAGGGGGGCGCGGATGAGCCGCGTGCTGGTGGTGGACGACGAACCGCAGATCGTACGGGCCCTGGTGATCAACCTGCGGGCCCGGCAGTACGAGGTCGACGCGGCTCCCGACGGCGCGACCGCGCTGCGGCTGGCCGCCGAACGCCACCCGGACGTGGTGCTGCTCGACCTCGGGCTGCCGGACATGGACGGCGTCGACGTGATCGCCGGGCTGCGCGGCTGGACCCGGGTGCCGATCATCGTGCTGTCGGCGCGGCACGCCTCGGGCGAGAAGGTCGAGGCGCTGGACGCCGGCGCCGACGACTACGTCACCAAGCCGTTCGCGATGGACGAGCTGCTGGCCCGGCTGCGCGCCGCCCTCCGCCGCGCCGACCCCGGCCCGGGCGAACCGGTGCTCAAGGCCGCGTCGTTCAGCGTCGACCTGGCCGCGAAGAAGGTGGTGCGCGACGGCGCGGACGTGCGGCTCACGCCCACCGAGTGGCACCTGCTGGAGGTGCTGGCGCGCAACGCCGGCCGGCTGATCACCCAGCGCCAGCTCCTCCAGGAGGTCTGGGGCCCGGGCTACGGCACCGAGACCAACTATCTGCGCGTCTACATGGCGCAGTTGCGGCGCAAGCTGGAGCCCGACCCGACCCGCCCGCGGCACCTGATCACCGAGCCGGGCATGGGCTACCGCTTCGAGGTCTGACGCGACGCGGCCCGGGCCTGGGCCGCGTCGGCCGCGTCGGGCGTCCCCGTGCTCAACGCCCCGCGCGCTCCTGCGTCTTCATCACCGTGCGCATCGCCTCGACCATCGCGGGCTGGAACCGCCCGACGTCCGGCACCGCATCGTCGGTGTGCAGGGCGGCGGCCGTGTCGTCGGAGACCGGGAGCTTGTTGTAGCCGGTGAGGGTGAGGACGAACACCGCGCCGCCGTGCAGGACTTCGAGCCGGCGGGTCTGGTCGCTGACGGTCAGCAGGAACGCCTCGTCGCCCAGGCCCGGGACCGTCGTGGTCGCCTCGACCGGGTCGAGGTCGGCCGGGTCCAGCTCCTGCTGGTCCTCGAACTCCGCCCGCGGATCGGTCTGTTTGTGCAGGTCGATCGAGACGGACACCTCGTAGCGTGCGGTGCCGCCGCGCGGCAGCGGCGCGGAGGCGAACAGCGTGCAGCGGATCTGGTCCAGCGCCTCGCCCAGGTGCACCGCGGACGGCGACACCGGCTCGCTGTCGGTGACGCCCATCGCGCCGGTGAGCTCGGCCAGGGTCGTGCCGGCGCACGGGCTCTCGCCCAGCGCGTAGCCGTGCAGGTCCGGCGGGCCGCCGTCGTGCTTCTCGTAGAAGGAGAACCCGGCGCCCCACGCCGCGGACGCCAGCAGCGCCCCGGTGATCCCCCACAGCCAGGCGCGCCGCACCGACTGCCGGTCGGCGCGCGGGAGTTCGCCGCCCGCCACCACATCGGCCGCGTCCGCCCGCCGCGCCGCCGCCGCGCCGGGCGGCCCGGCCTGCGGCTCCCCGCCGTCCGGCGCCCGCCCCGCCGCCGCTGCCGCCGCGACGTCCGGCTCCGCCGCCCCCGCCCGCGCGTCCTGCGCCGCAGGCTCCGGCTCCGCCCCCTCGGAACCCCCGCTCAACTCCGGCTCCGATATCACTGCCGACCTCCCGTCCGTACCGGCGCCACCCCATCCTCCGTCCCCGGCACGCCCGTTGCACCGGGTCGTACCGCAACCGGCCGGGGGTGGCGTCCCTACCGCCGGGTCCTGACCAGCAGGTAGAGGAAGTACGGCGCGCCGATGACCGCGGTCGTCAGGCCCGCGCCGAGCTGGGCCGGTGCGATCACCGTACGGCCCAGGAGGTCCGCCGCGCACACCAGCGCCGCGCCCAGCATGATCGCGACCGGCAGCACCCGTACGTGCCGGCGGCCCACCAGCGCGCGGGCCGCGTGCGGCGCCACCAGCCCGACGAAGCCGATCGTGCCGGCCGCGGCCACCGCGCCCGCGCTGAGCAGCACGCTCAGGCACAGCAGCGCCAGCCGCTCGCGGGCCAGGGCCAGCCCGAGCAGCCGGGGCGTGTCGTCGTCGAGCGCCACCAGGTCCAGCTGCCGGCGGCGCGCCACCGCGACCGCCGTGCCGACCGCGAGGACCACGCCCACCGGGACCACGTCCGGCAGCGTCCTGCCGTACGTCGAACCGGACAGCCAGGTCAGCGCCTTGGTCGCGTTGAACGGGTCGGTGAGCACGATGAGCAGGCCGATCAGGGCGGTGGCGGCGGCCGACGCGCCGACGCCGACCAGCACCAGCCGGTTCTGCCCGAAGCCGCCGCGCGCGGACAGCCCGAAGACCAGCGCGGCGGTGACCGCGGCCCCCGCGCAGGCCGCCCCCGCGACGCTCCACGAGCCGGCCGAGGGCACGTTCGTCACCAGCAGCACCGCGCCCAGGCCCGCGCCGCCGGACACGCCGAGCACACCGGGCTCGGCCAGCGGGTTGCGGGTGACGGCCTGCACCAGCGTCCCGGACAGCGCGAGCGCGCCGCCCGCCAGCAGCGCGGCGAGCACCCGCGGCACCCGGGTGTCCAGCACGAAGCCGACCACCCGGTCCGCCCTGCCCTGCGACCAGTTGACGACGTCGCCGAGCAGCAGCGGGGTGTCGCCGAGCAGCACCGCGGCAACCACCGTGCCGGCCAGCACCACGCTCAGGCACACCAGCACCGCGGCGAACGCGCCCCGGCCCGGGGTGCGCAGCCGGTCGGGCGCCGCCGTGCCGCCCGCCTCGCCGGTGCGCAGCGCGATCACCACCAGGAACACCGCGCCGACCAGGCTCGTCACCACACCGGTCGGCACCGCGACCGCCCTCTGTGCGCCCACCGTCGCGCGCAGCAGCACGTCGGAGCCGAGCACCAGCACCGCGCCGGTCAGCGCCGCCACCGGGATCGCCGTCCGCGCCCCGGCCGGCCCGCGCAGCCGGCGGGCGAGCGGCCGTACCAGCGCGGGCGCGCACAGCCCGACGAAGCCGATCGGCCCGGCGAGCGTCACCGCCGCCGCGGACAGCAGCGCGGCCAGCACCACCACGGCCACCCGGGTCCGCCGCACCG
Organism: Streptomyces sp. IBSBF 3018; assembly: GCA_050613715.1. Classification (GTDB taxonomy): domain Bacteria; phylum Actinomycetota; class Actinomycetes; order Streptomycetales; family Streptomycetaceae; genus Actinacidiphila. The sequence continues at coordinate 9,341 of JAJSZB010000064.1, forward strand.
GCACGCCGATGCCGCGGGCCGCGTCGTCGCCGAGCGCGAGCGCGTCCACCCGGCGGGCGAGCAGCAGCAGCCCGGCCAGGCCCGCCGCCGCGACCGGCGCCATCTGCGCGACGCCCCCGAAGCCGTTCTGGCCGATGCCGCCCTGCCCCCACTGGTAGAGGCCGGTGGTCCGCTGCGGGAACAGCAGCAGCAACGCATCGGTGACCGCGCCCAGTCCGAGCGCCAGCGCGCTGCCGGCCAGCACCAGCCGTACGGTCCCCGCGCCGAGCCCGGACAGCGCCAGCACCACGGCGGCGGCGGCGAGACCGCCGGCGAACGCGACGCCGGAGGACGCGAGCAGTGGGACCGAGACGCCGGTCACCGCGAGCACACCGAGCGCGAGGTACGAACCGGCGTTCACCGCAAGGGTGTCGGGCGCGGCCAGCACATTGCGGCTGACCGCCTGGAGGGCCGCGCCGGCCGCGCCGAGCGCCACGCCGACCAGCACGCCGGCCACCGCCCGCGGCAGCCTGGACGCCAACACCACGGAGGCGTCGCCCTGTTCGGCCCGTCCGGTCAGCGCCTTCCACACCGCGCCCGCGCCCACGTCGGCGGTGCCCTGGGTGATGTCCAGGACGAGCAGCGCGGCGGTCAGCAGGAGCAGCGCGGCGGTGACGGCGGCGCCGGGCACGCGGCCCTTCGCGGGCGCGCCGCCCTTCGCGGGCGCGGCGGTAAACGGGCCTGCGGCGGCCGGGGTGTTGGCCGGCGCGGCGGCGACGGTCTTGTCCGGGCCGGGCGCGGGCGGCGGGGCGTCCGGGACCGCCGCGGCGGCGGCGTGGTCCGGGCCGGGCGCGGGCGGCCGGGCGGTGGCGGTCACGCGCCCTACTTCGCGGGGGACTTGGTCAGCGCGGCGACGACGGAGTCCACGTAGGCCCCCATGGACGCCGGGCCGCCGAACATCCAGACGCCGTCGGGCAGCCGGCTCACGTGCCCGGCCTCGACGAACGGCAGCGACTTCCACACGGCGTTGCCGGCGAGCGCGGTGGTGAAGGGGTCGCCGTCGGTGTCGTTGGCGATGTACGCGAAGTGCACGTCGCCGAGGCCGGTGAGCCCCTCGACATCGGTCGCGGCCAGCCCGTACGCCTTGTCGCCCGCCACCTTCCAGGCGTTCTTCAGGCCGAGCCGCTCGTTCACCGCGCCGACGAGCGAGCCGCTCGTGTACGGGCGGACGGCGACCTGGTTCGCCTGCACGTAGCCGTCGGCGAACGCGTAGGGCGCGCCGGCCAGTCCGGCGTCGGCGAGGGCCTTCCTGCCCGAGGCGAGCTTGGCGTCGAACGCCTGCTTGACCGCGGCGGCCCTCTGCTCGGTGCCGGTGGCCTTGGCGATCAGGTCGAGGTCCGTGGTCATCAGGCCGATCTGGTCCGCGGCGTCGGCCGACCGCACCTCCAACACCGGGGCGACCTTGCGCAGTTGGGCCACCGCGGAGGCGGACAGGTCGGTGGTCGCCACGATGAGGTCCGGCGCGAGGGCGGCGATGGTGTCCATGCTGGGCTCGCCGCGGGTGCCGATGTCCTTGGGGGAGGTGCGCAGCGGGGCCGCGGTGTCCCAGGCGGTGTAGCCCTTCACGTCGGCGACGCCGACCGGGTCCACGCCGAGCGTGACGAGGTCCTCCACGACGTTCCACTCGGTGCCGACGACCTTGGCGGCCGGGGCGTCGAGGCGCACCTGCGTGCCGGTGGCGTCGGTGAGCGTGACGGGCCCCGCGGCCCTGCCGGTGGCGCCCGAGGTGCTCGAACCCGCCGCGGGTGCTTCCTCGTCGGCGGCGTCGGCGGCGGAGTGCGTCGTGCCGCAGGCGGCCAGGCAGAGCGCGGCGAGCGCGGTGGCGGTCGCGGCGGCGGTGGTGGCGGTGAGGCGTCTCATGGCGGGTGGGTGCCTTTCGGTGCGGGGCGCTCGGTGCTGGGCGCTTGGTTCTGGGCGCTGGGCGCTGGGCGCTCGGCCCTTGGCGCTCGGTGTGTACGGGGTGGGGTTCAGGTCCGGGGCTCGGCGTCCGGGGCGGTCGCGTCCGGGGTGGCCGTACCGGGGGCGGCGTCCGCGGAGTGGCTCGTGTCGTGGCCGGGGCCGGGGCCGGGGCCGTGAGCCGGGGTGCGGGCCGCCGCGCCGCGGGCGTGGTGGCGGCCGATCGCGCGGGTGCGCAGCCGGCCGGTCGACGGATCGGTGTCGACGTCGACGCGGATGCCGTAGACCCGCGACAGCCGCGCCGGCGTGAACACCTCCTCGGGCGTGCCGTCGGCGACGACCCGGCCCGCGTGCAGCAGGGCGACGCGGTCGGCCACCGCCGCGGCCTGGTCGAGGTCGTGCAGCACGACGCCGACCGCGATCCGGTGGTCGTCGGCCAAGTCCCTGATCAGGTCGAGGAGTTCGATCTGGTAGCGCAGGTCGAGGTACGTCGTCGGCTCGTCCAGCAGCAGCACGCCGGTCTCCTGCGCGAGGCAGCCGGCCAGCCACACCCGCTGGAGCTGGCCGCCGGACAGGTGCTCGACGCCGCGGCCGGCCAGCTCGGCGACACCGGTGAGGCCGAGCGCCCGGTCCACCGCGGCGGCGCCGCCCGGGTCCGGCCGCCCCCACCGGCCGCGGTGCGGGTGCCGCCCGAACTCCACGACGTCGCGCACGGTCAGCCCGCTCGGCGTCGGCCGCCCCTGCGTGAGCAGCGCGACCTGCCGGGCGAACGCGCGCGAGGTCAGCCGGAAGCCGTCCTCGGTCCCGCCGCCCGCCGCGTCCAGGGCCAGCGTCCCCGCGCGGGCCCGCTGCAACCGGGCGAGCGTCCGCAGCAGCGTCGACTTCCCGCTGCCGTTCGGCCCGACCAGCGCGGTGACCTCGCCGGGCCGCACCGTGAGCGCCGCGTCGTGCACGACGTCCTCACGGTCGTAGCCGACCGTCACCCCGACCGCCCGCAGCCCGGCGCCGCGGGTCGCGCTCTCCTCAGCAACTGTCACGTTGCTTAGGTTAGCCTCACCTAATTCGTCGGTCATGTTCGGGGGTCCAACCTTGCCCCGAGCCGCGTCCGTACGGCTCCCGCGCGCCCCTGGCCGCCGGCTTCGCCGATCTTCGGACAGCGGTGGCGCCACCGGAGGACAATCCCGGTCCATGGCCATCGACTACCGCAAGACGTACCGGATCGACTACCGCAAGAGACCCCGCGAGGCAGGCGAGGCCGCCGCGCCCGGGAGTGCCGGGACCCTCGCGCCTGCCGGTGCCCCCGCTCCCGCCGTCAGTCTGGAGAAGGTCGCGGACCGCGCGCCCGGCCTGGTCAGCCTCTTCAAGGCCGCCTTCGTCTCCCTGGTCAAGAACCGGATCAGCGGGCAGCGCGCCGCCGTCTACCTCGTGCTCGACCGCTCCGGCAGCATGCGCCGCTACTACCGCGACGGCTCGGTCCAGCACCTCGCCGAGCAGACGCTCGCCCTCGCCGCCAATCTGGACGACGACGGCGTGGTCCCCGTCGTCTTCTTCTCCACCGAGGTCGACGGCGTCGCCGAGGTCGGCCTGGACGCGTACCAGGGCCGGATCGGCGCGCTGCACGAGTCGATGGGCCACATGGGCCGTACCAACTACCACCTGGCCATGCAGGCCGTCATCGACCACTACCAGGCGTGCGGCGCGACCGACCCCGCGTTCGTGGTCTTCCAGACCGACGGCTCGCCCTCGTCGCGGACCGCGGCCGAGCACGTCCTGTGCACCGCCGCGCGGCTGCCGATCTTCTGGCAGTTCGTGGGCTTCGGCGACGACGAGTTCCGCTTCCTGCGCCGGCTGGACGAACTGCCCGCGCCGCAGCGGCGGCTGGTCGACAACGCGGGCTTCCTCGCCGCCGGCGACGCGCCGCGGTCGATCCCGGACGCGGTGCTGTACGACGAACTGCTCGCGGAGTTCCCGCAGTGGCTGGCCGCGGCCCGCGCCGCGGGCGTCCTCGCGTAGACCCTCGCCGTACCGCGAGCCCCTGTCCGTACGCGATTCCCCTGCCCGTACGCGATCGCTCTGCGCCCCCGCGCGTGATCCCCGCTCATGACTTTGCATGATCATGCGTAGGTGTGCATACTTTAACCATGTCCAAGGTCCTCACCTCCCTTCCCGCCGGCGAGCGGGTCGGCATCGCCTTCTCCGGCGGCCTCGACACCTCCGTCGCGGTCGCGTGGATGCGTGACAAGGGCGCCGTGCCCTGCACGTACACCGCTGACATCGGCCAGTACGACGAGCCCGACATCGCCTCCGTGCCCGGCCGCGCGAAGACCTACGGCGCCGAGGTCGCGCGCCTGGTCGACTGCCGGGCGGCGCTGGTCGAGGAGGGGCTGGCCGCGCTGACCTGCGGGGCCTTCCACATCCGCTCGGGCGGCCGCGCGTACTTCAACACCACGCCGCTGGGCCGCGCCGTCACCGGCACGCTGCTGGTGCGCGCGATGCTGGAGGACGACGTCCAGATCTGGGGCGACGGCTCGACGTTCAAGGGCAACGACATCGAGCGGTTCTACCGCTACGGCCTGCTCGCCAACCCCCACCTGCGGATCTACAAGCCGTGGCTGGACGCCGACTTCGTCACCGAGCTGGGCGGCCGCAAGGAGATGTCGGAGTGGCTGGTCGCGCACGGCCTGCCGTACCGCGACAGCACCGAGAAGGCGTACTCCACCGACGCCAACATCTGGGGCGCCACCCACGAGGCCAAGACGCTGGAGCACCTGGACGCCGGCATCGAGACCGTCGACCCGATCATGGGCGTGCGGTTCTGGGACCCCACGGTCGAGATCCCGGCCGAGGACGTGACGATCGGCTTCGACCAGGGCCGCCCGGTCACGGTCAACGGCAAGGAGTTCCCCTCCCCGGTCGCCCTGGTGATGGAGGCCAACGCGATCGGCGGCCGGCACGGCCTGGGCATGTCCGACCAGATCGAGAACCGGATCATCGAGGCCAAGAGCCGCGGCATCTACGAGGCTCCCGGCATGGCGCTGCTGCACGCCGCGTACGAGCGCCTGGTCAACGCGATCCACAACGAGGACACCCTCGTGCAGTACCACAACGAGGGCCGGCGGCTCGGCCGGCTGATGTACGAGGGCCGCTGGCTGGACCCGCAGGCGCTGATGATCCGCGAGTCGCTCCAGCGCTGGGTCGGCGCCGCCGTCACCGGCGAGGTGACGCTGCGGCTGCGGCGCGGCGAGGACTACTCGATCCTCGACACCACCGGCCCGGCGTTCAGCTACCACCCGGACAAGCTGTCGATGGAGCGCACCGAGGACTCCGCGTTCGGCCCGGTCGACCGGATCGGCCAGCTCACCATGCGCAACCTCGACATCGCCGACTCGCGCGCCAAGCTGGAGCAGTACGTCGGGCTCGGCCTGATCGGCACCGGCAGCCCGGCCCTCGGCGCCGCCCAGGCCGCGGCGACCGGCCTGATCGGCACGATGCCGCAGATGCCCGAGGGCGGCGCGGAGGCGATCGCCTCGCGCGGCGAGCCCAGCACGCTGGCCGAGCTGGCGGCCCTGGACGAGGACGAGCTGCTGGACCGCGCGGCGATGGAGTCCGGCACGGACTGATCCGGCGTGCGCGGCGGCGCGGGCCGTCGACCAGTCAGCGCCCCGTCCGGCGAGGAGCCGGGCGGGGCGCTGTCGTGCGCGCGCGTGCGCGGGCGGCCGGGGCGCTGCCGTGTCCGGGGGCACTCACGTGAACGGGGGCGCTGTCGTGCGCGCGGCCGAGCGGCTCAGGCGGGCGGCCAGTTGCGCAGGGCGGCGTCGGCCGTCTGCTGGAGCTCGTCGCGGGTGACACCGCTCGCGGCCTGCACGGCGAGGCCGTAGCCGACCGCGGTGACGTAGCGGGACAGCAGCCCGGGGTCGGTGCCCTCGGGCAGGTCGCCCTCCTCGACGGCCCGCACGAAACGGTCGCGGACGCGCGCGTAGCCGTCGTTGCGCCAGGCGGCGAGGAGGTCGCGGACCTCCTGGGCCGCGTCGCTCGCGCTCAGCGCGCCCTGGACGCCGAGGCAGCCGTGCGGCTGGGCGGGGCGGGTGGTGGTGCGCACGGTGCCGGCCAGGATCGCCCGCGCGACGCCGAGCGCGGTCGGCTCCTCCAGCGCCCGGCCGAGGTATGCGCTCGGGCCTTCGGTGTAGCGCTCCAGGACCTTGCGGAACAGCTGCTCCTTGTTGCCGAAGGCCGCGTACATGCTGGTCGTGGAGATGCCCATCGCCTGCGTGAGGACGGCGGTGCTGGCGCCCTCGTAGCCGTGCTCCCAGAAGACCAGCATGGCGCGCTCCAGCGCCTCGTCGGCGTCGAACGCCCGCGGCCGGCCGACCGGACCGCTCCTCTTCGCCCCCGCGCCCTGTGCTCCCGCGCCCTTCGCCCCCGCGCCCTGTGCCTTCGTCTCCACGCCCGTCAGCGTACCTCTTTTGCAGCGATCGCTGCGGAAGTGTTAGCGTCGGACTTCCGCAGCGATCGTTACGGAATTCATGGCCGGTCACGGGGCTCAAGGCGGGCCACGCCGGTGCAGGACAGGACGCGAGGGACGCGCATGACCATCACCCTGATCACCGGGGCCAACAAGGGCATCGGCTTCGAGACCGCCAGGCAGCTGCTGGCGCTGGGCCACGTCGTCTACGTCGGCGCGCGGGACGTCGGGCGCGGCGAGCAGGCCGCGGCGGCGCTCGGCGCGCGGTTCGTACGGCTCGACGTGACCGACGACGCGTCGGTGGCCGCCGCGCTGGCCGCGATCGACGCGGCCGAGGGCCGGCTCGACGTCCTGGTGCACAACGCGGGCGTCCTGGCGCACGGCAGCCTCGACGGCCCCACCGCGCTGCACGCCTTCGACACCAACGCGGTGGGCATCGTGCGCGTGACGGAGGCGGCGCTTCCGCTGCTGCGCAGGTCCGCGAACCCGACGGTGGTCACCGTCTCCAGCAGCGCCGGCTCGTTCTGGGCGGTGACCAACCCCGACCGGCCGGAGTCCGCCCTGCCGCTCGCGCTCTACTCCGCGTCCAAGGCCGCGGCCACGATGCTCACGGTCCAGTACGCGAAGTCCCAGCCGGGCATCAAGTTCAACGCGGTCGAGCCCGGCACCACCGCGACCGACCTGACCGCGGCCTTCCGCGTCGGCCGCCCCCCGCACGAGAGCGCATCCGTCGTCGTCCGCCTGGCCACCCTCCCCCCGACCGGCCCGACCGGAACCTTCCAGGACGAAACGGGAGTGGTCCCCTGGTAGCCGGGGGACACCGTCGCGGCCGGGCCCGCTGCATGGCCGTGTCCTGCGCGGAGGCGTGCCGACGGCCTCCGGCCGAAATGCGGGAGCTTTTCCGCGCGGCGGCCTGCACCATGTGCGCATGTCCAGGACCTCAGAGCCGAAGCGGTCAACGCCCGTGCCGCCCACGCCGCTTGTTCCGCCCCAGACATCCGCGGTTCTCGCGGCTCTCGACGCGTTCGAGTCCGCGCGGCTCCGCACGGAGGCCGACCGGCCGGCATCCGATCGCGAGCTCGTCGCAGCCGTGCGTGCCATGGACGCCGCGGGGGAGTCCGCTGCCGCGTTGGAACTCCTGGCGGAGCAACCGCAGTTGGTTCTGCGACTCGACGTGGCGGTACGGCGGACGACCGAGAGCCGATACGGCTACTACACCCCCGGTGCGCGGCGGAATGCGGCCCCGGCCCTGGCTGACGACCTCAGCCCGCTCGGTCTGGCGCTCGCCTCCAGCGACCCCGACGGGCGCGTACGCGGGCTGGCCGTGACTCGCGTGCACGACCTGCTGCGACGGCGTCGAGCTCCGGCCGCGCTGATGCCGTTCCTGGTCCTGCGCACCGCCGACTGGGCGGTCCCGGTGAGGCAACCCGCCCGCGCGGCACTGGCGCTTCTCCTGCACGAGGATCCGGAGCGGCTGGTCCTCGCCGCCGCGCCGGTCACCCTGCTGCTCGCCCGGCGCGACCGGGGGACCTTCGCCGAGCGGCAACTCCTCAGCGCCCTCGCGGCCTTGCCGGAGCCCACCGCCTACGAGCAGTTCCTCGCCTCGCCAAACCCGCGACTGCGCCGGTTCGTTCTCCGGGCCGCGCTCGCGACGCACCGGTTCCCGCTCAGGACGCTGGTCGCGATCACCGAGCGGGACCGAGACCGCCACTGCCGCGAGCTCGCGGCCGAGGCCGCCGTGCGCGAGGCCGTCTGGGCCGAACAGGACGCCCTGCTGCGGCGGTTGGTGACGAGCAGGTACCCGGATGTCCGCGTTCTGGGCCTCGTGGGACTCGTCAGAAGAGGACTGGCAGCGGAGGCCGTACCCCACCTGGGGGACCCGTCGCCGCTCGTCCGCGCGGTGGCCCGCGACGCGGCGCGCCGTACGGGTGTGGCCGCGGTCGCGTGGTATCGCACGGCGGTCCGGCCGGGCGAGTCCGCGGCGACGGAGCGGCGCGGTGCGGTGGCCACGGGCATGCACGAGCCGGGAACTGTCGCGGCCGGCGCGCCCGGGCCGGGAACGGCCGGAACGGCGGAGGCGGGTGCCGCCGTCACGCCCACGCCGGGGGCGATCGCGGGTCTCGCGGAGTCCGGCCGCCCGGAGGACTCCGGCCTGCTGGTGCCGCTGCTCGCCCATCCGCGACCCCGCATACGCGCCGCGGCCGCGCGGGGGCTACGCGTCCTGGACGCGGTCCCCGTGGACGACGTGATCCCGTTGCTGCGCGATCCGTCCGCGAAGGTCGTCCGCGAGGCCACCGCCACGCTCCGCACCCGCACCGGTCGGCTGCCCGCCGGACTCGCGCAGTCGCTGCTCGCCGACCGCGACCGGCCGACCGTCCGGCGTGCCGGGTACCGCCTCCTCGACGAACCCGATCCGCTGCGGCGACTGCGCACGGTCCTGCGTGCCGCCGCGGACCCGGACTCCCGGCTCGCGCTCAGGGCCGCGTCCGATGCCGCGGCGCTGATCCGCGGCTTCCACACATCGCCCTGGCGCGCCAGGACCCGCGACGTCGCGCCCGCCCTCGACCCGTCCCCCGAGGAGCGGCGCGAACTGCTCGCTCTCGCCGAAGCGGCTGCCTCACGCCTGACCCACCGGCCGCGTCAGCTCCTCTGGGAGCAACTGGACGCCGCGGCGCCGTCCGCGGAACTGCTCAGGGTTCGGTACGGGCCGCACCCGGACACCGTCAATCCCCTTCCGGAGCTGCGGGCCGGCTTCACCGCGCGGGACCCCGGCGCCACCGTCGATCTGGTACGCGAAGTGCTGCTCGCCGTCCTGCCGTTCGCGGTGCGCCCGGCGGACGCACGGCCGGACGACCGGCCCCGGCCGGACGTCCTCCCGGACTGGTTCGTCCAGCACTTCACGCAAAGGCCTTCCGGGTCTCCCGGCACGTCCCCCGGGGCGGAAGCGTCCCCCGACCGGCAACTGTGCGCCTGGCTGCGCCACTTCGTCCCCGGCGGTGCGCCCGGGGTCCGCGACTGGCGCTGGTGGGACGCCGGGGTCGGCGACCGCGGCACCGGCTGGATACGTTTCGGCACCGACCGGCGCCCCTACGCGGGCCGCCCCGCGCTCCTCCGGCTGATCGAGGCCGCGGGCGGTCAGGACATCGATCTGCCCTGAGCGTGCGGTACTCCCCTGCCGCGTTGTTCAGCCCATCCGCGCCGTGTGGTTCGGGGCGAAGGCCGGCAGTGGCGCGGCGGTCCGCGGCGGGTCCTCGAGCAGGGGCGAGTGTCCAAGGGCGGGCTGCAACTCGACCGTCGCGCCCGAGGAGCCCGATCTTGAGCCGTCGAATGACATCTGACGTCGCGCGCCTGCACCGTCAGCACTCAATCGGACAAGCCGCGGAGGCGGTCGGCGGCGGTGCGGAGGACTTCTTCGCGTTTGCAGAAGGCGAAGCGGACCTGGGTGCGGCCGGCGGTGGGGTGGTCGTAGAAGACGGAGTTGGGGACGGCGACCACGCCGCAGCGGGTGGGGAGGGTGCGGCAGAAGGTGAGGGCGTCCTTTTCGCCGAGGGGGGCGATGTCGGTGGTGATGAAGTACGTGCCCTGGGGGCGGTGGACCTCGAAGCCGGCGTCGGTGAGGCCGTCGGCCAGCAGGTCGCGCTTCGCGCGGAGGTCGTCGCGGATGCCGGTGTAGTACGTGTCGGGCAGGGCGAGGGCCTCGGCGATGGCGTACTGGAAGGGGCCCGAGGCGACGTAGGTGAGGAACTGCTTGGCGGTGCGGACCGCGGCCACCAGCTCCGGCGTCGACGTGACCCAGCCGACCTTCCAGCCGGTGAAGGAGAAGGTCTTGCCCGCCGAGGAGATGGAGACCGTGCGGTCGCGCATGCCGGGGAAGGTGGCCAGGGGGACGTGCTCGCCGTCGAAGACGAGGTGCTCGTAGACCTCGTCGGTGACGACCAGGAGGTCCCGCTCGACGGCCAGTTCGGCGATCGCGGTCAGCTCGGCGCGGGTGAGCACCGTGCCGGTCGGGTTGTGCGGGCTGTTGAGGAGGAGAAGGCGGGTGCGCGGGGTGACGGCCGCCCGTAGCGCGTCGAGGTCGGGGCGGAAGTCGGGGGCGTGCAGGGTGAGGGGGACGCGGACCCCGCCGGCCATCGCGACGCACGCCGCGTAGGAGTCGTAGAAGGGCTCGAACGCGATGACCTCGTCGCCGGGTTCGAGCAGCGCGAGCATCGCGGCGGCGATGGCCTCGGTGGCGCCCGCGGTGACGAGGACCTCGGCGTCGGGGTCGATGTCCTGTCCGTAGAACCGGCGTTGGTGCCCGGCGATCGCGGTACGCAGCTCCGGCACGCCCGGTCCCGGCGGGTACTGGTTGCCGCGGCCGTCGCGCAGCGCCCGAACCGCCGCATCCCGTACGGCTTCCGGGCCGTCGGTGTCGGGGAAGCCCTGGCCGAGGTTGATCGCGCCGGTGGCCGCCGCCAGCGCGGACATCTCCGCGAAGATCGTCGTCCCGAGCCCGTCCAGCCTGCGGTTCAGCAGCGGCCTGCCGCTCATCTCTCCACCGTCCTCAACCCGGATGCCGATACGTCCGCCGACCGGCCCGCCGATCCGCCGGTCGTCCACGCGCCATCCTCGCCCATGCGCGGCCGGACGGCCGCCCCCGGCTCGGCGTGGACCCGGGCCGCCGCTTTCCGGCCGTTCTCGGCCGGCGCGCCCGTACCGGAGCGCACGGCTGTGAACACCTGAGCCCACAAGCGCTCCCAAGGATGGAAAGTCCGCACAGAACAGTAAAAAGGCTGAGACAGCCAACGGTTTCGTGATTCCGTAGGCATCGGACGCCCGTGGACACGCCGACATGCCCCCGGGGTCCACGGACTTCACGTGGGTGCGGGCCGACGCGCCGTCCTGGCCGGAAACCGACCCGCACCTCCACCGTGCCAGATCCACCGCATGCGTACGGCCGGCGCGACGCGATCGTGTGAGCGTCGCGCGGTCCACCGCATGCCTGATCTCCTGTGCGCCTGCGGAGCCGACCCATGCTCACCACCCTTCAGACCACCTATACCGACACCCGTGCGGGGGACCTCGCATGGGCCCTCGGCAAAGAGCCGCTGCCCGCGCTCGCCGTGCTCGGCGTCGCGGTCGACGATGCCCAAGGGCTGCGCGCCGAGGTCGAGTTACGGCTGCTCGGCGCGTCCCACCAGGTGCTGGTCGGCGCGGACGCCGGGTCCTGCTCGGAGACCGTGGCGTGTCTGCCCGGCAGCCAGGCGCCGCTGCCCTTCGGGGTGTCCAAGCGGATCGGGCCGTGGGACTACGAGTTCGCGGCCCGTATCGAGAAGCTCCCGCAGGGCCGTTTCGCCGGCCGCGCACAGGAGTTGCTCGCGCTGGTCGCCGACCACCCGCACGGCCTCGCCGGCACCTTCCCCGGCGACGAGAACGCGTTCACCGCGCTGCTCGTGCGCTGCGCGCAGGGCGGCGTGCAGTGGTGGACCTGGCACGCCTACCCGCAGGAGGGCCGGCTGGTGGCGACCAGAACCCGCGTCAGCGCCGTCCGCTGAGCCGGCGGCCCGCGTCAACCCCCGTCCGCCGATCCCACCCGCGTGAGTGACATTGCGCGCCGAACCCCTGACATAGCGTGCACAGCATGATCGACCAGCACGGCCGTACCCGGGCCGCACCGCCGCCGCCCCTCGGGGCGCGCCTGCCGCTGCCCCCGGGGCCGGCCCGCGCGCTGGTGCTGGCCGCCGTGTTCGTCTGCGCGGCCTGCGGCCTGGTCTACGAACTGGAGCTGGTGGCGCTCGCCTCGTACCTGATCGGCGACTCGGTCACGCAGGCGTCCGTCGTGCTGTCGGTGATGGTCTTCGCGATGGGCTGCGGCTCGCTGCTGGCCAAGCGGCTGCGGCTGCGCGCCGCGGCGGCCTTCGCCGCGGTCGAGTCGGTGCTCGCGCTGGTCGGCGGCCTGTCGGTGATGGCGCTCTACGGGTTCTTCGCGTGGTTCGGGCAGGCCCGCGCCGCCGTCGTGGTGTGCGCCTTCGCGATCGGCGTGCTGATCGGCGCGGAGGTGCCGCTGCTGATGACGCTGGTGCAGCGGATCAGACGGCAGGACGCGGGCGGCGCGGTCGCCGACCTGTTCGCCGCGGACTACGTGGGGGCGCTGGTCGGCGGCCTCGCCTTCCCGTTCCTGCTGCTGCCGCGGTTCGGGGAGCTCACCGGCGCGCTCGCCACCGGCGTGGTCAACGCGGTGGCGGGCGGCGCGGTGGTGCTCTGGCTGTTCCGCGCCGACGTGCCGCGCCGCGCCCGCGCCTGGCTGCTGACCGGCAACGTCGCGGTGCTCGCCGTCCTCGCCTGCGCGGCCGCCGCCGCGGGACCGTACGAACGGGCGGCGCGCCGCGCGGTCTACGGCGGCGAGGTGCGCGTCGCCGAGCAGAGCGGCGGCCGGGAGCTGGTGCTCACCGGGTCCTGCCCCGCGCTGTGCTCGGGATCGATCGCGTTACGGCTCTACGCCGACCGCCGGCTGCGGCTGTGCGGCCCGGACGCGCAGGCGTACGGCAGCGGGCTGGCCGATCCGGCGCTGGAGACCGGCGCGGCCCGCCGCGTCCTGGTGCTCGGCGGCGGCGACGGGGTGGCGCTCGGCGCGGTGCTCCGGCACGCGGGGGTGCGCGCGGTGACCGTCGTCGAGCCGGACGCCGCGCTGCTGCGTCTTGGCCGCACCGACCCCGGGCTGGCCGGGCTGAACGGCCACGCGTTCGCCGACCCGCGGGTGCGCGCGGTGGCCGCGGACCCGTTCGACTGGCTGCGCGGCCGGGCCCGCGACCGCAGCGCCTCCGCCGCGGTCGGCGGCTACGACGTGGTCCTCGCCGACCTGCCGGAGCCGGACGGCTCGGACTCCGCGAAGCTGTACTCGCAGGAGTTCTACGGGCTGGCCGCCCGCGCGCTGGCCCCCGGCGGCCGGATCGCGGTCCACAGCGACGACGCGGGGACGTGGACGGTCGCGGCGACGCTGCGCGCGGCCGGGGTGCGCGCAGCCGCGTACCGCCCGCCGGGCCGGGTGTGCACCGCGCCCGCGGACTGGTCCTTCGTCCTCGCGGGCGCCGCACCGCCGCCGGGCACGGCCACGCTGCGTCCGCCGCGGCGCCTCCCGCAGCCGTCGACGCTGCTGCGCCCGCGCCTGTGACGCGGGTACGTCACCCGGGCGCCGGACCACTCGCGGCCCGCACCGCCCTACGGCGGGGGAAGCCGCTGCGGGAGCGCGGCCCACGGGCCAGGGGTCAGGCGGAGGTGACGTGACAGGTGAAGCCGAGCGCCTTCATCGCGCGGTGCACCTCGCCGGCGCTGAAGTCGCGCCGGTCCTGCCGGGTGATCACCGAGCCGACCTGCATCACCGGGTAGCGGACCCCGCCGATGTCGACGGAAGCGCCGGCGACGACGGGCTCGGGAGCCACGCCGTTCATCGCCTGCTCCACCTCGGACGGGTGGAAGTAGAAGTGGCGGCGGGCGATGGTGACGCGCATCATGCCTCGACAAGGGAAGGGAGTGGAGCCGGACAGCCACGTTCTCACGATTCCGGCGCGGGCGACAGCGGGGTCCGCGAGCAGGCGCGGCGGACGGGTACGAGCACCGGCCCGCGGACGGCGGGGGTCACGCACGGCCGTGCACGGCCGAGCACGGACATGCACAGGCACGCGCGGCCGCGTAGGGCCACGCACGGCCCCGTACGGCCGGGCACAGGCACGCACGGCCGTGCGGGGGCGTGCGGGGTCACGGCAGGGCGGGCGCGGGCCGGGGCCCGCGCAGCGGGGCGCCGACCCGGTGCAGGTGGCGCAGCGCCTCGGCGTAGGAGGCGAGCAGGCCGGACTCGGTGTACGCGATGCCGAGCCGCGCGCAGTGCGCCCTGACGATCGGCTGGGCGCGGCGCAGGTGCGGGGTGGGCATGCTCGGGAACAGGTGGTGCTCGACCTGGTAGTTGAGCCCGCCGAGCACGACGTCGACCAGCGGGCCGCCGCGGACGTTGCGGGAGGTCAGCACCTGGCGGCGCAGGAAGTCGGGGCGCTCGTCGCCGGTCAGCGTCGGCATGCCCTTGTGGTTGGGCGCGAAGGTGCAGCCCAGGTAGACGCCGAACACCGCCTGGTGCACGGCCAGGAAGGCCAGCGCCTGGAGCGGGGTGAGCACCAGCAGCAGCGCGGCCGCGTACCCGGCGATGTGCAGGCCGAGCAGGACCGCCTCCAGGCCGCGCCGCCGGTAGACCGGGCGGAACAGCGCGCGCACGCCCGCCACGTGGAGGTTCATGCCCTCCAGGGTCAGCAGCGGGAAGAACCAGTACGCCTGCCGGCCGCCGATCCAGCGGGCCGCGCCGCGGGCGTCCGCGGCCTGCCGCAGCGACCACACGAGGACGTCGGGGGCCACGTCCGGGTCGAGGTCCTCGTGGTTGGGGTTGGCGTGGTGCCGGGTGTGCTTGTCCTGCCACCAGCCGTAGCTCATGCCGACGCACAGGTTGCCGGCGATCCGGCCGGCCGCCTCGCTCGGCCGGCGCAGCCGGAAGACCTGCCGGTGCGCGATGTCGTGGGCGACCAGGGCCACCTGCGCGAACAGCACGCCGAGCGCGCCGGCCACGAGCAGCTGCCACCAGGAGGGGCCCAGCAGCGCGCAAACCGTCCAGGCGGCGGCGTAGAGGACGGCGACACCGCCGATCCGGGCGGCGTAGTAGCCGGGGCGCCGCGCCAGCAGCCCGGCGGCGGCTATCGCGCGGGCCAGCGCGGCGAAATCGCTGCCCTCGCGGTCGAGCACGGCGGCGGGCGGAGCTGATCCGGACGGCGCCGGGAGGCGCTCCCGATGCTGTTCCATGCGGAGGTCTTCTTCCTTGCGGCGGCGCGTGCCGGAGAAGACTCCGCGGACATGCGGGTACGGAGCGGAGATCCGCAGAACGAGCCGAACGGGTGAAACCGGGGTCGCTCACGCGGAGGGCGGAAGCTGTGGGGGAGGCCGTGGGGGAGGC